>NZ_JBJODK010000002.1:0-463542 GCF_045900275.1 Clostridioides sp. GD02367 | reverse complement strand
TCTTTTATTTTTAGTTTTCAGAACATTCGTATTTATGTTATAATTTGTATGAATATATATTTTTTAGGAGGAAACAATATGAATTTAAATTTAACTAATACTATAAATTTAATGAAAAAATATTTAGATATCCCAAGTCCAGCTGGATATACTGAAAATGCAGTTTTAGAAAGTAAAAAAGACTTTGAAGCATTAGGTCTTAATACTATTCTTACAAAAAAAGGTGCACTTATAGCTACTCTTCCTGGTGAAGATGATTCAAATCAAATAACAATATCTGCACATATGGATACACTTGGAGCTATGGTAAAAGAAATATCATCTGATGGTACTCTTAAATACCATAAAGTTGGTGGTGGTTGTTGGGCAGCTATAGAAGGAGAAAACTGTACTGTTATAACTAGAAAGGGTAAAAAAATCAGAGGAAGTATTGTATTTAAATATGCTTCTACACATATATATGGTCAGACAAAGGCTGCTACTGAGAGAAATGAAGAAACAATGATTATCAGACTTGATGAAAAAGTATTTACAAAACAAGATGTATTAGATTTAGGAATAAGTGTTGGAGATTTTGTGTGTCTAGACCATCGCTTTGAAGCTACAGAATCTGGTTTTATAAAATCTAGATATATAGATAATAAAGCTGCTGTAGCAATGGTTCTTGAAATATGTAGATATTTTAAGGAAAATAATTTAACTCCTAAACATACTACTAACTTTTATATAAGTAATTATGAAGAAATTGGACATGGTGTTTCTAAAGCTTTACCTGAAAAAACAAAAGAATTTGTAGCAATAGATATAGCACCAACTGGTCCAAGTCAAACATCTAGTGAACATGGTGTAACTATAGTTGCAAAAGATAATTTATCATTATATGATTTTAATTTAAGAAACAAACTTGTCGATGTTGCAGAAGACAATAATTTAGATTATGCTGTCGATGTATTTACTTTCTATGGTTCAGACGCTTCAGAGGCCATTCGTTGGGGAGAAGATGTTCAAATAGCATGTGTTGGTCCTGGAACAAACAATAGTCATCACTATGAAAGAACACATATAGAAGCTATCGAAAACACTCTAAAACTACTTATAAACTATATGCTTAAAAAATAGTTAAATACACATTTTACTAAAGTCATTTCTTAACAAATAACCAATTTTAATTTTAATTTTTATACAAAAATTGGTTTTCCTATAGACTTAATTTCAATTTACTACTATTATATAAGTAGCTTCAATTTTCTTTAGTTAATTTTTATATAATTTATATAAATTATGTGAAAATTTTCTTTAGTTAATTGTTGTTAAATTAAATTTTTACAAGCTAACCCTACCAGAAAAGAGTTATCTAATCTGTAAGGAAATAGTTTAATATGGCACATTATACTTGTGTAATTAATAACTTTTCTTTTGTAGAAACTTTTCTTTAAAAGAAAAGTTTTTTGATTTTGGATTTGTTTAAGACATATTTTCTGAGTTAGGAGGATATTTATGAAAAAGGTTGCGGTCATAAGTGCTATTTTAGAAGAGCCAAAAGAATGTCAGCTTAAATTTAATGAGGTTGTATCAGGTTTTAAAGGTATTATTAAAGGCAGAATGGGAATTCCTTGTGAAGAAGAAGGAGTATCGATTGTATGTATAGCAGTTGTTGGCGAAATGGATACTATTAATAGTTTGACTGGTAAATTGGGAAACATACCTCATGTATCTGTAAAAACTAGTATATCAAAAAAAGAAATTTAAGGTGGTGAGTACAAATGAGTCTAAATTCTACTCCACAATCAATAAGAGTACATATAGGTCTCTTTGGTAAAAGAAATGCAGGTAAATCTAGCATAATAAATGCTATAACGAATCAAAGTGCTGCGATAGTATCAGATATTGCTGGAACTACTACAGACCCAGTATTTAGACCAATGGAAATCCTTCCTATAGGACCTTGTGTTCTTATAGATACTGCCGGTCTTGATGATGTTGGTGAACTTGGTGAACTTAGAATAAGTAAATCATTAGATGTTTTGGAAAAAACAGATATAGCTTTACTAGTAGTTGATTGCCAAATTGGTATATCAAAAGAAGATTTAACGCTAATTGAAAAGTTTAATGATAAGAATATACCTCATATTTTAGTTCTTAACAAGATTGATACAATTAAGAATCACTCTGAAATTTTAGACTTAACTAAAAATAAAGTTAAATGTCCAGTTGTTTCTGTCTCATCAACAGATAAAATTGGAATTGAAGATTTAAAGAATGAAATAATAAGAGTCTTACCTAAAGACAGCACTGAATTTAAATTGGTATCAGATTTAATTGAACCAAATGATTTAGTTGTTTTGGTAGTTCCAATAGATAAAGCCGCCCCAAAGGGAAGACTTATACTTCCTCAACAGCAAGTTATAAGGGATATTTTAGATACTGGAGCAATTTCTATAGTTACAAAGGAAGATAGTTTAAAAGAAACTCTATCTAGTCTAGGTAAAAAACCAAAACTTGTTATTACTGACTCTCAAGTATTTCCACAAGTAGATAAAGATACTCCAAAAGATATTCCTCTTACATCTTTTTCTATATTATTTGCTAGACAAAAGGGAGACCTTAAAGAATTAATTAATGGCGCTTATGCTTTAGAAAATTTAAAAGATGGTGATAAAGTCTTGATGGCTGAGGGATGTACCCATCACAGACAGACTGATGATATTGGAACAGTAAAGATTCCTAACATGATTAGAAAGAAAACTGGCAAAAATATTACTTTTGAATTTAGTTCTGGAGTATCCTTCACTGAAGATATAAATAAATATGCACTTGTAGTTCATTGTGGAGCTTGTATGATGAATAGAGCTGGAATGTTATCTAGAATAGAAAAGGCAAAATCTTTCAATGTACCTATAGTAAACTATGGTATTTTAATAGCATATGTAAAAGGTATTTTAGAAAGATCACTTGAACTTTTCAATTATTAAAAATTTAACCATATTTAATAATTACATATTTAGATATGACTAAAAATAAGATTAAATACTTTATAGATAAACTTTACAGCATAAATTCATTAAGCTTTGATGAACTACTATATTTAATAGAAAATATCGACAATGAAGAATATAACTTTGAACAAAATTTAAGAAACTATCTTTATAAGCAAGCTAGCGACATGAGAAATAAGCATTATGGAAACAGAATCTATTTGAGAGGACTTATAGAACTTACAAACTATTGTAAAAATAATTGCTACTACTGTGGAATACAATCTTCTAATAAAAATATCATAAGATACAGACTTTCACTTGATGAAATACTTGAATGTTGTGATATAGGATATAAAATAGGATACAGGACTTTTGTTTTGCAGGGTGGTGAAGATACATATTTTAATGATGATAAAATATGTGAAATTGTTTCAACTATAAAAAATAAATATGAGGATTGTGCCATAACACTATCACTGGGAGAAAAGAGTTATGACTCATATAAAAAATACTTTTTAAGTGGTGCAGACAGGTATCTTTTAAGACATGAAACTGCTACAGACAGTCATTATAAAAAATTACATCCACCAAACATTGAACTTAAAACTAGAAAGGAATGCCTAAAAAACCTTAAGGAAATTGGTTATCAAGTAGGTGCTGGATTTATGGTTGAGTCACCATTTCAAACCAATGAGGACCTTGTTCGTGATTTATTGTATCTAAAAGAATTAAATCCTCATATGGTTGGAATAGGACCTTTTATTCCACATCATGACACAATATTTAAAGATTATAAACATGGAGATTTAGAAAAGACACTACTTATGCTTTCAATTACAAGACTTCTACTTCCAAAAGTTTTATTACCTGCTACAACGGCCCTTGCATCTATAAACCCTAGTGGAAGAAATGCAGGTCTTTTAGCTGGCTGTAATGTAATTATGCCAAACCTTTCTCCTCAAGAATTTAGAAAACAATATTCTCTTTACGATAACAAAGCCTTTACTGGTCAAGAAGCTTGTGAGTATCACCAAAGTTTAGAAGAAAACATCAAGTCATTAGGACTTAAAGTCGACTATTCTCGTGGTGATAATATTGAATGGAGGCGTTTGTAAATGTTCATAAAACATGAACTAATTAATTCTTTATTAGAGGATGCAAAAAATTCAACTTATGATGATATTGAAAAGGTACTTGATAAGGCTGATAGAAGGGAAAAACTTACTTATAAAGATATAGCTACTCTTCTTGAAGTGGAAGATAAAAAACAACTAGATAGATTATTTAGTATAGCTGGGCAAATAAAAAACGAAATATATGGTAATAGAGTGGTTTTATTTGCCCCTCTCTATGTATCAAACTACTGTGTAAATGAATGTGTTTACTGTGGTTTCAGTACATGCAACAAATTTAAAAGAAAAAAACTTACTATGGATGAAGTAAAAGAAGAGGTTAAAATACTAGAAAAAATGGGTCATAAAAGACTTGCTCTAGAAGCTGGTGAAGACCCTAAAAACTGTGATATAAATTATATTTTAGATTGCTTAGATGCAATTTACTCAACATATAACGAAAATGGAAATATAAGAAGGGTAAACGTTAACATAGCTGCTACAAGTGTAGATGAATACAAGTTACTAAAGGAAAAGGGAATAGGAACTTATATATTATTCCAAGAAACTTATCATAAACCAACATTTATAAAGATGCATGGTCATTCTATAAAAAATGACTACTATTACCATTTAACAGCTTTTGATAGAGCTATGGAAGCTGGTGTTGATGATGTTGGTGCTGGAGTCTTATTTGGCTTATCTGACCCAAAATTTGAAGTTCTAGGACTTATGATGCATAATGAACACTTAGAGGAAAAATTTGGAGTAGGATTCCACACTATATCTTTCCCTAGATTAAAAAAAGCTGAAGGAATGAGTTTAGAAGATTTTCCTCACTTAGTTTCTGATGATATGTTCAAAAAAATAGTAGCTATAACTAGATTAGCTGTTCCTTTTACTGGAATTATAATGTCCACTAGAGAAACTGCTGATATGAGAAATGAATTGCTAAAATATGGTGTATCACAAGTCAGTGCAGGTTCTCTGACAGGTGTTGGAGGATATAAAGCATATGAAGATGGTGACAATACAGAACAATTTGAAGTTGGAGACCATAGAAGCCCTGTAGAGGTGCTTAAAGAACTAATAACTGATGGATATATCCCTAGTTATTGTACAGCTTGTTATCGCAAAGGTAGAACTGGAGATAGATTTATGAGTTTAGCTAAAAGTCGCCAAATCCACAATGTCTGTACACCAAATGCTCTTACTACATTAAACGAATTTCTAATTGATTATGGTGATGAGGAACTTAAAGCTATGGGCAAAAAACTTATCACAGAAGAAATAGCTAAGATAGAAAGAGAAGATATAAGAAACATAGTATCTAACAATATGACTGCCTTAGAACGTGGAGAAAGAGACTTATACTTATAAAATTTTATTACTTATATATTATTTATTGTATATTCTATGGGTTAGTAGTAATATTATCTAAAGGGAAAGTTTAAGGGAGGGAGATTAACATTGAAAGATAACAACAATACCAATAAAACTATTCAATTTGGAGAAAAAAAAGCTAGCCTAGAAAGCAATATTCAAAAAAATAAAAATATCAAACTTGATAATACACACAAAGTCATTCCTTACCCTAAAAATAGAAAAAAGGATGATAAAAAGAAAAGTAACAAGAAAAAGAATATAAATACCAATAAATCTAAAGTCAATAAAAATAATTATGGTCATTCTTTTTTTAACAACAAATACAAATATAAAAGAAAACCTTATGTTATTGCCTTATACACAGTAATTTTTATTCTTTTAGCAATATTAATTATAACTAAATTAACAGATAATACAAGTAAAGGTAACTACTCTCGTAATACTGTTTCTGATGCTCACAAGAATGACATCCAAAACATGACCCTTAATGAATCAACTAATCTTCTTACTTGTGGGTAATTTAAAAGAGTTATCTCATTTCAGAAATTACTTTCTAAAACTGAGATAACTCTTATTTTTATTTATATGTATTTTACCAACCTTGAGTTACTTCATATACTTCATCACCAATTCTACCATTTAAATAATCATCTATTGCAGAATCTATGATACTCATTGCTTTATCTACTTGTTCCTTAGTTATTACTAGAGGAGGTTGTACTCTTAAAGTAGATTGACCTAAGAATATCATTATTAAACCAGTTTGTATACATCTATAACATATCTTAGCTGTAGCATCTGGATTTTTTTCATTAGAGCCATTTCCTTTAACTATATCAACTCCTATAGATAATCCTAAAGCTCTTATTTCTCCAATTATATCGTATTTTTCTCTTAACTTCTCAAATCCTGCTTTAATATAATCTCCCATTTCTATACTCTTTTGAAGTAAGTTTTCTCTTTCAATTATTTCTATAGATTTTAAAGCAGCTACACATACTGTTGTATTTCCAGCTAAAGTAAATAGATGTGCTGGAGCATCAAGGCTTTGCATTATCTCAGTTCTTCCAACAACTGCTCCTAAAGGTAATCCACCTCCAACAGATTTTCCAAGAACTATAAGGTCTGCTTCAACTCCGAAATTTTCTATACCAAACCACTTACCTGTTCTTCCCATACCTTGTTGTATTTCATCACTTATAAGTAGTATTCCATTTTCTTTACATATTTTACTTAAACCTTGTACCCACTCTACTGGAGGTACTATTATTCCTGCATCTCCTGCAATTGGTTCTATAAATATTGCAGCTACTTCTTCTGCTGGTAAATAGTGCGCAAAAGCATATTCTATCTCATCTAAACATTCTTTAGCTGTTCTATTTTTATCAGGGTAATGGAAGTGATAAACTTCTGGTAACAATGGACCCATTTTTCTTCTCATATTTGTACTTAATGCAGATATAGATATAGCTCCATAAGTACTTCCATGATAAGATTCATACATAGATATTATTTTTGTTCTTCCAGTATACCCTCTTGCTAGTTTTATAGCAGCATCTATACAAGCAGAACCTGTTGCACTGTATAATACTTTTTTATCATTATCTCCAGGGGCTATTTCCACAAGCTTTTCAGCTAATTTTACAGGAGGATCACTATGGAAATACGCAAGTGTATATTGTGTGATATCATCCATTTGTTCTTTAACTGCTTGTGAGATTTCCTTATTTCCATGACCTACATTCGCAGAGCCTGCACTTGCTAAAAAATCAACATACTCATTACCTTCATAATCATATAACATTGCACCATCACCTGATTTAAATGCTACTGGATAGTAAGGTATTTTTTGTGTTTTAGCAACATATTTTTTTTCTTCTGTACTTATCATTTGACTAGTTATCTCGCTCATTGGCAAATCATCCCCTCTTTAAATAGATTTATGTTTTAAAATTATTGCGATTTATAAAGATATTTCTATATAAAATTCTTTATATACTTAATGTTATTATCTTTGGCACAAATTGTCAATATATGTTTTTACAATTTTCAAAATATTTGTTATTCAGGAACAATATATTTTATTCTTATCAAATAAACATTATTCCACAAAAAATAAAGGACTCTATTCTATTTTTATAGAGTCCTTTAAAAATTAACTTATAAATACCATTATTCTGTTTATTTTCTATTAAATTATATAATTATTTTTTATTTTCTCTAATAATACCTTTGAAATACTCTAATTGCTCTTGTTGTTTTTTATGTTTTATATATGGAAAAGCTTTGATAACTCTTTTTTGTAGGATAATATTGGACTCTATACGGTCTAATTTACTGTTTATTTTGTTTATTTTTTCTCTAGTTTCCAATTCATCTTTATTTACTGTTTTAAATAAAGCTTGTATTTCGCCTCTATCAAATTTATCAAGTTTCACATTTATATCACTAAGGTCTGCAATTATCTCATCTAACAAGCTTAACTTTATATCCAATTTTTTGAGTGTTATAATAGTAACAATCAAATCAATTATAGTCCAAAGTGTTGTAATTATAGCCATTGATATTAATATTCTATATGGAATTGTTCCTACAAAATACTTTATAAATGGATGTATCAACTTTACTATTATAACAGACATTACACCAAAGTATATTGCATTTTTTAAACATACTCTACCCTTTATATTGAATTTTCTGTCAGAATAATCCCACCATTTTGCATGAAATAAGGTCTCTAAAATAAATCCTGTAAAATACTCTAATATTGTTGTTAAAATCATGCCTAATAGAAATATTATGACTATATTATCAAACCTTTCCAATAATGATATTATAATCACTGCTCCAAAACCATAAACAGGACATATTGGACCATTTAAAAAGCCTCTATTAATTATTCTTTTGCTCGCTATAGAACAACCTATACTTTCTACTGTCCATCCTAAAAAAGAATATATAAAAAAGTACAAAACATACCTTATTATTTCCATAATTTATCTCTACTCCTTCACTAAGTTGTCTTATTTTATGCATAATGTAAAAATAGTTATAGAAATAGTTTTTTCGTTTTTTATGTTTGTTATTCTTTTATATTAAATTAATGTCCTATTCCTTTAATCCAATTAACAATTTGCTAGCTACAATCCCATGTTTATCTTTTGATTGGTTTTCTTTATCAATCCAAACATAAAATGTATCGTATTTCCTTAATAATGGTAAATTTTTAACATCAAATTCTTGATATTTAACTACATCACTTTTTGATTCTTCAGTAATCACATAAGATACTAATCTTGTATTTTCACTTAAATAAATTCTTATATTTCCATCACTATCAATTATATTTTCTGGTCTCTTTACTTTATTATTAGAACCAGCTTTAATGGTTATTGTGCCTTTTTCAAATCTCTCAAATGTACCAATTATGTCTACCTCATCTTTATTTATATCCTTGATTATTTCCTTATTTTCCTCAATTAATATTTTTGATATTTCTTTATTTGATTTAAATTTAAAGTTTAGCAAATCTTGATAATTTATAGAAATAATTCCTAGCCCTATAACTCCTAAAACCAAGCTAGTTCCTATTATAGCCTTGAACTTTATTATATTATTAGGAAATAATTTAGTCATATTTATGTAAATAGCAATACCAATTATACCACCCAATGAATTTAAAATAATATCATCTATATCACTACTTCCAAGAGCAAGAATATATTGTATTGTTTCAAATCCTAAACTAATAAATATAATTGCTGTAATCATAGTTTTTTTATTTAATTCTTTAAATACTATAGGGAAGAAAATCCCCATTGGAATAAATATGCCTATATTTCCTATAATATTTACAGTAGCTCTCATAAAACTAATATTATTATCTATGATAAATTGCCATATTGTATAAAATGGTATTAAATTTACAGACCTGAACATTCCTTTAAAAATAGCGTAAATTGGTACATCTTTAAATAAAATTATTCTTATAGTCAATAAAACATATACAAAAAATATTATGTACACAATTGATAGTAAAAATTTTTCTAATTTTTTATTTTCTTCCACTAATAATCACCTTCTCTCTTAATATTTCAATGGTAGCAATAAACATTTAAGACGATTTTAAAATTTTCTTAAAATTTCCTTAAATATTTATTAAAAACAAAAAAAAGCCTACACTAAAAAGTGTAGACCTTAACAAATCCTTAAACAAATATCTTCTAATGAATAACGAACAATATAATTGTTGAAAAAACAATAACTAATGTTAAAAGAAGCCTAGCATATAAAAAGTTTTTCTCTTTTAACATAACTCCTACTATTCCAAATATAAAAAATATAGATGCAATAAACTTGCCAAGAATATTGCTATTTGGATAATAACTAAAAAGCATAAAACAAAGCACAAATGTAAGTACCCCTATTGCATTAAATACAAATTTATTAGATGCTATTTTTCCTTTGTTAAAAAAGAAGCAAAATATTGATACTAAATCTAAAAATAAAAATACATAAAACATTCCTTTGAAAACGTCCATTTTTATACCCCCTAAAAATTCTAATTATAATATCCAGTTTATTTCACATAGTTATCAATATACTCAATAATCTCTATAATATCATAGGTTTATATTACTAGTGTATTACTTCATATTCATACATATTATAATCACACTCATACATATTTAAAGACTCATATGTTGCTTTTGCATTTATGTTTTCTTTTTCTACATATAATCTCATTCCAACAATAGTTTCATCTCTATCACACATATTTTTTATATAATTAAATAAATAATTAAAAATACCTTTTCTTCTATATTCTTTCTCTACATATACACTCTGAATCCAAAGAAAATTCCCATTTCTCCAATCACTCCACTCATACGTATACATAATCTGTGCAACAACTTTATCAAATACTGTATAGACATGATATTTACCTTTTCTTTCATCCAATAATAATGCTTTTACACCTTTAGTCAGAACATCCATATCAAGCTCTTTTCCTTCAGTTTCCTTAGCTAAATTATAATTAAATTTTGCTATTACATCCAAATCATCTATACGAGCTTCCCTTATCTCTATTAATTCTTCATTTTCATATAACTCTATATAATCCTTTTGTTGTTCCATGTTTATTCCCCCATATCTATTTTATTACATTGATGTTTTTGCTTAAATATATTTATAGAGTTTTTTCTAGCTTCATAAATGCATAATCAAGTGTAGCTTCTAAATTACCATTATTTTTTCCTCCACCTTGAGCTAGTACTTGGCTTCCTCCACCTTTACCATCTATAAGACTTATTGCATCTTTTAATAAATTTCCCATATTAATATTTTTCAAGTTTTTAGAACATGCAAAAATTAGATTTATTTTATCTTCAAATTTAGCAGCAAATAATGCAATATTATTTTCATCTTCTGTAATTTTGTTTGCTATTTTGTTTACATATTTTAAATCTTCATTATCATAGACCTTTTTAATAACTGAAATAGTATTAATTTTATTTGCATTTTCAATCATTTCTTTAACTTGATAATTAGCTACTACTTCTTCAATCTTTCTTTTTTTACTTAGAGCTTCTTCCACCTTATTATTTAAATTTACAATACCATTTATAGCATCCTCTTCACTGCAACTCAAATATCTACATATTTTAGTCAGATATATATCCCTCTTTAATACTTCATCCACTGCCCTTTTACCTGCTAGAAACTCTATTCTTGTACTTGACTTATGTTTTTCCCATTTCTTTATTTTTATCATTCTTAATTCACCAGTTGATTTTGGATGCACTCCACAACACGCATTTGTATCTAAATCACCTATTTTTATTACTCTTATCTCTTCATTAGTATTTGGCAAGTCACGTCTTAACCAAATCTTTTTTAGTTCTTTTTTTGTTGGAAGTAAGGTTTCTACTTGTATATTTTGACGAATAATTTCATTAGCAAGCAACTCTATCTCTCTAATTTTATCCTCTTCTAAATTACCTTCTATATCTACTGTACTATACTCATTTCCTAGATGAAAACCTGTCGTATTTGCATTAAAAGTTTTAAAAAAACATCCAGATAATACATGTTGTCCAAAATGTTGATGCATTCCATCCTCTCTTCTCTCCCAATCAATACTACACTTTACCTTATGTATCTTTATAGGTTTTTTATCTAATACATGGTATATATTTTTTCCATCTTCATACACACTTATTACATCATAATTCTCTATTTTTCCTAGGTCTCCAAACTGACCTCCTCCACCAGGAAAAAACGCTGTCTTATCTAATAAAACATGATACTTATTTTCTATTTCTTTTATTTCAATTATTTCTGCTGTAAAATCTCTTACATATTGGTTTGTATAATATAACTTTTCCATTATAATTCTATCTCCATTTTCTTAATTCTAGACTACTTTACTTTTTAAATACAAATTTCAACCTAAGCTTAATTTAATTGTATTAAAATAGAACTCATCCTATTATTTACTAACATCATCTACTATATTTTAACATATAGATATTAGTGTTAACAAATTTATAATTGTATATTATTCCAATATTTTATAACATGTATGCTTACTTATTTTCTTATATAATGAAAAGTATATTAAAACATGTTAAATTGTAAAATAAGCTTTAATCTCTTTTACTAATTTCATCCATTATTAATGATTTTGAAATATACATTGCTTCTATAATATTCTTAAAACGTGTGTGATGAGAAGTCCCCTCTGAAAATTTCATCTGTCCTTTTTCACATTTGCTAATAATCGAAGTTATAGGTGGTAAAGCTTCTATTAACTCTTCTTTTGTATATTTATCCATAATATCCTCAGATTCTATCAATGCCTTAGAAATATACAAGGCTTTTATCCTATTTCTAAGAAGGGAATGCTGAGAAGTCCCCTCTGAAAATTTTGGTTGTATTTTTTCACAATTAATAATACTTGAAGAAACTACTCTCAGTGCTTTCATCAATTCTTCCTTTGTGTAATAATTCATAACACATTTACTCCTTTATTTTTTAATTTGAAAAAACAGTATACCTCAATTTAATATCATTATCAACCGACATCATTATTATTTATGCACATATTCTACTCTTAAATATTTTAAATATCCGTGACATTACATATTTTAATAATTATTAATAATTTTAAATATACATATAATACTTTAACATTCATTAATATAGAGTATATTAACATTGATTTTTTAAAAATTTTAGTATAAAATCATATTAAATAAATTTTCTGAAATAATAGAATATTAAAATATACAAAAACAGCTTTTAATAACATCTATAATTTTCTTATAAATGTGTCGTTGTTTTAGGGGGAGTGATATAAAATGGCAATAAAACCAAGAAAAATATCTATTGTGGGTTCAGGGCATGTTGGGTCTCATTGTGGATTTAGTTTGATAACTCAAGGGGTTTGTGATGAACTCTTTATGATTGATATAGATGAGGTTAAAGCAAAAGCTCAAGCTTTAGACTTAGCTGATGCAGTTTCTTATTTACCACATAAAGTATCTATAGACAAGGGAACTTTTGATGATTGCCAAGATTCTGATATAGTAGTAATAAGCGTTGCTGACTCTTCAGAAGGACCTTTACGTAGACAAAACACAACTAGATTAGACCTACTAAGACCAACCATTGGAATGATAAAGTCTATAGTAGAACCTATAATTAACTCTGGTTTTGATGGTATATTTATAGTCATATCTAATCCTGTTGATGTAGTCACAAATTATATTTGGGAAAAATCTGGTTTTCCTAAAAATAAAGTTATTGGAACTGGCACAGCTTTAGATTCAACAAGACTTAGAAGACTTCTATCTGAAGAAACTGGAATAGCTCAACAGTCAATACAAGCTTATTCTATGGGTGAACATGGAGACTCTCAAATGGTTCCTTGGTCTCATGTTTCAATTGGTGGTAAGCCTTTATTAGACATGATAAAGGATAATCCAACTACTTATGGAGAACTAGATTTGCCATCAATAGTTGAAAAAAATAAGAAAACAGGTATAAGTATAATAAATGGTAAAGATTGTACAGAATTTGGAATAGGCACTGCTTTAGTAGAAATTGTAAAAGCTATATTACATAATGAGAAAAAAATTCTACCTGTCTCTACACTGTTAGAAGGTCAATACAATGAGACAAATGTATTTGCAGGTGTTCCTTGTGTTATAGGAAAAGATGGCATAGAAGAAATTATTGAAATCAATCTGACTGAAGATGAGCAAAATGAATTTAGTAAATCTTGCTCTGTTTTAAGAGAACATATTGCACTTTCAAAAACACTTTAGATTCAAAATTATTTTAAGAGAGTCTTATCTAACTCATTTAAATAACTCTATGATTATTGTAGAGTATCATGATATGTATACATAAAACAAAATGTGATGAGATGCTAAGTTTTACAATAAAACCTAGAAAAATATCAATAATCGGAATTGGTCATGTTGGTTCACATTTTGGATTTAACTTGGTAGCTCAAGGTGTTTGTTATGAGCTACTAATGGTCGACTAAGATACTTTTTTTAAATTTTAAAACTTTATATTAAAAGCAGGTAAATTACTCATAACAAAAATCTTTTAACTAAGTTAATGTTAAAATCATCTATACCTGCTTTTAATTTCAATACTAAAATATCAACCTACTTATTTCCATCAAATTTTATAACTTTGCTTTTTTTATTTATATTTTGAGATAATAATCCCTTTTTTAGTCCCATTAACAATTCTAAATCTTCTGGATAAAGATTTATTCCAAATTCTTCTAAACTAGATACTATACTATTTGTACTCATTATTTTATTTTCTATCAATAATTCGACTGCTCTTTTTAAATACATTGGACTTGAACCTTTCATTTTATCTAGAGGTTCTTCTCTTAACCACCCTTTTTTCTCCATCTCATTCATAAGATAATTATATTTTTTATAATTTATCTTACCTAGATTATATGCTCTAAAAAGCATAGCAGACATAGGTACAATCCACTTCTTCTTTAACTCTACATAATAATCTATGTCTTCTGGATGAATCAAGTCTTCTAAAAAACTCTCTTTTGGTAATAAAAATGCACATGCATACTCATCTGCTGAAAATTGCTTATTTGGTATTCTCAATTCACTTGACACTATATAACCAAGTTCATATGCTAAATCATAGTTTCTAATTGATGCTGATTTTTTATCATTACCCAGAGATATTAAATATTTAACTTCTTTTCCAATTCTCTGTTTTTGGGTAAAGATTGTTGCCCCTTTTTTATCTACATTCATACCAGATATTATAATTCCATTAGATTCTAGTAAGTTTACCATATTTACTATTGGGCTGTTATTTAAATTCCAAAATTCTCTTGTTTTATATGCAAGACTTTCTATATCATTTATGTTAGTATCTGACATTATTCTTTTACTTGGTAAATTTTCTTTTGGAAACTTAATATAACTCTCCATAAATGAGTATATTTTATGAATAATTATCATTTTTTCTCTATAAGAAATTTCTTCTACTCTAGGTAGTTTAGATTGAGGATTAAAATGACTATCCTCAACAATAACATTCATATTTTCATGTTTATAAAAATACTCTTTTGGAAAATTTAATATATTTGATAATTTTAATGTATTTTCCATATTAGGAATATATTTATTTTCTTCAAAAGCCTTCAAATCTTTCTTATTTATTTTCGTTTCCTTAGCTAACTGTTCTATAGTCTTTGCTCTAAAAACTCTAGCTGATTTTAATCTCTTTCCATTAAAGTCTTTTAAATTCATTTGTTTTCTCTCTTTCAAAATTAAATTCTTAATCTATCAATATAAATTATAATATTACAATTAATAATTTATCATATTATTGACAAAAAAACAAAAGATGAAAATATATCTTTTATTTTCACCTTTTATCTAAGTCTATAATAGCTAATCTTAATTATTTAAAAAGTTTTAGATATTCTCCATATCCTAAACCTTCCATCTCTTCTTTAGGTATAAATTTAAGAGAGGCAGAATTTATGCAGTATCTTAAGCCTCCAAGTTCTTTTGGCCCATCATCAAATACATGACCTAAATGAGAGTTTCCTTTAGCACTTCTTACTTCAACTCTGTACATACCTTGTGAGAAATCGCTTCTCTCAACTATAGATTTATCTATTACTGGCTTTGAAAAACTTGGCCATCCACATCCTGCATCAAATTTATCTTTTGATGAAAATAAAACTTCTCCACTTACAACATCAACATAAACCCCTTCTTTATCATTATCATAGTATTCATTTTCAAAAGGTACTTCTGTCATATCATTTTGAGTAACTTCAAATTGTATAGGAGTTAAAGTCTTTTTTAACTCTTCTCTATTTATATTATTTCCATCCCAGTGACTTTTTACAAAGTTATACCTACCTGAACCTTTATAATACATATTATAGTTTAATGGTCTTTTTTTATAATAATCTTGATGATTTTCTTCTGCATCATAAAATTTAGTTGCTGGAATTATAGCTGTTACTATTTCGCTATCAAATATTTTACTATTTTCTAAGTCTTCTTTTGACTTTAAAGCTATATTTTTTTGTTCTTCATCATGATAAAATATAGCAGTCTTATATTGAGTCCCTCTATCACCAAATTGTCCACCATCATCTGTAGGATTAATCTGTTTCCAAAATATATTTAGTAACTCATCATAGCTTATTATATCATCATCATAAGTTATTTGAATAGCTTCTACATGACCAGTTGTTCCTGAACATACTTCTTGATATGTGGGATTTTCAACATGACCACCTATATATCCAGAAACTACCTTTATAACTCCATCATATTTATCAAAAGGCTTCACCATACACCAAAAACATCCACCTGCAAAAGTAGCAAGTTTTATCATTTTCATCACTCCTTAAAAAAATTATATTTTATTTATTCCCTAAGAAGTAGCTTAATAATCTTGTATTTTCTTGTTTTTATCTAATTAGTAAAATAATGTTTGTAAATGTAATTATAAATTAAATCTATTTTCTATAAAAACTCTTTTTACTTATCCATCCAAAAGCATCCTTTATATCACAATTTTCGCCCAAAGATAACAGATATTCCAACTCATCATAATCATCCATAGCTACATTCTTTTCCATTTTTGGATTTAGTCTATAGTAATTATCTCCAAGAAGTTTTTGAGAAAATAACTGGCTCATTTGAGAATTTCCTTCTAATGTTATAGATATAATTGGTAAATCGGGTTCTTTATTAATTATCCAATCAATAGCTCCCCATTCAGTAGTATCTGCCTTTATACTATTATACACATATCCAGTTCCTATTGAAAAAAGTCTTGTATTTTTAAGTTTAAACCCACTATCAATGGCATGAATTATACATGCTAAACTTGGGTCAGTTGCTATTATTCCTCCATCGATATGTCGATTATACGTTGGAAAAAACACAGGAGCAGCACTACTTGCCATTGCTACATCTATAACCTTACTAGTCTTTGTAAGAGAACTTGGCATATTATTATAAAACACTGGTTTCCATGAGTTTTCTTCATTTCCTATATAAAAGCTTGGTATCATTACTAATTTTTTCAAGTCTTTTAATTCTAATTCTTCTGGAAATATACTTAGTAAAACTTCTTTTAAATTTTTATTTTCATACTTAGGTCTTAACATTTCTGCATAACTTTTACTGAAAATATGCTTTGAATTTTCTATTGAATAGAGTTCTTTTATATCTTTTGGACTTACACCATACGCAAGACCTAATGCGATTAAACTTCCTGTAGATGTACCTCCAAACATATTTATATTATCTAACAAATTTGGATACTGATTTACCATTCTCTCAAGTATGGCTATACTCAATGCTCCTCTTAATCCACCACCATCAAAAGTCAATATATTAAAATTAGAATTTTTCATATATATATACCCCCATACAAAATACCTTATCGATTTTAAATTTCAGTTAAAATAATTTCATTATAGTAGTATATATATTTTATGCAAGTTCTATATAACGATGTTACTATTTCGGTATTTAAAGTACTTTGTACTGTACATACCTTATAATATCTAAAATAAATATTATAGAATATAGTATTTGTTTTAGATATTATAAGTAATAAATTTAACGAATCAAAATAATTTCTGTACCTTAACATATTATAAAAAATAAATAAGAGGCTGTCCCAAAATAGAGATAAACCTCTTTTTTATTATTGAAATGATAAAAATATATTTGATTTCATAAAAAAAAGAGTGCCTCATGAACTAAAAAGTTAATTTGAGACACTTCCTTATTTATTTTAATTACAAATACTTCCCTTCTTGAATATACTTATTTTCTTTATCCTAGTATTTTCTTCATATCTTCTTCTGGAGTAGATATAGGTGTTAATGCAAATTTATCAACCAATATATTCAATACATTTTGAGATAAGAATGCTGGTAAAGAAGGTCCTATATAAATATTTTTGATACCTAAATGAAGTAATGTAAGAAGTATACAAACGGCCTTTTGCTCATACCATGATAATACCATACTAAGAGGTAATTCATTTACTCCACATTCAAAAGCATTCGCCAATGAGACTGCTACTTGTATCGCACTATAAGCATCATTACATTGCCCCATATCCATTAAACGAGGCAAACCTCCAATTTCTCCAAGGTCTAAATCATTAAATCTATATTTTCCGCATGCAAGTGTCAATATGACAGTATCTTTAGGGGCTTGTTTTACAAATTCAGTATAATAGTTTCTTCCAGGTTTTGCACCATCACAACCTCCAACTAATAAAAAGTGTCTTATATCTCCACTTTTAACAGCATCTACTACTTTATCCTGTACAGATGAAACTGTACCTCTTGCAAAACCAGTAGTTAATGTATCTCCTCCATTAATGCCAGTCATATGAACATCTTCTTTATAGCCTCCAAGTTCAAGAGATTTCTCTATTACACTAGAAAAATCTTTATCTTCATCAATATGAATCATTCCTGGATAAGCAACTACTTCTGTAGTAAATACTCTATCTCTATAACTGTCTTTAACAGGCATTAAACAGTTTGTTGTAAACAGTATTGGAGCAGGAATATTATCAAACTCTTTTTGTTGATTTTGCCATGCTGTACCAAAATTTCCTTTTAAGTGCTTATATTCTTTTAATTTTGGATATGCATGTGCTGGTAATAACTCTCCATGAGTATATATATTTATTCCCTTATCTTTTGTTTGTTCTAATAATTTGTGTAAATCATAAAGGTCATGTCCTGTAACTACTATGAATGGCCCTTTCTCAATTTTCATAGGTACTTGAGTTGGCTCTGGTATTCCATAAGTTTCAGTATTTGCTCTATCAAGTAATTCCATGCATTTTAAGTTTATTTCTCCAGTTTTCATAACCAATCCTAAAAGTTCATCAATCGCTAAGTCCCCTCCAACTGCTATTAATCCTTCATAGAAAAATTCATTTACTTCTTTGTCTGTATAACCAAGTACCATTGCATGATATGCATAAGCAGCCATACCTCTTAGTCCAAATAGAATTAATGATTTTAATGAACGTACATCTTCATTGTCATTCCACAAGTTTTTCATATCATAGTTATCATTTCTACTACATTTTGTTTCACAATCTAAACATCTAGGTACAAGTTTACTTTTTTCTATCTCAGTTTTTTCAATTTGTCTTTTTATAGCTTCATCATCAAAACTTACATTTGTTATAGTAGTGAATAATCCCTCTATCATAACTTTATCTGTTTCACTTGTTGGTCTATTTTTATTTCCAATAGTTGCTCTTGAAAGACCAATTAATACTCCTGTAAGCTCATCTTGTAAGTTGGCTGTACCCCCCTTTTTGCCACAAACTCCGTTTATAGTACATCCTTTACCCCCTGCTGTTTGTTCACATTGAAAACAAAACATATTCTCCATTTTTATTCCTCCATTTTTATTTATTAAAATTTATTACATTTTTTGTTATTAGCTTAATTAAATTTCTCCATCCACAATTTTTCCATCTACAGATATAGTAACTATTTGCCATGGTATCATCTTTCCACTATTTTGTAGAGCTGTCTTAACAGCATTTACTATACCACCACAACAAGGAACTTCCATACGTGTTACTACTATATTTTTAATATCATTCGTTTTTAAAATCTCTGTAAGTTTTTCAGCATAATCTACTTCATCAAGTTTAGGGCAACCAATTAATGTAACCTTGTTTTTCATAAATTTATTATGGAAATTTCCATATGCATATGCTGTACAGTCAGCTGCTATTAAAAGACTTGCATTTTTTAAATATGATGCATTAGCTGGTACTAGTTTTATTTGTACTGGCCACTGATTAAGCTGAGACCCTTGTGTTTCAGCTGCTATATTATTATTTACCTGTTCATTATCTGACACGTCTCTATTTATAGATTTAGACTGAGAGCCTGGACATCCACATGCTAGATTTGTATTTTGTTCTTTCTTTGCTTCCATGTTTGCTTTTACTGCTGCTTCATCATACTCTGCTGCTTCTCTATATTCAAATGAAATAGCATTTGTTGGACAAGTTGGTAGACAATCTCCTAGACCATCACAATAATCATCTCTTAAAAGTTTTGCTTTTCCATTTACCATTCCTATAGCTTCTTCATGGCAAGCTTCAACACATAATCCACAACCATTACATTTTTTCTCATCGATTTTAATTATTTTTCTCATCATTTATATCACCTCATAAAATTTTTTTAATTTAAAATATTGATTTTTTATATATTTATTTTCAAGACTTACATCTTTTTCTTTCAAATTTTTTGTAATAAGATTTTTATATCTTCTTGCTTTTATAAATTTAGTATAGTACAATAAAAACAAATTATCGGTTGCATATGCAACAAGGAAGTGATTGTTTGAAAAAAATTTTAGAAAAACATATAAGTCTGCTAAAAAAAATTCCTCTCTTTGAAGGAATTAAAAATGACGAACTTGAAGCAATGTTAGAATGTTTAGGTGTTGTTGATAAGATTTATCCAAAGGATAGCATAATATTCTCAGTTGGAAGTGAGGTCACTTCTATTGGAATTATGCTTAAAGGAAGTGCACATATAATAAAGGAAGATATTGAAGGTAATCGAAATATTGTAGCTGAACTATTACCTGGAGATTTATTTGGAGAAGTATTTGCATGTACTAGACTACATAAAAGCAATGTCACAGTGACTACAACATCTTCTTGTGAAATTTTATTTATAAAATTTAAAAGTGTAACTGGTATTTGTTCATCAACATGTGTATTTCATAATAGATTAATTGAAAACATGTTACAATTAATAGCTGAAAAAAATATTTTACTTCACAATAAAATAGAATTACTTTCTCGTAAAACGACTCGTGAAAAATTACTTATGTATTTTTCAAAACAAATAGAACAAACAGGTAGTCACAAATTTACAGTTCCTTTTTCAAGAAATGAAATGGCTGATTTTTTGTGCGTTGATAGGAGTTCTATGTCAAGAGAGCTTGGTAAGATGAGAGATGAAGGTTTGTTATCTTTTAATAAAAACAAGTTTGAAATATTCTGTTTTCAAAAATAGACTAGACATCTAAACTTGTCTACCTCAATATAAATTATGTTAATTGATTAAAATTATAAGTATTGTACTTGAATCTTAAATTTATATTTTTACTCAAAAAGTTAATAGATGTCTAATTTATCCAAAATTAGACATCTATTAACTTTATATATTAATTGGATTTATAATTAGCTTATTTTTTTTGTAGTAATTGATGTTTTATCTATAAGCCAGTCTTTTCCTTCCACTAATCGTGCAACTAACATTGATGTTACTGTATTACCAGTTGTATTTAATATAGTATTAGGAATATCAGTTATAGTAGTTATAACTGTCAACAATGGAATTGCTTCCACTGGAAAGCCGAAGATGCTAACCACGAGCATCTCTCCGATAAGTCAGCCCCCTGCTACAGGAGCCATAAATACTCCAACAACAAATACAGTTACAAATAATTGACCTATTGTTGCTGGATTTGCCATACCACTACCTAAAATACCTGATAAAAATGCAACTTTTATTATTACTGCTAAAACTGACCCATCTTTATGTATATTTATTCCAAGAGGTATAACTGTTTCTGATATATCATCGGGAACTCCTATATTTTTACTAGCCTCTAAATTTGATGGTATACATGCTGAACTTGAAGAAGTAGCTAATGCTGTTGCTATTGGTTTTATAGCATTCTTCCAAAATTGTCTAAACCCTTGTTTTCCTGCAGATAGAAAAGCATATAAACTATAAAATAATAAGAAATACAGTGCTGCTGTTAGAGAATAAATTACAAACACTCTTACATACCCTTGAATTATTTTACTTCCAAGTTCTCCAATTATTGTAGCTGTGTAACAACCTAACCCTATAGGAGCATAAAGCATGACTATACTTACTACTTTTAATATTGCCTCTGTTCCTTCCGATAATAGCTTTCTTATAGTATTTCCTCTATCCCCCATCATAGCTATTGCTGTTCCAACTAAAACTGCAAATATAACTAATTGTAATAAATTACTACTAGAAAATAAATCTCCAAAGTTTTTAACTGTAATACTTGATACTACTTGGTCTAATAATGTTCCTTTTGATTCTAAACTCTCTGCATCTTGAGCCACCATTAAACTTTTTACACTCGATACATCTAATCCTTTAGATGGATTAAATAATAATGCAGATGTAATACCTAAAACTGCAATTACAAGTGTTGTTCCCATAAATACTATAGCTGTATTTTTCATTATTTTTCCAAAGCGTTCCATATTTTTTACACTAGCAACACCTGAAGAAACACTAAGAAATACTAATGGTACTACTATCATTAATAGAGCATTTATAAATAAATCTCCAAATGGTTTTAGTATTGAAGCTTTTGGACCAAGTATTAATCCTACTATTGCCCCTATTATGGTACATAATAAAAGTATAATTGATGACTTATAATTTTTTAAAAAGTCCTTCATTTATATTTTCCCTTCTAATGTTTTATATTGTAAATTACTTAAAACTCTAAAAAAATTAAAGTGAATTATCTAATGCGCATTAATAATCTTTGTAATTTTCCCCAACAGCTACTTTAGCAAATACTGGAATATATGTCAATTTCTATAGTTTTTTTGTATCTTTAATGTGTTTTTAATAGTTCATATCTATATATAAATCCTAATAAAATTCTACTTTTAAAACTTTATTTCTATATTAATTTCAATAAAATAAACAATATAAAAAAATATATATAATATAGTTTAATTATTCTCAAGTTTAATAATTTATAATTTAAGATAAGGTTTTAGTATAGTCACTTTAATTACTACACTCTGTAATTTCATTAAGCTACTATTGTAAATACATATAATATTTTGTCAAATATTATTTTTTTATGCATTTAAATATTTTACGATATTTTTAAAACTAAAGTTCAAATAAGTTATGTTTCTAATTTAAAATTAAATAATAAATCCAATAATAAAAAAATACTCCTATTAAATCTATTCTCTAGCTCATAAATTTAATAGGAGTATCTTATATCTCTTAAAATACTTAACTTATATTTTTTTAATTAAATACTTCTTCTTTCCTAATGATATTTAAAAATTTTGCAGTTCTTTCATTTTTAGGATTATTAAATATCTCATTAGGAGTTCCTTCTTCAGCTATTACACCATTATCCATAAATATGATTTTATCAGCAACTTCTTTTGCAAAATTTATTTCATGAGTTACAATAAGCATTGTTATTCCTTCTTTTGCAAGTGATTTTATAACACTTAACACTTCTCCAACAAGTTCTGGGTCAAGTGCTGATGTTGGCTCATCAAATAATATTACATTTGGATTTACTGCCATAGCTCTAGCTATACCTATTCTTTGTTGTTGGCCTCCAGATAATTTTGATGGATAAAAATCTTTTCTATCCAACATACCTACTTTGTCTATTAATTTTAAAGATATCTCTTTAGCTTCTTGTTTACTTTTTTTATGTACTACTATTAATGCCTCCATTACATTTTCTAGTGCAGTTTTATTTTTAAATAGGTTATAATTCTGAAATACCATAGATGTATGTTTTCTTAAATTTGCTATATCTTTTTTTGTCGCTTTTTCTACATCTACCTTTACATCTCCAATCATTATCTTCCCTTTTGTAGGCTCAACTAGATAATTTAAACATCTAAGGAGTGTTGATTTACCTGTTCCAGATGGTCCAAGTATAGCTACTACTTCACTTTGATTTATCTCTAGATTTATACCTTTAAGAACTTCTGTCCCTTTAAAACTTTTATGTAAATTTTCTACTTTTATCATAATTCTCCACCTTTTTTAATAAATATACTCTAAAATTGACATAAATAATCTACTGCAAGTTGAGATAATAAGGAAGATGCTATGCTCAAACATTTTTCATCTATATCAAACTTACTGTTGTGCAATTTATAGTTTATATTTTTTTCTTTATTACCTGTACCTATATACATAAATAAACCAGGTTTTTCTTTCATATAAATAGCAAAATCTTCACCTGTCATTGCTGGAAAATCAATCATTTCAACATTTTCATCTCCAAGTATTTTGCAAGCACTTTTTCTCCCCAGTTCTATCATATTTTTATCATTTATAATAGCATCTCCTCCTGCACTCTTTTCAAACTTGCAGTCTGCTCCATGTGCTTTACATACACTTCTTACTATGTTCTCTAGAATTTTACTTACTTCAATCACTTTTTCCTGACTTACTGCTCTAATAGTTCCTTGAAGTGTACATATATCTGGTATTATATTTTTGGAAACACCAGAATTAAAAGAGCAAACAGATACTACCACTGGTACAACTGGATCAATTTTTCTTGATACTATCTGTTGAATAGACGAATACACTGCATTTCCAACTGCAATTGGGTCTATACAATTGTGAGGCTCTGCTCCATGTCCACCCTTTCCGATTATTGTTATTTCGAAAGTATTAGTTGCTGCCATTGCACAATTTCTAGCTATTCCAATTTTTCCTGATTCAATGGTTGGCCAACAATGACCAGCTGCTAATACATCTACACCTTCAAGTACATTTTCTTTAATTACAATATCAGAACCACCTTTTTCTTCACCAGGTTGAAATAGTAACTTTACATTTCCATTTAGTTCTTCTTTTATATCATTTAAAATCATTGCTGTTCCTAACAACCATGAAACATGTGCATCATGCCCACAAGCATGCATATTATCATTTATTGATTTAAATTCTAAATCATTTTCCTCTTTTATTGGAAGAGCATCCATATCCGCTCTAAGTAGTATGGTTTTACCACTAATATTTTTTCCTTCTATAGTAGCTAATACTCCTGTGCCAGCAACATCTATATATTCTATATTAAGTTTATCTAGTTCTTCCTTTATAAGTTTGGATGTTTTAAATTCTTTAAATGCCAACTCTGGATTATGGTGTATCTGTCGCCTTATTTTTATGATTTTTTCCCTATTTTTTAGTGCAATAGATTTTATTTTAGTTTCAATCATTTACAATACCTCCATAACTTATTTTTATTTATAAAGACTACTATAAATACATTATAATACACAGATAACTATAGATAAATTTAGTATACTTATCTATAGTTATCAAAACTTTATATTTTAGTTTTGGAGTACTTATTTTTGTATATCAGCACTTACATCCATTCCAAACCATTTTTCAGATATTTTTTTCACTGTTCCATCTGCAAGCATTTCCTCTATTGCTTTGTTTACATCTTCTTTTATAGTCTTAGATTTTTCATCATCTTTCTTAAAGAAATATGCTATGTTAGTAACTGATAATTTATCATCTAATACTCTTATCTTAATGTTAGCTTTTTTAGCATCACCTACAACAGTAAGTTCCGCATCAATCCAGGCACTAACTCTTCCTAAGTCTAAATCTTGAATACCATTAGTTCCATCACCATAAACCTTTTCTTCAAATAAATTATCTTTATTAACACTAGCTGCAACTTGTTGACCTTGAGAACCTTCTGATACTGCTACAACTTTTCCTTTTAAATCTTCAAGTTTATTAATTTCATTATTTCCATCTTTTACAGCGATACATACAGCATCAGAACCATAAGGTATAGAAGCATCATATTTTTCTAATCTTTCTTTAGACATTCCAAAGAAGTTGGCTGCTACATCAACTTTACCAGAATCTAACATACCAAATATAGAACTAAAACCTGTTGGCTCCATTTTTATTTCATATCCACTTCTTTTACCAATCTCTTTCCACATGTCAACTTCAAAACCTTTATGCTCACCATTATCAACATAAGAATATGGGTCGGCTGAATTAGATGAAGCTACATTTATAACCTTTTCATCCTTTGCTTCCTCTTTTTTTGAACAACCAGTAGTTACAACTGCTAATGCTAAAACTGCTACTAAACATTTTATAATATTTCTTTTTATCATATCTCTTCTCCTCACACCATTTTTATGTAAAAATACTTTATATGTATTTTTTTAATATTCTAATAATCGCTTATCTTCTTTTCTAACTTTTTTTGTCCCCATCCTAAAGGAGTTATTATACACCAATAAATTACCATAACTGCTCCATACACTTCAAAGAACTTAAAACTCAATGCTCCTTGTGACTTAGCAGCACCCATTATATCATTTACTCCAACAACAAAAGCTACAGAAGACCCTTTAATTAAATCTATGAAATTATTGAATAATGATGGCAAGGCAACTCTTATAGCCTGTGGTATCACTATTCTTTTCATGGTTTGTAAATTTGTTAATCCCATTGCATATGATGCTTCTATCTGCCCTTTATCAATTGAAAGTATGGATGCTCTTATAGTTTCAGACATATAAGCTCCCATATTTAAACTAAGTACTATAGAGGTTGCAAATACTGGGTCCATGTTTTTAACAAAATCACTCATATATGCCAGTCCAAAATATAGAAAGAATAACTGTGGCATAAGAGGTGTACCTCTAAAGATAGATACATACACTTTACATATTTGATTCAATACTTTCACTTTGTAATAAGATGATAACGCTACTATTGTACCTATAATTAATGAAAATACTAATGAACTTATTGCCAAAATAACAGTTATATTGAATGATTTCATTATTATTGGAAATAATTCTAAAAAATATTTCATACTAAAAATCATAAAATAAGTCCCCCCTCACTTAATGTTGTTTTTTGCAAGCTTTTGTCACATGTTAAATTATAATAGAATTTTCTTTATTTTTCCAATAGAAAAAAACTATTTTATTAACTGACTATATAGACCCTTTTGATACTATATTTTTTTGATATTTAGACTACTAAATGTCTTTTTTCTAAAATTAAAAATTTATTTACAAGAAGGAACATATTTATATAACCTATCTTTAAACACCAAAATCTAATATGCTTTTCCTATCCTTTTTTCAACCTTGATTTGTATATTACTCAATACTATAGATACCGCCCAATAAATTAGTATCGTTACCATATATATCTCAAAAAACTTAAAACTTGATGCAGCTTCTACTTGAGCTACTCCCATTAAATCCTGTATTCCTATAGTCAAACCTAAGGAAGACCCCTTAATTATATCTAGTGTACAACTTACAATAGGAGGTACTGCAGATGTAGCTGCTTGAGGTAAGATTATTTTAACCATTGACTGATATTTACTTAATCCAAAAGCATAACAGGCCTCTTGTTGTCCTTTATCAACACTCTCAATGGATGCTCGTATAATTTCTGCCATGTATGCAGATGAATTTACACCTAAACAAATTACTATTGCTAAATAAGGAGAACAATTTTTCATGAAGGAAAATATCATCGGAAATCCAAAGTAAAAGAAAAATATTTGAATTAAAAGTGGTGTTCCTCTAAAGAATGAAATGTATATTCTAGTTATGTATTTCAAAATTTTTGATTTTGTCTGTGTAAAAAATGCAAGTATCACACCCAATAATATTGATATAAAAAATGCAACAATAGATATTAGTATTGTTATTCCCAAGGCTTTAATTAAAAATGGAAATATACTTAGACAAAATTCAAAGTTCAAATTACTCATTAGTAGGCTCCTTAGTAATATCTTTTCCTAGCCAAGTTTCAGATATTTTAGTCAAAGTTCCATCTTTGTGCATATCTGCAATTACTTTATTTACTTCTTTTGTCCATTCTTCACCTTTTTCATTTTTTTGAAGTGCAAAAGAACAAGCACCAAATTGAATAGGAGGTTCTACCATTTTAAGATTTAATTTTTGTTCTTTTATGGCTATTAAAGCCTCAACGTCCTGTGCAACCACTGCATCTAATCTTCCCATTTCTAGGTCTTGATAGTTCCCTTTAAGAGTTGCGCTTGAATAATTTACTATTTTTATTTCGCCATTTGGATACTTTTCTTTTAGTATTTCATTTGCCACTGCTCCAGTACCCACACCTACCTTTTTGCCAACTAAATCATCTATTGATTTTATACTATTATCATCTTTTCTAACAATAATATTTGTTCCACTATAATTATAAGCATCTGAAAAACCATATTTTTCCTTTCTGTCTGGTGTTGCAGTAAGTTGAGCAGATACTACATCTGCTTTATCAGCTTCTAATAATCCAAATAATCCACTAAAATCAGTTAATACCCATTCAACTTTACAATTAGTTCGTTTAGAAAATTCATCCCAGAAATCCACTTCAAACCCTTTAAGTTTATCTTTCTCTTTAAAAGCAAAGGGGAAATACGTTCCTGATGTAGCAACTCTTATAGTTTTTTGTTCTTCTTTATTTTTATTATTTCCTGATGAACATCCTGTAATTAAAAGTGATGATGCTAAAACAAGCATAATAATTAACTTAAGCTTCTTCATAGTTTGTTCTCTCCTTTTAAATCTAATTTTATTTCAATTTTTTATATAATACATTTCCAATAGTTTGAATCACTTGAACCATTATAATTATTATAATTACAGTTCCATACATTATGGTATCGTTAAATGTTTGATAACCATATATCAGAGCAACTGACCCCAAACCTCCTGCCCCTAATGCTCCTGCCATAGCAGAACTACCAAGTATTGATACAGTTGCAAGAGTTATACTTGAACATATAGATGGTATAGCTTCTCTAAACATAATACTAAACAATATTTGTAAATTTGAAGCACCAAAAGATTTAGCTGCTTCAATCATACCTTTATCAACTTCTCTAAGATTACTTTCAATTAATCTAGCTATAAATGGAGATGCAACTATTATAAGAGGTAACATAGCTGCTTGTTTTCCAATAGAAGTACCTACTACAAATCTTGTAATTGGAGTTATAGACACCGCCAATATGATAAATGGAAATGACCTAATTATATTTATCATCAAATCTAAAATCTTATATATGTATTTATTAGGTCTAAGTCCTTCATTTGAAGTTTCTACTAATATAATAGCTAATATAAAACCGATTATAGAAGATATAACAGTAGCCCATGTAACCATATAAATAGTATCAAACACTGCAGGAATTATTATTTTATTTATTACAAGACTTGGATTATCCATTATCTAAAGCCTCCCAAATTATGCATCTACTATTTAAATACTCACTAATTATTTTTTTATCTCTAGCATCCATGTTTATAACAGTGGTACCTATAATATCATCTCTGAATTTTTCTAGCTTAGAAGACACAATTGAAAAATTAACTGGAATTTGTTTTGCCATTTCTGGAATCAATGTATTTTTAGCTTTATCCTGTTTAAATAATATTCTTATATTTACACCTTCTTCTGGCATAATCTCCGATTGCTCTCCTAAAAGTCTCTTTAAGCAGTCTGGTTGATTCAAGAATAGCTTTTGGACATCTCCCAATGCAGCTATCTTTCCATATTCTAATATAGCTACTCTATTACATATTTCTCTAATAACATCCATTTGATGAGTGACTAATACTATAGTTATATTTAGTCTTTCATTTATTTCTCTCAAAAGTGATAGTATAGATTTTGTAGTTTCTGGGTCAAGTGCAGATGTCGCTTCGTCACTAAGTAAAATTTTAGGCTCCAGTGATAAAGCTCTAGCTATAGCAACTCTCTGGCGTTGTCCTCCACTCAATTCTTTAGGCTTTTGATATATCTTATCTTCTATACCTACTATTTTTACAAGTTCCATTACTTTTTTTTCTATTTCATCTTTTTTATATCCCCAACACTTCATTGGAATAGCTATATTATTATATACATTTTGTCTTTCTAATAGAGAAAAATGTTGAAATATCATTCCTATATTCTTTCTGTATTCTCTGATTTTGCGATGTGAATTGTTTTTTATTTCACATCCATCTACCAAAATTTCACCCTTTTCATAATCTTCCAATAGATTTATACATCTTAAAAGTGTAGATTTCCCAGCACCACTTTTCCCTATCAAACCAAATATTTCGCCTTGCTCTATAGAAAGAGATATATCTTTTAACACATCTAAACTTCCAAAAGATTTATACAATTTAGACACATTTATCAAATAATCACCTCAAGTTTTTCACATAGAATTAAGCCGTTTTTTATACACACATAAAACAGCTTAATTCTTTTAAATAGTTAAATCTAAAAATTATGTTATTTATCTTCTATAAGAACTGATGTAGTACCATAATTTTTCTCTATTATAGCTTTTACTTTTTCTCCTTTTAACTCTTTAGTTAAAGCTTTAGCCCATTCTTGGTCTTTATTTTCACTTTTAGTAGCTAAAACTATACCATATTCTGACCCATGCTCATCAAAAGCTAAAGCACTTTCTGGGTCTTTGTCAGATTTCATTATTTGTATTGCTCTAACCACTCCTAAATCTACATCTGGAAGTGCACTTGGAATTTTTACAGTATCCATTTCTATAAATTCTAGATTGTGTTTATTTTCAACTACCTCTAAAGGACTATAAGTTTTGACACCATCTTTTAATTTAATTAAACCTTCATCTGCTAATAAAACTAATGCTCTTGATTTATTAGTTGCATCTGATGGTATAGCAACTTTCATATTATCTTTAACATCATTTAAGCTTTTTAATTTATCTGAGTATACACCCATTTTTGAATAATAAATAGGCTCTCCTACTGCTGACAAGTCTGTACCTTTATCTTTATTAAATTGCTCTAAAAACGCACTATGTTGATAGAAATTGGCATCTAAAGTTCCTTCAGCAACTCCACTATTTGGACTTATTATATCTCCATCAAAAAGAGTAACTTCCATTTTATAACCATCATTTAAATAATCTTTTTGTACTGCATCTAACATTTCTTTTATAATAGGGTCAGATGTACCTACTTTAACAGTTTTTACTTCTTTTTTAGCAGACTCACTTTCTTTTTTTTCATTATCATTTCCAGAACATGCTACTAATGATAATGATAGTATAGCTATTAGTGATAAACTAATTAATTTTTTAATTTTCATGACTTCCTCCAATGATATTTTTATTAATATTTAAAATGTACATAATTTACCTTTTACAGCATTTTTACTGTAAATTCTAGCAGCATTCATAAATGCATGTATGTTCTCAATAGGAGTTCCTACTGGAATTTGACAACCAGGAGATAACGTAAATCCACATGGATTGTCACTTGCCTTTAAGATACATTCCTTTACTGATTCCATTACATCATTAATACTTCCATTTCTCATAATTTCTACTGGTGGTACATTTCCAGAGATACCCATACTGTTTCCAATTGCTTTTTTAACCTCTTCTAAATCTTCGCAATTATCAACACTAAACGCAGAAAGACCTACATCAACTAAATCTTGCCATCTGTCTTTAGTCTTTCCACATATATGTATAGATGGTGCTGAACCTGTAATTTCTTTAACTCCTAGTACGAATTCTTCTAAATATGGTTTTACAAATTCCTTAAACTGCACTAAGCTTATCAGATTAGATGAAGCTACTGGTTCAGCTAGACTGACACTTGACTCACATTCTTTATAAATTACTTCTGTGTATCTTAGCATACATTTTACTGTATATTTTAAAAGTTTATGTAAATTTTCTTTATTTTTAACAGTATCTTTTAGTATATTCTCAGCTCCTCTTATAGCTACAACATTACTAATTGGACCTGCTAAACTTGAACCTATAAATCTTTCATTTGAAAATTCATCTGTTAAGACTTTTAATGCTTCTATAATAGCTGGCATTCTCCCATCTTTATAAGGGTCTATTATATCTAAAGAATCAAGCATTGAATAATCTTTGAGTACAGGCTCAACTATAAAAGAGACTGAATCTTTGGGATATTTTAACTTAGAACCAAGAGCTTCTCCTATGCCTCTAAGACCTAAACCTACACCCATAGAATCCACATTAAAATCTCTTGCTAAATTTCGTTCCATTTCAATCATCATTTCTGAAGAATAATAATAATCACTTATATTTAATCCATACATAACAGGTGCTGTTTCAGATAAAGAAAATGAACATGGTAATCTATCAACTTCTTTTCCTGATTTATATAAAATTGCCCTTTCTTTAGGTGTTAATTCATCTTTTAATATTTTCATCTCAACACGCCCCAATAATTAAAATTTATATTACTTCAAAGTTAAAGTGCTTATAATATTCTGACTGTATATATCTTTTCATTGAATACACTTTTATTAGTATTTTTAATACAATTTTGCCCAAACATTCTTCCTTTACATATACCTTCTTTCAATAGAACATCTGCATAAGTCATATTATTATTAAAGTTAAGTTCTTCAATCTCCATAAGTCCTAAATTCAAAAGTGAAGTTGTTGTTCTTCCACAGATATGTATACTTGCTTTACCATTTATTTTCTGTTGTAATTCTTTAAATATTTCTATTGTTATATCACTACTTAAGTTACAAAAAGTTCTCTTACCTAAAATATCCATATTTCCAGTTGGGTCAGCATAAGATATAATTTTAGCTCCAGATTCTACTCCTTTAACAGCATACTCTACAATAAAATCTTTTACATATTCTAGAATTTTGTATAAATCATTTTTTCTATTTTTCAAAGCTTTTACTATATTTGTTAAGTCTATTAAGCTACTCAAAATGGTAATTGGGCCTTCAATACTTAAAATAACATCTTCGTTTTCAGATGATAATTTTTTTATTGCCTTTAATACTTCATTAGCTTCTACTTCATCTAAATAAACTTTTTGAAGATTTAATAATTCTTCAATATCATTATATTTATAGCTTTTTACTCTTGGTGTACTCAATTCATCAATTGAAATATTTGCTCCTAAACTTTGTGCACACATAGTGTCACATAACGGAAGATAACAAACTCTATTTTTTGTACTTTCTTTTAAAAGTTTTGTAGCCTTTACCATTTCATCACATTTTAGATAAACATCTGGTATTTTTAGATTGTTTTCCTTTAGAAATTTTAACTCTTCCATTCCTGTAGTATCATATGTACATTTAAAATTGTATTTTTCTTTAATTTTAACTCACCTCCACTTACTTATTTACTCAACTTACTTATATCAAAGCTTAAACAACTTGCAAATAAACGTTCATAATCTTCTAGTAATGATAATTCTAAGTAATCACATGTTTTCAAAACATCATTTACTTCAGCTCTTTTTGATATATCTAAAAGGCATAAAATTGCACCACTTTTAGAGGAATTTCCAATATAACTAATTTTATCTTTAAATTCTACAGGAACCATTCCTACACCAACAATACTTTCAACCTTTAAATGTGCTCCAAATTGACCAGCTATTATTACTTTGTCAATATCTCTAGGATTTAACTTTAAATTATGTAACATAGATAAAATACCAGATAAAATAGCTCCTTTTGCCAGCTGAACTTGTCTAATATCATTTTGAGTAATATATATATTATATTTTTTAGATAATACTATACTTCTCTTTTTACCATCCTCTACCAAAAGATTTTTAAGAAAATTATCCTCATTAAAATCATCTTTTTTCTTTAGCCTTCCGCTCTTATTAATCAAACCCGCTTTATATATTTCAGATATAGAATCTAAAATACCACTTCCACAAATACCATTTGGATTTCCCTGTCCTATAATATCTATTTGTATTCCCTCATCTTTGATACTTATTCCCTCAATAGCTCCCTCACCTGCTCGTACTCCACAAGTTATATTCATTCCTTCTAATGCTGGTCCAGCAGCACACGAACATGCAATTAATTTTCCACAATCAGATAAAATCATTTCTCCATTAGTTCCTATGTCTATGAAAAGTATCTTCTGATTTACTTTTTTTAAATTTGTGACAATAGCACCTGCAGTAATATCAGCACCTATAAATGCAGACACACTTGGTAAGCAATAAAGCCTCGTGTAATTTGATATTTCTAGACCTATATCTGAAGCTAAAAAAGTCTTACTATCTTTAAACATCGGTCTATATGGATTTATTCCTAAACTTTTAGGATTTATTCCTAAGAGTAAATGTAACATTGTAGTATTTGCAGCAATTGATATATCATAAATGTTTTCCTTTGCTATTTTATTATCCTCACACAAATAATTAAATAGATTATTTAAACATTCAACAACCACTTTACTTAGAATTTCTGCTCCATTTTTCTCTTTTGATGCAAAATTAATTCTTGATAACACATCCAATCCATAGCTTTTTTGAGGATTTATAGAAGAAGCACTTTTAATTTCTTTACCAGTATTTAAATCTATTAATGATACCACCATAGTAGTTGTACCAATATCAACTGCAAATCCATACATCAAACTTCTTGTATCTCCATTTTCTATGGATATAATCTTTCCATCATACCTAGTTATTGTATAGGTTTCTCCTTCTTTTAAGTTAGAAAACCTTTTTATTACATTTAAGGGTAAACTTTCTTTATCTTCTAATAATAATTTTTCTACTGCATCACTTTGTAAAAGAGACTTTTCTGAAAATATCTTGCATTCTTTTCTTACAGCAGGATTTAAATCAAACTTAGGCATATAACCTTCATCTAATACTTCTACTTTTTTTTCATCATGCAACAATTCTATATCAATATCTCCATGTACTTGATATAAACATGCTAACCTAATATTATCTAAAACTTCTTCCTCACTTAAAAACCTTCTTTGTTCCTCTAAATTCTTATCTTTAATATTACTTAAGATTTTAACCTTACATTTTCCACAATACCCTTTACCTGCACAGGGGTTTTCAATCATTATTCCATTTTCTTTTAAAATTTCTAACAAATTTTTTCCAGAATCAAACTTTAATCTTTTTTGTTCTCCATATCTATCATTTACAGTTAATATGTACATTTTGACACCTACCATATGCTTAACATTCACTTTCTCGTGCACTCAGAACCATTGATTGTATATTTTTAATTGGAGTCCTAGCTCCTATTCCACATGCTGGAGATAAAATATTTATACCATTTTTTATACATCTTCTTCCTATTTCTCCAACTTTATCCTCAGTTCCATATTCAAGGGCATATGTACTTACATTACCAATAATTGCTTTGTTAGGAACATTTAATACAACCTGTTTTTCATCAGTTATTGAATCAAAACTTATACCTAAACTACGAATACTATTCAATTGAGGATATATAGTTTTTAATCTTCCACAAATATGTACTATGCTTGGAATATTATTTTCATCTTCATTTAATGAATCTAAAATTCTATTTATATATGGAACCACAAATTCTTCAAATTTTTTAGGTCCAAGTATTTCTCCTGTAGCACTTGGGTCAGCAATAGCTATTAAATCTGCACCAGCTTCAATTTGTGCCTTTGCAAATTTAATTATATTTTCTGTCACAAACTCTAAAAGCTTATGGACACTTTCTCTATCTTTTCTCAATTCTCTATAAAATATAGTAGGTTCAATTAAAGATGTAGCAACGCTTATTGGACCGACTACATTGGCAATGATAGGTACATCACTATCTTTATTTTTTAGATACTTAATTGCATCTATAACAACTTTTGCTCGTCCAATATTTATATCAAGTTCTTTTAATTTTGTGTAATCAGATATTGTGTCCATAGGATAAAAGTTCACTCTAGGTTCTGTGATTTTAGTTCCAAAATCAACTTTAGCTCCCATTGCCTCAGCTTCTATAGTCATACAAAATGGTACGCCACAATTTTCAAAACCATCATTTTCATAGATACCATAAGTGAGTTCTGCCATTTTAATAGCATCAAAATGTGCATCAGGCCAACTTATTCCTTTCATATCCATCACATCTTCTACAACCATGTTCATCATACCACCAGGGCAAATACAAGGAGGTCTATCAACAGACTCTCTATTTAAAACTTTCAATAATCTCTCTTTGCAAGTATACAAATTAATTTACCATCCTTTTTATATAATATAAATAACGCTTAGGATACTAATTTTTTTGCCAATTCAACAGCTTTTGCTGCTGATGGTGAATATCCATCTGCTCCTATCTTTTTAGCATAGCTTTCAGATATAGGACCTCCACCTATCATTATTTTAAAACTATCTCTTATTCCTTGACCTTTTAAATCTTCTATTAAAACTTCCATATTATCCATAGTTGTAGTCATAAGAGTAGACATTGCTATAATATCAGCATTTACTTCCTTAGCTTTTTCAACAAATTCACTCATAGGTATATCTCTTCCTAAATCGTAAACTTCAAATCCAGCTGTTTCTAACATTATTTTTACTATATTTTTTCCAATATCATGAGTATCACCTTGCACAACACCCATTACTATTTTTCCAGTTTTCTTTGAATCTTCTTTTTTAATATGAGGTTTTAAAACATCAATACCTGCATTCATTGCATCTGAACATAAAAGTAGTTCTGGAACATAATATTCCTCTTCTTCATATAACTCACCAGCTCTTTGCATTCCAACAGAAAGCCCCTTATCTATTCCTTCAAATGCGTCAAAATTTTGTTTTAAATATTCTTCAGCTATCTCTACTACTTGTTCTTCTTCCATCTCAACTACATTATGAGCTAATTTTTTTAACAATTCCTCTTTTTCTTTACTCATATATATTTCCCCCTTAACCAATTTAATTTTCATTTTTCCAATTTTTAAAATTGAACAATAATAGTAACCATAAGGTCATTTTTAAAATACTTTTATGTCAAAATAATTTATCTTATCTTAAATTTAATATTTTTATTATTTTTTGTCTAATATGAAAAATCTATTTACTAACTAGCATATATTCAAAGAGTCTATTCCATAATGTCAATATGAATATCTTAATCATATCTTCCGAAATCTTCTACTGCTTTCACCATAGCTTGTACATTACATGCTGGAGCAAGAGGAGTTAATGCACAATCTGGCATCAATATAAATCCTCCTGGAGAATATTTCATTTGTTCAATTGCTTTTCTACTCTCTTCATATACATCTTCAGGTTTCCCTGAATGTATAATAGAGTTTCTTACATTTCCACCAATAATGTATTCATCTCCCAAAACTTCTGCTGTCTCTCTCATATCCATCTCATAACCTAATGTAAATACAGTTCTTCTTGGTAATTTTAATTCATTTGTCCAGTATTTTAAGTTTTCCTTATGGTCTCCACAAAGATGTACTATCCATTTCTTAATCCCCCATTCTTGATACATATCTTGAATCTCTTTTATATATGGAATGGAGAATTTTTCAAAATCTTTTGAAGAAATTATTCCATGAGATTCCATAGGATATGCTGAAAATGTTGATATTTTTTCTACACCAAATATATCTATGCTTTTCTTTGTTATTGCCATCATGTAATCAGTCACCATTCTAAGAAGATGATGTATTACTTCAGGGTCTTTTCTTAAGGATTTTAATAATAGTTCTGTTCCTAGAATACTTTGTACTCCACCAAATGGAGAACCTGATGGAACTGAAAATCCAAACCCATTTTCCACACATATTTTAGCAAATTTCAAAGACCTAATTGCTGATGGTGCAGTGTCTACATCAGGTATTTTTAGATTTTTAACATCTTTTATATCCTCTATAGGTCTTCTTATCACTTTTGGTAGTCTTATTCTTGGAGTTTCTGAAAACATTAATTCACCACCAAAATCCCAAGTCTGCCATTCTGGAATAGCATAACCTGGAGTAGCATCGTACTTATGTAAATTTATTGAACACATTTGAGCTTTAAAAGCTTTTTCAGGTTCCATATAATATTCTTTTGAAGAATAATTTGAAATGTTAGCCGCATATAAAGTAACGTTTGGATTAACTGGTATACGGTCTAACTTTTCTTTATTCATTAATGCTTTCATTCTTTCAGCAGAAGTCAATTCCATCATCATCATCTCCTAATTTAATATATTGTTTGATAAATTATTATAGTAACATAGAAAAAATCACCTTAAAAATTTCAGCTTTTAAGGCAATTTCTTTCTCTGCATCTATTTATCTAACTTAACATTTTTTTGAGCATTTTTTAAAAAAGTATCATCTATAGCCTTTTCACGAGGTATTTCTTTTTTAATAACACCTGAAGCCATAGACATTCTATTTATAGCTGCATATCCATCATCAGTGAAACTTCCATCTTTAGAATATATATTATTATCTTTTATTTCTTTTACAGAATCTTCAAGCATTTCATTTCCTGGGAATAATGGTTTCAATGTTTCTATTATTTTTTCTGCAGAGTTTTCATTTGTCCATAATATAGCTTTATATATAGCATTTACATATTTTTGTACTGTTTCTGGATTCTCTTTTATATATTTATCTGTAGTAAATGTTATATACATTTCATAATTTTCAGAACCAATTAACTTTTTATGAACTTCTGGATTATATATATCTTCAACTAACTTATTACCTGCATCAAGTACAATTTTACGAGCAGATGGAGATACATAACTACCTGCAACATCTTCTTTTTCTAAAGCTGCAACTAATGCTGAGTTTGGAAGATTTACATATGTAGCATCAGTATCTGGATTAAGACCATTTTCTTTTAACACAGAACGTACAAATGCTCTAGGAGATGAACCACTATCAGCACCATTTATAGTTTTACCTTTCATATCTTTTACACTGCTATATTTTGGTGCTACCACAAATGAATATGGATATTTTTGTGTAGTTGAAAGTAATAACTTAGTGCCTTGATTTTTTTCATTAAAACCTAAAATCATTTCTGGACCATATAGACCAAATTGAGCATCACCAGATAACACTGGTGCTGTTGGCATATCACTTTGTACTGTAACAAATTCTACATCTAAACCTTCTTCTTCAAAAAATCCTAGTGCTTTTGCTAAGTATGCTGGTCCCCAAAGCTCACCTCTCACTGGTTCAGATACTTTAACTTTTTCTAACTGTTTTGTTTCTTTTTTAGCATTTTTTGAACTCTTTTCTTCTTCTTTTCCAGAGTTACAAGCAACCATACCCAATAACATAACACTACATAACAAAATCGAAATAAATTTTTTCATATTTTCTCTCCTCACATTATTTTTTAGTCAATACTCTCTCTCCACCTTAAAATTCTTTTTTCCACATGTTTTAATATATAATCAAGCATTGACATTATAAACATCATTAAAAAGATACAAGATAATACTCTTGTAATATTGTAAACACCTCCAGCTGCTTGTACCATCCATCCTAATCCCTGATTAGAACCTAAATATTCTCCAACTATTGCACCTAAAACTGAAGCCCCTGCTCCTGAACGTAAACTAGCCATAATCCAAGGAACACAGGAAGGTAATATTACTTTTTGTATAATCTGCAACTTGGATGCACCCATAATTTTTAATGTATTTATTAAATTTATATCTACATTTTTAAAACCTGCATATGCATTAAAAAACACCAAAAAGAACACCATTATTGCAGCCATAAAAATTTTGGCTTGTAACCCTATTCCAAACCAAATTATAAATAAAGGCCCTAGTGATAGTTTTGGTAATCCATATAATCCTACTAATATTGGGTCAAATATATCTGCTAAAAGTGGTATATTTCCAAATAAAAATGCTATTATTACTCCAAATACTACACCATAAAATAAACCAAATAATGAAGCTTTTAACGTTATATAAATATGGGGCCATATTTCACCTGTACCAAACATAGCTATTAAATCTTTTATGATACTCAATGGTGAACTAAAGAAAAAAGTATTAATGAAATTATTATCAGATAGATATTCCCAAACCATTAAAAATACTGCTATAAAAATTAAACAATAACATTTTTTTAGTATTTTTTTAAGCTCCATACTCGCCCATCTCCTCTTTTCTCCCTTTTATTACTTCAGACTTTATATCATCCCAAATTTGCTTTTCTAATTCTATAAATTGAGAGCTTGATTTACTTTCAATATTATTACGTGGTCTAGGTAAATCTACAATATATTCTGATTTAATAGATGAAGGTCTATAACTCATAAGTATAATTCTATCTGCTAATGTTATTGCTTCTGATATATCATGAGTAATATACACAATAGTATTTTTTCTTTTTTCCCAAATATTTAAAATTTCATCTTGTAACAATTCTCTTGTAAATACATCTAATGGACCAAATGGTTCATCCATAAAAATAACATCTGGATTTTGGGCTAAAGCACGCATTATAATCGCCCTTTTTCTCATACCTCCAGAAAGCTCATATGGATATTTTTCCTCAAAACCAGCTAAACCACTAGTTTGCATAAGCTCTTTTGCCAATTTTATTCTATGTTTTTTATCTTCTCCCCTTATCTCAAGACCAAGAGCAATATTATCAACTATCTTCCTCCAAGGAAGTAAAGTATCCATCTGTGATATGTATCCTATTTTATGTCTTCCAAAATGCAATGGTTTTCCATCAATTAAGACTTCTCCTTTTGTAGGTTTTAACATACCACACATTATGTTTAAAAGTGTACTTTTTCCACATCCACTAGAACCAACAATAGCTAGAAATTCTCCTTTTTTTACAGAAAGGTCTATATCATTAATAGCATGTATATGTTCTCCATTTTTAGATTGATAATAATGAGTAATATTTTTTAAAATTAATGTATTTGTATTTTCCATTTCAATACCCCTTATTTATATACTACAAATATAATACAATTTTCTATTTATTGTATTATACTTCGACTTTGAACAACATAAGTTTAATATTTTTTCCATTCTTTGTCCAATAGCAAAAAACTATCCCCCATAGCCATATTATAGTATCCAACTATATCCATAAAAAAAACTACATTAAGTTTGTTATAATACAAACTCAATGTAGTCTTTCATAAAAAACATCTTACAACTAAGTGTAAGTCACTATTTTTTGATTTATTTATTAAATTCTAATGCTCCTGTAGGACATACCATTACACAAGGTGAATCCATACCACATTCATATCTTTCAACACACCCATTACACTTATTTGCCTTGCCATCCTTGCTATAATTCAAAGCTCCATATTCACAAGCTTTCTCACAAAGTTTACATCCTATACAATTTTGATTATCCAATAAAACAAACCCATCATCTTTTTTAAAACAGCCTTTAGGGCATATATCCAAACATTTTGGCTCATCACAATGGATACATGCTAACGAAAAATATTCTATATTTTCACCATCTTCCATTGTAAATACACGTCTAAAAAATTCGCCATTATCTATATTATTATCATTTTGGTCTACACAAGCAAGTAAACATGCTCCACATGCTGTACATAATTCTTTATTAAATTTAAATAAACTTTTCATTTTATCCCTCCATCTATCTATTCATCTTTTCAATCTTACACTTACAACTTCTATATGCAGGGAATCCACTATAAGGGTCAAAATTATCACAAATGATGCTATTTACATCAGCTTCTCTGTATCCATGATACATATGTATATTTCTGTATAAAACTCTGTCTGTAACATTAACTTTCACATTTAAACTTCCTATCTTAGTAGTTATTTTTATATAATCTCCATTAATAACATCCAATTCTTTTGCATCTAAACTAGAAATATCACAACTAGCTTCATTTTTTAATAGCCTTGAAAGCTTTATGTCATGAAGTCTTGAATGTAATGCATTTGGAATTCTTGCTCCTGATGTCAATAGATGAGTATAATCACTATCTATATCATCATTAAATCCTCTATATGTTGGTAGTGCATCTAACCCAAAATCTTTATATTTTTCAATAATTACAGATTTTAATTCAAACTTAGATGTGCTAGTATCATATCCATCTCTTGTGTATGAACCTACTATGTATGGTTTAAAGTCTTTACATTTTAATGGCAAATCACTTTCTTTAAGTTTATCTACATCCACACATGTATCTTTGAACATATGTCTTATACTTGCTTCATAACCTGCCTTTAATAAGTCATCATCTATATCCATAACATTTGCTAAATCTGAAAGTATTTCTACATCTGATTTTGAATCATATAATGTATCAATAACCTTTTTAGTATATGTAATATATCCACCTGGATAACTCTTACATTCTTCTCTTTCAAAAGATGTACATGCAGGTAAAAGTATATCTGCATATTTTGATGCATCTGTCATAAATAAGTCTATATTTACAAAAAAATCTACAGTATCTAATGCTTTGAAAAGTCTGCCCGAATTAGGAAACATTCTAGCATTTATCCCATGGCAAAACAAAGCTTTTATTTCATATGGTGTTTTTTCTTCTATCTGCCTTGTTAAATCCATAGCCTGAAATTGAGTCACCATCTCATTCCATAGAGGAAACCTTTCTCCACCAATTCTTTCATTTATATTTTTAGGTAGAACCTCTTTTACAAAATCTTTCTCTAGTGCTTGAAATCCACCTAACTTACCAGCAAAGTAATCTTGTTTTGGTATATTACCACCTACTCTGTCATAATTACCTGTTATAGCTGATAAAGACATCATTGCTCTATAGTTTTGAAATCCATTTTGATGATGAACTATTGGAGCTGCACTTTCATTTATACAAAATGGACCTTGAGACAACATATCTACTGCTTTTATTATATCATCCTTAGAAACACCTGTAATCTTACTTACAGTATCTAAATCAAATGATTTGACATATTCTTTATATTCGTTAAATCCATATACATGTTTTTCTATGTATTCTTTATCTATTAAATCTCTTTGTATAAATAGATTTGCCATACCAAGAGCCAAGGCCCCATCAGTACCAGGTTTAACTCTCAAATGAAGGTCTGCTATTTTTTGAGTTGTTGGTGTTATTCTAGGGTCTACAATTATAAACTTTATTCCTTTTTCTTTTAATTTTATAAGATTTACACTATTTAAAAATTTAGAGTAGTATGGATTAAATCCCCACCCTAAGTAAGTCTTTGTATTTTCCATATCTTGCATTGTAAAGTTTCTCCCAGTCGCAACATTTCCAGCCATCTGTGCTGATGTTGAGCATGAGCTAGATTCTGTGCCATAATTAGGAGAACCAAAGGAAGATGCAAACCTTTGTAAAAACGGTCTATACCACTTTCCATAACCTGTAAAAAATGCTACATGCTTTGCTCCATATTCACTTTTTATTTTATTTAATTTCTCTCCTATTTCACTATAAGCCTCTTCCCATGATATTGGCTTAAACTTACCTTCACCTCTTTTACCAATTCTCTTTAATGGTGTCTTTATTCTATCTTCTCTATAGATATACTCTCTATTACAAAGACCTTTTGTACATAGCAATCCTTTGTTCATTGGATGTTCTTTTGTACCTTCTATTTTTATAATTTTACCATCTTTAACATATGCATCAATTCCACAATGTATCCCTGGAGAACAAATATCGCACAAAGTTCTCTTTATTTCTATGCCAGTTTCTTCACATGGTATTTTAGCTTTAAGCAAATTACAACTATTCATATTGACACTCTCCTTTCCTAATAATAAATATAATTATTAAACTTATTATACATTCTTTTCATTCAAATATCATATTTTAAATCCTATATATTATAATATTTAAGAATATTTTAATAATAAAGCTTTATATTTCTAATATTTATTTAGATAATTATTTTTCATTCATAGTTTATAAGATAATACGACAAAAATCTAATAGTAAATTGTTATTTGCATATATCTTATGATAGATAAAAGCTATTTATATATACTTTAATTTTAGCTATAGATTTAGAGTGTAAATTAAATGCATTTAGATTATAATATATACAGTGAGGTAAGGTGAATAAAATGAAAATAGATATGATATATAAATTAATAAAAAGAAATACAGAGCCATCAAGGTGGTCAAGAGGTGTAAAATACTACACTAATCAGTTGGTTGATTATATAGACATAGATATTGATGACCTACAGAATAATCTGCTGACATTTCGTGGTGGAGTCAATTCTGAAGATAATTATAGCTTTTATTTTAGCTCAATAACTATAGATATAAGACATTTTAAGATAATTGAAAATGATTGTGGTTGTGCTGATTGTCAATCAAAGGGTGTAAATCAAAGAATTTTCATATGTAAACATATAGTTGCTATTGTTATAAAAAGTTTAAGACAAATAAAAAGTAAAAAAGATGTTCCTCCTATTTTAATAGACATATTAGGTAATGATAAGGATAAAAGTTCTAATACTAATTCTAAAACTAACTTAGACTTAAGTAAGCAACTGCTTTCTTTTTTAGATAATACTAAAAGAGAAAGAGTTAATTTAGATGTATTAATAAATATAGATTCAAATAAAGCAATTGCCGAATTTAAAATTGGAATTGACAAGATGTATATTCTAAAAAATATTACTGAATTTGCATATTCAAAACTTAATGGATATGAGTTAGATTTTGGAAAAAAATTTACTTATAATCCTAGCATTCATTATTTTGCTGATGAAGATGAGAAATTAGTAGACATTATAGAAGAATATGGCACAAATCTTTCATACAATTTTTCTTCATCATATTCAAAGAAGTTTATGGAGATAAATGCAAGCTCTTTAAAACAGTTTTTAAATGCTATTAAATACAAAGATTTTACACTTATTTTTTCTAAAAAAGAATACCACCCAAAAATATTAAATGATACTTTGCCACTAAAGTTTAATTTTAAAAATATAGAAGATAAAATAGTCTTATCTTCTCAAGATTCGCTACCTGTTCCACTTACAAAAAAAAATGATGTACTTTTATATGATGGTAATCTATACTTGTTATCACATAAAAAAGCTCATGATTATTCAAAAATCTATCAAGTATTATCAAAATCTAAAGAACTTAAATTTGACAAGGAAGACTCTAAAGATGTTTTAGGATTATTGGTACCTAGATTAAGGGCTATATCTCAAGAAGTTTATTTAGATGACAATATAACAAATAATATAACAAAAGATTTTAAAGCTGAATTCTACTTTGATATGATTGATGGAAACATATGTTGTGATATAAAGTATATATATGACAATGAAGAGAAAAAATTTATACTTCCTAATACACAAAAAGAAGCTAAAATTGAGAATAAAATAACTTCTTCACAATTTATAAAGGAAAATAACAGTTATGTATTTAAAGGAAGCGATTATGACCTATTTACATTTTTAGATTCACAATTAGAATCTTTAAAAGAATTTGGAGATATATATTATTCTGAGAAGTTTAAATTGAAAAAGATATACAATTCTTCATCAATTCAAGCTTCAATCAATCAAACTAATCAAAATTATCTAGAATTTAATTTTAATATATCTGATATAAATCCAAAAGAGTACAAGTCTATTCTGAAAGCTTTTCAAGAAAAACGTACTTTTTATAAGCTTAAAGATGGAAACTTTATAGATTTATCAGAAAGAGAGACACAAGACTTTTTTGAATTAGTTGAAAATCTAGATATAATAGATAAATCAAAAAACAACAAAATTCATAATAATAAAGCTCTATATATAAATGACATGATAAAAGGTAAAAACTTAAAGTTTATAGATGGCAAAAAAGAATTGGATAGTATTTGTGAAAAATTCAAAAACTTTGATAGTATAAATTTGGAAATTCCAAACAACTTAAAAGCAAATCTTCGCGACTACCAAGTAAATGGTTTTAATTGGTTTAAAGTTTTAGATTATTATAAATTTGGTGGTATATTAGCTGATGAAATGGGTCTTGGTAAAACAATACAGACTATTGCATTTTTATTATCATTATCTAATAAAAAAAGTCTTATCGTTACACCCACATCGCTTATTTATAATTGGAAAAATGAATTTGAAAAATTTGCTCCAGATATAAAAGTTTTATTGATACATGGAAGTAAGAGAGATAGAGAAAAATGTTTTATGGAGTTACAAAATTTTGACATAATACTTACAACGTATGGAACCCTTAGAAATGATTTAGAAAAATATAGTGAAATAAAATTTGATTATTGTATCATAGATGAGGCTCAAAATATCAAAAATCCTGTAGCTTTGGTGACTGAATCTGTAAAAAATATAAATGCAGAAAATAAATTTGCACTTACTGGTACTCCTATGGAAAATAATCTTCTAGAATTGTGGTCTATATTTGACTTTATAATGCCTGGTTATTTATATAGTAAAACAAAATTCCAAGAGTTGTTCATAAATAAAGAAGATAATGTTAAAAATTTAAAAAAACTTATAAAACCTTTTATTCTTAGAAGAAGTAAAAAACAAGTTATGAAAGAGCTTCCAGATAAAATTGAGAAAAACTTTTTTGTCGAGTTAAATAAGGAACAGAAAAAGATATATAGTGTATATGCAAAAGATATACAAGACAAAATAAAAGATAAAAATCTAAAGAAAGATAAAATAGTTATTTTTTCTTACTTAACAAAGTTAAGACAACTTTGTTTAGACCCAAGTATAGTAGTAAAAGATTATGGTAAAAAAAGTTCAAAGATTGAAACATGTTTAGAAATACTTAGGGACAGTATAAATGAAAACCACAAGATATTACTATTTTCACAATTTACCTCTGTACTTAAAAACATAAGTAAAGAACTTGATAAGTACAAAATTGAATACCATTATATAGATGGTAAAACTAATGCTAAAGAAAGACTTGAGCTTGTAGATGAGTTTAATAATAGTATGGATAAAAAAGTTTTTTTGATATCTCTAAAAGCAGGTGGAACTGGTCTTAACCTTACATCTGCTGATATGGTAATTCACTTCGACCCATGGTGGAATCCATCAGTGGAAAATCAAGCTAGTGATAGGGCTCATAGATTTGGTCAGAAAAATTCAGTACAAGTTATAAAATTGATTGCTAAAGGAACTATAGAAGAAAAAATAATAAAATTACAAGAAAGTAAAAAAGAACTTATAAACCAATTTATAAATGGAGAATTATCCAATGAAGGTGTCTTGAAAAGCTTGTCTGATGATGAGATAATAGATTTATTTAATTAAAGTATTTAACCTTACAGCTTAACTATATAAATTTATTCTAAAATTTATATAGTTAAGCTACATTTTATGTAAATACTAAAACTTTAAATAATCGTATTACTAAATTATTCTTTTAAAAATTCCTTTGCTACATTTGAAAAATTCAATCCATTTGATAAAATGGCTGGATGACCACCTTCATCAAACAAGTACATTTTACAATTATTAATTTTTTCAATAAGTGCTGAAAAAGTATTTTCAAAAAAATCAGGAGATACTAAAGATACAAACTCATCTTCTTTACTTCCTGTTAAAAGTACATCTGGTTGCATAGTTTCTAGAGGTTTATGAAAAAATTTACCTATAGTTTTATAGTGTTCAAAAATAGCTTCTGTATCATTATCTACAACTTTTTCCCAGTTGTCTCCTTGATTATAAATATAAAAAGCTTTTGCCCCAGCATCCTTTTTTGATTCTTCACGCTCTATCTTCACATTTTTTACAAATGACTCTAAAGGAACTTCTCCCTCAAAACTGTCTGCTATTACTTTATTAACTAAGTCAGGTCTTTCAAGGGCAACATTTAATGCTACAAGAGCCCCTCCACTACTTCCAATTATATTTACCTTTTTATAATTCATTTTTTCTAAAAAGCATATAACCTGCATAGCCTCATCAAACCATAAATCTACAGAGAATTTATCCACCATTTCAGATTCACCATGACCTACAAAATCTATTAATATTACCTTATATTCATCTTTGTAAAAATCAACTACTTCATTAAACATCTTAGAAGAAGCAGTATTACCATGTAAAAAAAGTAATGGTATACCCTCTCCTATCTCGTTATAGTAACATTTCTTGTCATTATAAGTGAAATATGCCATACATTCCCTCCTCTAATATCTTTATAAATATATGTTTATAACTTATATCCATAGTGACTATTATTATAAACACATAATACCATTATAACTTACTTTTTAAAGTTTCGTAACTCAATAATTTTTTGAAAATATAAAATTATTTTATTAAACTTAATTCACACTCTTAACTTCAACTATCTCATATCTCTCTTTACCTTAACCATCTTTTTCTTTATAGGTATTTCCTTATATTTTTTTGATATTAAGTCTCCTTTATAATTCAATATATCTACATATGAACACAAATCTTGAACTTCTATTACACCTATATCATCATTAGCAATTTCTTTTAGGTTACTGAACGCCCCAACTATATCTAAAACTCTTATTTTCTTTTTTTTACCAGCATTTAAATATAATCTTACCACTTCATCTTCTGAATTTAGTTTTGTATCTTTGCCCTTTTGATAACTTTTACTGACTTTCTTTCTTTTTAATGCTTCTTTTAAAAGTTCTTTTGAATATTCATCAAACAATCTTTTCCCTGATATAACTTTACTTTTCTCTATTTCAGGTATTTCATATATTTTATATCCTATATATTCTTCTATGCCTTCTATATATTTTTCATCCCACGTATCCACTATAGTAATAGCTTTTCCACTACTTCCTTTTCTTCCAGTTCTTCCTATTCTATGTATGTAGTTTTCCTTATCATAAGGTACATCATAGTTTACAACTAAAGAAATATCATCGATATGTATTCCTCTAGATGCTACATCACTACTAACTAACACATTGAACTTTAAGTCTTTAAAATCTTTAATTACAAATATTCTTTTTTCTTGTGATAAATCAGCGTGTAACTGCCTTACCAAAAAACCATCTTTACTCATCTTATTATATAGTCTAGATACTTTTTCCCTAGTATTACAAAAAATTATTATACTCTTTGGATTTTCACTGTATATTAAATTTTTTAAAATTATATACTTGTCTTGTTCATTTACTTTTATTATTCTATCATCTATTTGTTTTACTTTCTCATTATTCTTATCTTCATTTTCACCTACATTTATAATGCCATAGTTTGGCATATATTTTTCACATATATATTTTATTTCTTCACTCATTGTAGCTGAAAATAGTCCTATTGTTTTCTCTTTAGGTAAACTTGATAATATTTTTTCCATTTGCTCAACAAAACCTTTATTAAACATTTTATCAGCTTCATCTATTACTAAATACTTTATATTTTCCAACTTAATAGTACCTTTATTTATATGGTCAATTATTCTGCCTGGAGTAGCTACAACAATATGAACTCTTTGCTTTAATTCTGCTATTTGTTCTTTTATAGATTGCTTACCAAAGATAGCACTACATCTAACTTTCTTTAATCTCCCTATTCCTGATATCTCCTCTTTCACCTGTAAAGCTAATTCTCTTGTTGGAACAACTATAAGTGCTTGAATATTATTGTACTCTACATCTATATTCTCACATACAGGTATCGCAAAACTTGCTGTTTTTCCACTTCCTGTTTTTGATTTCACTGCTATGTTTTGACCATTTAACAGTTTTGGAATAACCTCTATTTGTACTCTAGAAGGTATATTATATTCTAAATTTTTCAATGACTTAAGTATCTTTTCGTTTAATTTAAATTTTTCGAATGTATATTTCATATATTACCACCTTATTATATTTATCTTATCTCTTATATTTTTCTACATTATCTTATTATAATACAAGGTTGTAACATTTTTATATTATTTATTATACTTAAATAATATCTATATTATATAAAGTTACAGTTTAGTTCTAAATAAATTATAGATTTATATTTAAATACCCCTTGAATATATTGATAAATCAATACTTTCAAGGGGTATTTCTTGTGGATAACTAAACTAATGTATCTTTTACAGGTTTAAATTATACCAATATATTGTGTTTTAGTTTGTATCTAAAATTAAAAGGTATTAATCAACACCTAAGTCACCATAATCTCACATACTTATATCTTTGTTTAATATACCTTCTGCAATTAATCGTGCTATATAATCATAACCTGCTTCATTGGCTTTATTACAATCATCCACATTATCACAGAAAAAACTTTCAATCTGTATTGCAACTGGATTTGTGTTTCTCAATATATATAAATTTTCTCTTTTTTTAGCTCCTCTATTTTCAAATAATTCTCCAAGTTTATTAGATACTCTTTTAGCATATTCTAATCCTTCATTACCATAATAAAGCACTTCTGCGCCAGATTTTGTTCCATCACCTTTATTTAAATGTAGCTCTACTAGTAAATCGTATTTGCCACTATTTACTTTTGGAACTCTATAGAAAAATTCTTCTCTTTCTGACATAAAATGCCTTTCTGGACAAACTATTACATCTACTGTATTACCTTGACTTATAAGCATCTCAGCTAACATAGGAGCTAATTTTTTGTTATAATTGTATTCATCAACTATGCCACTTACACCTGTACTTTTACCACCCTTTAGTATACTATGACCTACTGTTATGCATATTTTCATTTACCTTTTTCACCTTCTTTTAAGCCAATTTTTATATAATAGTAATATGATTTTAAAGTTATTACTAATAATAATATATTAATTGAAGAAGGCAAAAGTTCTCTGTGATTATCATTTTTTTAACATATTTGTCTTATTTTATCATAAATCTACACTTTTAAAATATTATATTATACTTATTATTTAGAATTACTTAAAATTAAGAATTTCTATTAATTATTTATATATACAATATATATCAATATCTATGTTTTTCTATCTAATAAAATGCTAGCTTAATAAATTTAATTTTTAACTTTGAAGAGTTAATAATACAATAAAAGTGATGTATCTATAAATAATTCATCTGCATTTAGCTCATTTACTGATGTATGTTCAATTTTTATATTTATATTTTTCATATCCTCATAAACAATTCCAACTGGTGAACAAATAAAACAAGAAAATCCAAAAGTTTTTGTTATCTTTTTTACTTTATTCTCATTAAAATTTATTTGCTTCTTACAGTCACTTATATTCTTATTATTATTATTATTTTGTAAATCATTATCATAACCCATTTCTTTCTGAATATTATCAGACTTGCTCATTACTTTAAACTTACTATGATTTCTACAACTATAGTCCATTTCAAATTCTATACTTCCAAAAACTATTAAATTGCACAGATTTAAATCTTTTCCTTTGTTTGTAGGATTTTTTATAGGTTTAACATAAAGTATCTTACTATTTATGTTTACTTTTAATATATCTTTTAGGTTTTTAGGCATCTTTAAAGTATTGCTTATATTCAACTGCTTAAATACAGTTTTGTTTATGTTGGTATAAACACTATTACTTTCCACTGATATTCTTGTTGGAAATTTATCTAGGGTACACTTATAATAATAGTATATATTAGCATTATTCTTTATAACTCTATATGCTGAATTTGGCAAAACTACACTCTTAAAAGATATTATTTTTTTACAATTAGCATCTATTTTTCCTATGTAAAAACCTTGTTGTGGGTCTAATCCACATTTTGTAATACTATTAACTTTTACAGTATTATTTATAAATTCTATATATTTAGAAATATAATCTTTAAAAAATATATTTCCTGTTTTATATTTACTCGTATTTGTAACAATAATAGTGTAAGTCAAAATGTCGAATACAGATGCACATTTTTTATCAACATATTTTTCTACTTTTAAAATACTTCCACTTATATCATTTGAAAAGACATCATTAAAAGTAGTTTTAGTTATTCTCATTGCATCCACCTTTCTATAATCTAAAGATTACTCCATTTTAGAACTATTTTCATAACTTATAATTGCAGTCACACTAATAAATAAATTATTATCATCTAAAATAGACGATGCCATATCTTGTATAAGATACTTTAAATTAATTTTCTCTTTATTTTCTATTCTCCTAGGCATTTGTATAAATGTACTGAAAGGTATTTTTAATTTAAGTATATTTCTCTTATTAGAGCTTATATTTCTCTTATTCCCCACATAATCTAGTATCACATCAGTATCTATATCACCAACTAAAATTAATTTCTTACCCGTCATTTGCTCATCTTCTAATGATACACATTCCATCGTATCAACAAGACTTATATTATGAATATTCATATTACAAACAGATGTCTCCAATGAATTTACTATGGATTTTTTAGAAGCTAACTTAAAATTTTTATATGTATTAAATTGAGATAAATAAAAAGTATTTTCTAGTCTTTCACATCTTTCAAAATTATATATTACCTTATTATTTTCATACATAATCACATCAATCTCCCTATATCTATATATTAATACTATTCATAAAAACTCTTCTAAATTACCCATTTTTGATTATTCACCATATAGCTCTTATCCTTTTTAAGACATAATAATCTTTCATACATATTGATTTCTATATTAACAGTAAAAACTTATCTTAAAATTTTTCATTGAATATATACTATTGACTTTTGGAATATAGTTTATTATAATTTTAATAGACCGACAGTCGGTCAAAAAAAAAGAGAGGTGTCCTATATATGCAAAATTTAGATAAAACAAATAATTCTTTTAACAAAAACTTTAACCTTGTAGTACTCGGTCAAATTATATCTATACTGGGTTCATCATTATTAAGATTTGGTCTTTCTACTTATATTTTAGATATAACAGGTCGTGCAGATATATTTGCAACTTTATATGCAATATCAAATATTCCACTTCTATTGTCCCCAATTGGTGGTGCAATAGCTGATAGATTCAATCGTAGAAATCTAATGGTTATATTTGATTTTATGAGTTCTATAATTATCCTCATTTTTATCTGTCTTTTTTCTACTCTAAATGATTCTATTGTATTAATTGGAATTATTATGATACTCCTATCTATTATTAGTTGTATGTATCAGCCTACTGTACAGGCAAGCATACCTTTAATAGTAAATGAAAAAGATTTAGAACAAGCAAATGGAATTGTAAATGGAATAGGTGCGCTTTCAAGTATGTTTGCTCCTGTACTTGGAGGTCTTTTATACGGTCTTATTGGACTTAAGATGCTTCTTATTATAAGTTGCGTTGCATTTTTTCTATCAGCAGTAATGGAGATGTTTATTTATATCCCTTTTAATAAAAGAGACTTTAATGGTGACATAGTAATGACTATAGTTAATGACATGAAAAAAGGATTTTCTTATGTTGTAAAACAGCCTTATATTAGTAAAGCTATGATTCTGGCAGCTTCTTTAAATTTATTTTTAACTCCATTTTTACTTGTCGGAATACAATATATTTTGCGTGTAACAATGCACAGTAGCAATAATATGTATGGCATAGGAATAGGGATTATAGAATTTAGTAGTGTTTTAGGTGCACTTTCAATAGGTTTATTTGCAAAAAAAATGAAGATGAATACATTATATCGCTGGTTAATGCTAATTAGTATTTTAATGATTCCAATGGCTATTTCAATTTCTCCTTCAATGCTCAGACTAGGATATTATCCATCTTTTATATTATTATTTATTTGCATTATACCTATTGCTATGTCTATGACAATTATCACTGTATTTGTCCTAACTATTGTTCAAAAACAAACACCTAATGAATTATTGGGAAAGGTAATGGCCACTATTACAGCTGTATCACAATGTGTTGCTCCAGTAGGTCAAATTATGCATGGTAAATTATTTGAAGTTTTTAGCCTTAAAGTTTATATACCTATAATATGTATGTTTATAATTATGCTATTAATTTCAGTTCTTGCTAAGTATCTATATAAGAATGAGATATCATAATAAAATCATATTACAGCTAAAAATATACATTTCATTTCCTCAAAGATACTTTTTAATGTCAAATGGCTAGACTGATTCTTATTTCAGAATGACCATTTGACATAATGTTTATTTGTTTTTATTAAATTTATTGTTCTGGTTTATATACAACTTTATCATCATCATATATTACCAAAGATTTTGCTTTTATAACTTCATCCTCATACTTAACATCCTTTTGAGAGAAATTAGCTACTACTTTTAAATCTTCTCCATACTCAGTCATTTGAACTAACCTATCCTCAGAAATAAATTTAAAATCTGTCATTTCTCTTTTTATAGCCTTTTTATTAAATTCTGACCATACTTTATTGTGTGAAACTATTTCATCTTTGTGTTTTTCCCATTCAGTTCTATCTATATAATACATAGGTGGCGTATTATACAATACTTCTCTCATCATTCTGCTTCCAACTTCATCTTTAATTTTGAAAGTTCCCCATAACCACTGATGAGAAGATACAACAGAATCATTATAAACTAATCTAAATAAAGGAAGAGAGTAAGTTGGGTCTATAAATATTTTTTTATATTTTTCTTTTACAGGTATCTGTTTTGAAAATACTTCTGGTACTCCTCCTGTTGGAGAATAGTATCTACCGACATAGTATTCACTATCTTTATTCTTGCTCATGTCTTTATCAACCCAAGCAAATGCTGGTGTCTCAAGACCATGTGCAAATGCTATGGTACTACTTGAAAAATCATTTCCACCTTCTGAACCTATAACCATATTTGCATTATCTCTTATATATGACATCCTTTCAAGTCTAGCCTTTAAATCTTGTGCTTGAGTTGTTATGTGACTTTGAGAATAATCATCATAGATTTCACCTGTAGCATCACAATCTATAAACCAAGAATTAAATTTATATCCTTCATCCAATATACTTTGTACTCTCTCTTTCACACTTGGTAAAGACAATGTAGGATTTAATTTTCTTCCTTCTCCTTGAAATCCAGTTTCTTTTTCACCTTTTTTGTTTTCTATAGTAGCATTTTCATATAGAGATTTATCCTTAAATGATGCTGTACTCCATTTTTCTTCTCCTGGCTTGTGTATAGAATGATATGAATCATATGGCCCTACTATATATCCTAAATCATTAGCTCTCTTAACCATCTCTGGAGATACATAACCTTCTTTCATATCATCAAAACCTATCCAGGCATTTTTAATACCAGATTTATTGATGTCATTAATCACATCAATTGTATTATATCTTGTCCATGTAGCAACATCATTCACACTATCTCCTAGTTTTGATTTTAATAATCTCTTGTTAAATTCTATAAGTTCTACTCTATTTAATTTAGATATACCTTTGTCTAATACTCTTTTTATATCTCTATCCTTACTATTAAAAACTTTGTCATTATAAAAAGTATTCATTTGCATAACCTCATTAAATGCTTGAACTATTTGATTTTTTTGATATTTATCTATATAATTTTGAGTTTTTATTTGATTAGTCACTTCTATAAATTCACTATCATAAGACTTCATACTTAAAAGTTCTTTCATCCAATTAATCAAATCATCTGATAAGTTTCCTTTTAATTTATTCCATTTAATATCATTTATTGTGATTATAGATTTATCTCCAAAATAAATTTGTGGTGCTCCATAGAGTTTTTCAATATTTTTATTTTCCTTAGATTTTTCTTCTAATGTTTTAAATTCGTCTTTATCAACTATATAATTTTTATAAGTTTTTGCTACATCTGTAATATTCTTATTGGTCAAGTACACTTTAAACCCATACTCTTTATTTTTATTGATACTTGGATATTCATGTTTAAATGTAAAATTAATCTTATCTTTAGAACTAAATTCAATTTCATTGTTGAATTCATTTTCAATAATATATAACACAGAATATTTTGCTTTATTTACTGCAAAGAATTGCATTGAAAAAGATTCTATAACATTATAAGTAGACTCATTTAAATGTTCTTTCCAATACTTATCATTACTTGGTATAAACTTACCTTCATAAAGTGGTAGTACATAACTTTCACCTTCAACTTTAGGCCAATTAAAACTAGCTTCTTGTTCTGAATTAGATTTAATGTTTACATCTAAATAATTGTTCTCTTTTTTTATATTTATGTCTATGTTTTCATCAGGATATGTCCATGATGCTTCTGTTTTTGTCTTTTTGAAATTTGATACCTTCCTTTCTTTTAATGGCTCGGATATCTTTTCTCTTGAACCATTAGATTCAACTGATACCTCAAAGGTTTCAGGTTTCACTTCAAAACTAAAATCCAAATTTTTAACATTGTACATGGATGATTTGCTATTAGCCACCTCCCCACTACTGCAACCAGTAATAGTAGTTATAACAACCATGCAACTTATAAATATCGAGACTATTTTTTTCATAAAAGCCACCTCCTCGATAAATATATCATCCTTATGTTACATCAAAGTTACATGTTGCTTTGAATTTCACTATCTATTAATTGAAGATTGTATTGTTGAATTATTTCTATTAAACGGTCTGCATAGATGCTCTTTCCATTTTCATCTTTTGCTGTACTATAACCTGCTTTTTCCAATGCTTTAGCTTGATATATATACGTTTTTGCATCAAATACACCATTGGCTTTGTATCTTTTATTCGTAGCCAAAAACTTTGCATGGTCTTTTATAGATTCATTTTTATCATCATATATTCTAAATTTATCATCTATAATTGTATCTAAATGTTCTTTTGTCTCTAAAGTCACTGATTTACCTTTCCAAGAGGCATCTGCCTTTATGCCAAATAGATTATTGTGTTGTTTTGCTAAAGTTGATTTGCCCCAGCTAGATTCGATTATAGCTTGTGCAATAGTTATAGATGGAAGTATTTTATAATCTTCGTAATTTTGTATAGCTTCTTCTTTAATTTCGTTTATAAACTTCATATACTGTGTATCAGACTTCAATCTTTCTGGCTTTATGCCATAATCCTTAAGTTCGTCAATATAATTATCAACCAATCTTTTTTGTTTATTACTAAATTCTAATTCATCCAAGACATTACTTAATTTATTTATTTTATTATTTTCAGAAAAATTTTTAACAAATAAATCTGATACTTCTTTTATTTGTGAATCTTTAACTTCTTTTAAGTTGTTTTTATTCAATACAGCAACAATAGAAGCTACATACTTCCAGTTAACTTGTACATTATTTTTACTTGCTAAATCAGAATATTTTATATACTTACTAACCTCTATATCTTCCTTGTTTATATCTCTGGTGAAATACTCTTTTACTCCTACACCTATTAAAACTGATATTATCAGTATTATAACAATGAATTTTTTATTCTTCATAATTATTGTCCTCCCTTATATTATCTGCTGAATACAATATATCTTATTTTTGTTACATTTTCTTTACGAAATTTTGAAGATTTTATGAAGATTTATGAAATATATTTAACTAAAAGCGCAATTATTGTTATAATATATAGTTTTCTATTAAATAAAAATAGTTAAAATAAATTCATAATTAGATAAACTTATTTTAACTATTTACATAATAAAAATATTATTTAAATTTATTTCTATCAATTTTTATATATTTTTCTAATATATATTTTTTACCATATACAATAATTTTTATTGGCTTACCTTTTAAATTTTCTATTTTAATTAAATCACTACATACATCTACATTAATAATGTTATCTCTATAGCTTATGTTGAAAGAATAACCACTCCATTCTTTCGGTAACTTAGGGTCAAAAGATAATGTTTCATCCCATGTCCTCATACCTGCAAACCCATGCACAATAGAAAGCCATGAACCAGACATAGAAGTTATATGCAGTCCATCATTGGTATCATTATTATAATTGTCTAAATCAAGCCTAGCAGTTCTTGAGTATAATTCATAAGCTTTGTCCAAATCATCTATTTCAGAAGCAATAATGGAATAAATACTAGAAGATAAAGAAGATTCATGTACAGTATATTTTTCGTAGAAATCAAAGTTTCTCTTCTTTTCTTCTTTAGTAAATCTATTTCCAAAATAGTAAATTCCCTGTAATACATCTGCTTGTTTTATAAAACACGACCTAAGAATCCTATCCCAAGACCAATTTTGATTAAGAGGAAGATTTTCTTTTGGTAAATCCTTTACTTCTATAAATTCTTTATCTAAAAAATTATCATTTTGAACTATTATTTTTAACTCATCATCATATGGCAGATAGATTTTTTTTGATATCATTTGCCATAGCTCAACTTCTTCTTTAGCTACATTATTTCTATCAATACATTCACTATATTCTATATCTAATTTTAATACATTTTCTACAGCATATTCTAAGCACCATTTAGCTATATAATTAGTATACCAATTATTATTGACATTGTTCTCATATTCATTTGGTCCGGTTACACCATGTATCATATACAAATCTTTTTTTATAGATAAGTGAACTCTATTAGCCCAAAATCTAGCTATTTCTATTATTACATCGATTCCTTTTTCTTTTATGTATTCAAAGTCACCTGTATAATTTGCATAATTATATATTGCATATACTATACTTCCATTTCGGTGTATTTCTTCAAACGTTATCTCCCACTCATTATGGCATTCTACTCCATCAAATGTAACCATTGGATATAAAGCACCTTTAAGCCCTAGTTTTTTTGCATTATCTTTTGCCTGTTCCAATTGATTATATCTATATTCCAAAAGGTTTCTAGTTACCTTCTTATCTGCTACCCCTAGATATACTGGAACACAGAATGCTTCTGTATCCCAATAAGTAGCCCCTCCATACTTTTCTCCAGTAAAGCCCTTGGGACCTATATTCAATCTTGAATCTTCTCCATAATATGTTGAAAATAGTTGAAATAAATTGTATCGTATGCCTTGTTGACTACTTTTATCTCCATTTATTTTTACATCTGCACTTTTCCATCTTTTATTCCATAACTCTGTATGTTCATTTAATATATCATCATAATCTTTAGATATTTCTCTATTTAAAATATCTTCACATTTTCCTAATAGCTCACTTTCCTTATAGTCTCTAGTTGAAGTTATAGATACATATTTTTCTATACTAGCAACCTCATCTTTTAGAATATCCATTGTTATTGAATTCTCACAGTAGTTATATTCATTTGTATGAGATAGGTCTTTTATCTTACCTCTTGCCTTAATATACATCATTGCACCCACAGTAAATACTGGTGTATTAAATGCATTTTCCTTTGTTCTAGAAAGTATGCTTCCTCGATATTCTGAAGAACTTGAAGAAACTCCATTCCAGAACTCTTCCTCATAATTTGAATCCTCATTTTTTATGTTTGAATCTAAATATGGTATGAATTTTATTTTAGCATCAGAATTTAATGCTTTTATACTGTATTTAATTACTGCTAACTCCTTAACTGATATGCTTAAAAATCTAATAATGTTAACTTCAAATTTTTTATCACTTATGTGTACAATAAACCTACGATTTAAAATACCATTTTTCATATCTAATTCTCTATAAAAATTTTCAATCTTACATTTTGCTAAGTCTAATTCTATGTCATCTATAAAAATTCTTATTCCTATATAGTTAATTGAATTAGGGATTTTACCAAAGTATTCTGGATATCCATTTTTCCACCATCCTACACGAGTTTTATCTGGAAACCATACTCCAGCTATATAAGACCCCTTATGAGTATCTCCACTATAATTTTCCTCATAGTTTCCTCTCATACCCATATAACCATTACCTATACTCATTATAGATTCCGCTAATCTATTTTCTTTGATTTCAATCTTATCTTGTATAATCTTCCATTCATCTATATTATTAAATAAACATTTCATATAATTCTCCTAACCATATACTCATTATACTTTTCTTGTATATATTCGAAATTTAATTGACTTGTTGAATCTACAACTAAATTTGCTTTTTTTAAATTCTCATAGTTTCCAACACCAACAGAAAACATATTAGAAGAATTTATAGCATCTATCCCTGCACTTGCATCTTCTATTCCTATACAGTTTTGAGGATTTACATTAAGCCCTTCTGCTGACATAAGAAATATATCTGGATGAGGTTTGCTATTTTTACATTTTCCTGCATCAGCTATAAAATCAAATTTATCACTCATACCCAAATGATTTAGCACATTTGTTGCATTCTTACTTGCAGATGATAAACCTATTTTTATGTTATTAGATTTTATATCACCTAATAAATTTTCTATTCCAGGCAAAATATCATTTGAAGTTATCTCATCTATCAATGATACATAATAATTGTTTTTTTCTTCGGCCATTCTCACTTTTTCTTCTTCTGAAAATAAATATTTCTTATTTCCAAATTCTAATATTCTGTCCAATGACTCCATTCTACTTATGCCTTTTAAAGATTCATTAAATTTTGTATCTATATCTATCCCAACCTTATGAGCTAGTTTTCTCCAAGCCATATAATGATAATATGCAGTATCTGTAATTACACCATCCAAATCAAATATAAATGCTTCAATCATTCTTATTTCCTCTTTCTACAAGAAATTTTTAGACTAATAATCAATTTATTTTATACCTTCTCTCTTACATTTAAGGTATTATTTATAGAATTTTCTATTCTAATTCAGTCTTTAACTCAAAATCTATTTCCATTTCACTTTCTTTTACACCTTGTTTTTTTATTGCTCTACAAAAATTTGACCACATTCTTCCAGAAAAGGCATTTAAATAGTTTATATTGCAAATAAACTTTCCTTTTTCAATTTCTTTATTATATAATTGTGGTCCAACTATATATACTGGAAATATAGCCCATGCTTCTTTTCCCCTGTATTTTTTTACAAATTTTGTATAGTTTTCATTCTTCATAATACACACTAAAAATACACATACAAATGGATTTTCTTCAACATCCATACCAAAAGAAAAAGATATATCTGTTCCCAACTCTTTTTCTATTTTATGCAGATTTTCCCGAATCTGATTTTCAAGTTTTAGTGATGCTTCATTACAGAATTCTTTAATTTCATTATCTCGAATTGGAACCCATAATGAAGTATCTGATATATAGTCTATGGCTTTATTATCAAAAGGTAACTCTCTTCGCTTCATCTCAGCTATAGCAGACATGTAATTTTTATCAGATATAAAAAAAGTTACAATTTTACTTTTATCTACATATATTTTAACTGGACACCCTTGTTTTTTATTATTTATTGAAATCCTAGTGATATCATGATATGAATACTCTTTTTCACTTCCTATACATTTACGAACTTTAATATTATGTAAATCAAAAATAATATATTTTCTTGTATAATCAAAAATTGAAAATAATCCATACATTGTAAATATAAAAGTGATTACTGCTATATAATACTGTTTAACATATAGAAGTAATACATTTATAACGATTCCAATTAATAAAAATATAACACCTAAAATTAAATTTACAGTTCCTGATTTTACTATAACTATATGTTCTTTATAGTCATTCATATCGCTCCTTCCCCCTACCTATTCAGTAATTACTTTTCTTATTGAATTACAGAATGATTAGAAGTGTTAATATTTGTTTTTATTCAAATAAAAAGCATACTGAATCTATTTTACTGAAAATAGTTTCTATTTGAACTAGCACTTACGTCTATGATAGCGTATTTCATCTATCTTCTATAAATACATTTTATATTATTTTAAAATGATGAACTTGTATTTTTCTACTCTTATTTCTTCTTTTAAGTCTACTATTTTTTCTTCATACAAATCTTTTACTTTTCTATTAGACAAATAATCTGGTAATTTTAAAGTTATATCTTTAGATGAATTATTTATTATTATGGAAATGGATTCTTTTTTTAGTAGAATAGTTCCATTTTCCTTATCTGCTAATATCCATTCATTTGACATAGACCTAAGTTCTTTATTTTCTTTACGAAGCCTAATAATCTTCTTCATAAAATCAAATATATCCTTATTCCATTTTTCTTCATTCCATTCCATACATTTTCTTTGTCCTTCAGATATTGAACTCAGTTCTCCATCCATTCCAATTTCGTCACCATAGTATATACAAGGACTGCCTGATTGTATAAACATAAACAAATATGCAAGTTTAACTCTATCAACATTTCCTCTAGCATAATTCAGTATCCTTGTAGTATCATGACTTCCAAGTAAATTAAAAATAACTTCACTAACTTGCATTGGATAACTTACCATTATATCATTTATCATGTATTTAAACTCTTCAGCATTTATCTCATCTGTACAAAAGAATTTTTTCATAGCTTCTGACATCAAATAGTTCATAACTGAATCAAATTGGTCCCCCATCAACCATGGTAAACTACCATGCCAAATTTCGCCCAGTATATATATATCTGGTTTTATTTTTTTAAGTTCTTCTCTAAACTTTCTCCAAAAAACGTGGTCTACTTCATTTGAGACATCCAATCTCCATGCATCTATATCAAACTCCTGTATCCAGTACTTTCCTACACCTAATAAATATTCTATTACTTCTAAATTTTCTGTGTTAAGTTTAGGCATATACTTTTCACAGCCAAAAGTTTCATAAGGTATATTTTTTTCATCTATTTGTTCTATTGGAGTATCAACTTTGCTCATGTCTTTTATATAGAACCACTCTTTATACCTAGAATTTTCCTTATTTTTAATTACATCTTGCCACTGTTTAGAATAGTATCCTATATGATTAAAAACAGCATCCAGCATTATTTTTATATTTCTCTTATGAGCTTCTTTTATTAGCCTTTTTAAAGTCTCTTTATCTCCTAATGAAGGGTCTATCTTCATATAATCAATTGTATCGTATCTATGATTTGTATTTCCAACTGTAATAGGGCAAAAATAAATTCCATTTATCCCTAAATCACTCAAATAATCTAAGTGTTCTATCACACCTTGCAAATCTCCACCTGTAAAATTATCTCTTGTTGGAATAGCTCCCCATTCCTCCACTCCTACTGGATTTATAGATGGGTCACCATTTGCAAATCTATCTGGAAATATCTGGTACCAAATAGTCTCTTTAACCCAATCTGGTACTTTAGGTACATCTATATAATTTAAATATGGGTATCCAAAAAAATTACTTATCTCACACAATTCTTTTTTGTCATTTTCATTGCCCAACTCTATTATCCTTTTTTCTGTAAATAGAATCTTTTCCTCTTGGCCTTCTATTATAAACCCATATCTTGAACGTTTGTTTAATGGTTTGCACTTAGCTATCCAATAATCAAATAATTCAGTTTCTACTTCTTTATCCATTATTATATTTGAACCACCAGACCAACCAATCCCAGATGCATTTAAATTTCCTCCTCCTGCACCACCTTTGTCCCATACATATTGGTCTCCTATTCTCAAAATCACTTTTTTTGCTTCATTTTTTTTAGTTCTAAGTCTTATATGTAATGTTTCTCTATCATAACCATAGGCATAGTTACTCATTGGTATATGTAATATGGCTTCTTTTGTTAAATTTTTTTTAGTAGTTTCTTTGATTTTATTGCTTAAATTTATATTCTTTTTATTTTTATTAGACAATTTAAATTTCTCCCTCCTTTATAATAATTTACATAATTTAAAGATAGGTTAATATATTTTATTATTATATCACAATAAAAATATATAATAGTAAAATATATTAACAATATGCTATCCAAGTTAAAATAAATTATATTATTAAATTTAATTTTATCCAGTTATTTTTGCAAAATAAAAACCTCTAGTATTTTTCTAGAGGATACAATATTATACTATTAACTTTTTTACTATCTGTTAATTCATTTCAAAACATACTCTAAGCTATATTGTTAGATTTAACTTTTTCTATATTTATAAAATAAGTTTCTCTTTCTTTAAATAAAGATACATATTTAAAATCAAGATACTTAAGCATATCATAAGCCACATCAAAATCTCTACATATATCTTCTACTCTGTGAGAATCAGAACCTACAGTAACTATAAATCCGCCAAGCTCTTTATATCTTTTTAATATATCTTCATTTGGATGTATAGCATTTAATCCATATCTATAACCAGAAGTATTTAACTCTATACCACTTCCATTATCGATTATTGATTTTAAAACTTCATCAATAACATCTTTAAAATCATTGTATATAACTCTATTATCTGAATAGATTCCATATCTAGATATATAATCTAAATGACCATATATGTTATAGTCTCTAAATTCACGATTAGTTTCAAGTATACTATTAAAATATTTATAATATGCATCTTCTTTGCTAAGCCCTTTAAAATACTCCTTTGATGGAACAGGTATATTATCAATTGTATGAGTTGAACACAATATGAAATCAAAAGGATTAGAGTTTATTATTTCATCTATTTCATTTTTTAGATGTTTTCTATAACCAACTTCAACTCCTAATAATAACTCTATGTCCTTTTTATATTTTTCTTTGAACTTATTAAACACTGGAACATAGTCATTATAATTAATGCAAAAACCTCTACCTTCATCATGCTCTAAATGGTCTGTAAAAGTTAAATATCTAACACCAATACTTATAGCCTTTTTTATTGTATCTTCCATCGAATCCTTTCCATCACTTGAAAAATTAGTATGAATATGATTATCTATTAAATTCATATTATCCCTCCCTTTATTTTATCTATCTCAATTATACTACGAGTTCATTGTATACAAGTGTTAAAAGAATATTATAAGAGTTAAATTTTATTTACATAATCTTTCATAAAAAAGAAGCATCTATTTTGATTTTAGAAAATCATTAAAGATGCTTCTCTTTCATACACTTTTTTATTTAACTTTTAAAAGTCTTAATTTTGTAATAGAGTTTAGCAGTTATATGCCCAATCATATAGAAAGCTGCATAAAGTAAAACATATACATATGCTGAATCATTTAAAAATATATACATTAATATTATATAAGTTACTAAAGACACTACAAGTGATAAAATCCAATTAGTTTTATTTAATACACAAACTATCCCCTGCATTAAAAAGGCAACTGGAAAAATCAATACCATTCCTATTACAAAAATCCCTTTAGCTTGAACATTTGGTATATTAAATATATCTGTAGCAAAGGTTAAAAACATTAATATCATTATAATTGTGGGAAATATGATACTAAAAATATTACTCTTTTTCACAATAATCATTCCTTATTTGTCAGCTATTTGATAATCTTTAATAAGCATATCTTAAATTAATGCTTTAATTACTTTGTAGCCTCAATTTCCCCCATCATTCTAACTAAATCTTGTCCATATTGACCTCCAGCCCAATTATTAGAAAGACCTTCAACTGTTTTAGCTTTCCCAAATAAAGATTTTTCATGTCTAGGGTCTACTGGATTTGAAAGTGGATAACCATCTTGTCCTGCATATAGGCATAAATGTTGAATCTGAGCTAAGATTCCTTCTTCCCACGTACCAAATCTTGAGTGGGCATTCTTATCAGTATCAGAACCTCCTGAAGAAGTCTTAAGTCCACAAGGATTCTTGAATGATGCATCTAATACCCCACCAAAATTACAGAAACCAGTTTCTTTTGCAGATTGAGCTACTGCTAATACAGGATTTACACCTTCTTGAACAGCAGTATCATACAATATTGGTATTAATTCTATAAATAAATCATTAGCTCTTTTAGATTTAGCCCATTTTAAACAAGCTTCTAAACTAGCTGTTGGTTCACCTAATATGCTTGTCTCATTTTTCATAGGAGAATCACCTTTTGTAGATGAGTCACCATTATTCTGTGCAGCAGAAACACATTTATTATATATGCTATCACTTATTGTACCTAATCTAGTAATTTTGTCTGCTCCTGCTAATATAGATTTATCACTACTTTCTGACACCAACACAATTGGATTTTCTTTAGCAATTGTAGAACCTGTAAGTGCATTTACTAAATCATATCCATCACTTAAATAAAATTCTGACGCATCTGGATAAAATTCTTTTATAACTTTCTTATTTGTATCATATCTATCTGAGCCACCAAGTCTTTTAGAGTTAGTCTTATTAACTAAGCTAGTACTCATAGATATACTTCCACCTACTGCATATGATTTTACATCACTTGTTGAAAAAGGAACACTCTTTCCATCTGTAAGTACTATAGGAGCTACATCTCTTACTGACACAGGTGCTGCACTTATAGTATCAGCTTCTCCTTTATATGCATTAGTTAATATCACTTCATCAACTTTTTTAATACTACTTACCTCTTTAGCAACACTATAACTAGTCTTTATTCTGTCATCTCCACCTAATCTAGTTACTTGTGCTCCTGTGTTTTTAAGTTCAGTTTCTACTGATTTGCTTATTGATAATTCTTTACCTATTATGTATATTTTTTTGACATTTTTTAATCTTTGTTTCGTTTCATTTGGTATGTTATTTTTTTGTGCAAGTAAAATTGGAGCATCAACAGCACCAGCAAGACCACTTGCTGAAAGACCATCTGCTATCGAACTATCCATATTTACCATAATCGCTGTATCATAACTCTTTTTGTCTGCTATTAATCCAGCCGTCTCATATATATTGTTACCTTTAATAGTATCTGATGTTAATGCATTTACATTAGGCACATTTATTAGAAATATAGCTAATGTTAAACCTAATGCTAAAACTCTCTTAATTGTTCTCATATTCTTCCCCCTTGATATATCAAGTTTAATTCAAAAATGACTATAGCATAGTACTACATCTATGCTATAGTCATTTATTATAATTTAATAATTATATATTTGTTATTATATCATAAATTACAAAAAGTTTCCATAATATTAGATAGATTAGAGGAAAAATTTACATTTTAGTTACAATTTCTAAGGTTTCAGTTCATATGTACATATATTTAGTAACAATTTGTAATAAAAATCGACATTTATATCTCATATTTATTATATTTTTTTACAAAATGAAAATTTATTGTATACAACAAACAGATTGTATTTTTACAGAATCTATTCATTATTAAGTAAATTCTTTATCAATATTATTAAAAATACACCTTCTAACAAATTTATTATGTGTCAATTTTTTTATTAAGTACATACTGTTTTTACTATATAATATGTAAACATATTTTCAATTTTAATTTAATTCTAACATATTTTTATGTGTCTTATGATATATAATGTGATATATTCTAATTAATGGTATTTTCAAATTAAAAAATGTTACTGTTTTATAAAGTGACATTGTGCTTGAAAATAAATAAAACACTTAACTTTATTTAAGGAGATTTACGATGAGCAACAAACAAGGTTCTAACATAAAAGATGTAAAAATTAAAAATAAGTTAATAATATTGAAATTACTTTCTACAAATACACCTATGTCTAGGGTTGATTTAGCAAAATCTACAGGACTTACCAAAATGACTTTATCAAATCTAGTTACAGAACTTATTAATGAAAATATGATTAGAGAAATAGAGTCATCAACTTTAAATGCACATTCATCAGGTCGTAAACCTATTTTATTAGATATTTCTAATATATCACCTTGTATCTGTGGAATTCTAATAAGAAGAAATATATGTAAGGTAATTATTTCAGACTTGAAAGGTACTATTGTAAAACAACTTTCTGAAACTTACCCTAAGTATCTATCAAATGAGGTCTTAAAAGATATAATAAAAAGAATGTTTACTAAGATAATGAAGAATAATAAAAGAGATATAATTGGAATTGGTATTTCTTCAATAGGTCCAGTAGATAATATAAATGGTATTATATTGAATCCTCCAGACTTTGGAAATGTATCAAATCTAAATATAGTTAATTTTATAGAAGAAATGTCTGATTTGCCAATATTTTTGATAAATGATGCTAATTCAGGTGCTTTAGCTGAAAAAATGTATGGTTTAGGTAAAGATATATCAAATTATATATACTTGCACATAATGAATGGTATTGGAGCTGGTCTAGTACTGGAAAATAGGCTTCATACTGGTAATCTGGGTCAGAGTGGAGAAATAGGACATACATCTATTAATTTTAGTGGACCATTATGTAGTTGTGGTAATAATGGATGCTTGGATTATTACACAAGTGTTAGTAATTTAATTAAAAGAATTGAATCATTGAGCCATATTTATCCTGACTCTCCATTAATTAACTGTAAAGACTTTTCTCTAGTTAAGTTAATAGATGAGGCAAATAATAAGGATACTCTTGCTATGTTTTTACTTGATGAATTTTGTACATATATATCATACGCATTAGTAAATACACTTACATTGATTGACTGTAGTTCTATAATAATAGGCTATGATTTTAATATACCAGGCACATTCATAGAAAATACATTATTAAAAAAACTAACTGCTTCGGCAAGTTTTTCTAAATATAAAAAAATAAGTGTAAAACATTCAAATTTTGGAGCAAATGCACCATTAATCGGCTCTATAGCTATTGTCAGCTACAAATTTTTTAATGGAAGTATAAATTTTTATTAAATATGTAAAATATTTAAACACTTTTATTGAATATTTTTCCATTTAATATTATTATATTTTATAAGAGCGTTTAAAATTTGGAGGTATGAAAATGATTTCAGCTAAAATGGAAAAATTACTTAATGAGCAGATTAACCATGAATTATATTCTGCATATCTTTATCTTTCTATGTCTTCTTACCTTGAAGCAGAAGGACTTAAAGGATTTTCTAATTGGTTTTATGTTCAATATAAAGAAGAGACAGACCATGCTATGTTTTTCTACAAATATTTACATAATGTAGGAGGAAAAGTTCAACTTGATGCTATCCCAATGCCAGATTCAGACTTTACTTCTGCAATGGATATTCTTGAGCGTACATTAGCTCATGAAAAAAAGGTTACATCTTTAATAAACAATTTAGCAGCTGTAGCAAACTCTGAGGCAGACTTTAGAACTTCTCAGTTCTTACTTTGGTTTATATCTGAACAAGCAGAGGAAGAAACAAATTGTGAAGACAATATAAAGCGTGTTAAACTTGCTGGAGAAGGTGGTCTATTCTTTGTTGACCAGGAATTTGCTAATCGTACATATGCAGCCCCAACAAATCCACCTGTAACAATATAGTATTTAAAACCTTTTAATATAATAAAGTAGGTGTCTTAATGAAAATCAACATTGATTATTTACATTAAGACACCTTTTATTATTCGTTTTATATGTAGTATTTTATTGTTTATACAGTTCTATTTTATAATTTTTAAAAATCTATTTTCACTTTAAGATACTTAAATTTAAAATTTGGGGTGACTGAAAATCACACTACTCAATTTATAAATGTGATTTTCAGCCAGTACTTTGATTATGGTTGAATACCAAAACTTATGAGCTATTTATATTTAACTATTAAAGCATCTACTGCACATACACCTTTTCCTTTAGGGTATACAAACACTGGATTTAAATCTATTTCCTTAACTTCATCTTTATTTTCATAGGCATATTTTCCTAACTTAACCATCATATCTGCAAGGGCTTCAACATCACAAGGTTCGCTTCCTCTATATCCATCTAAAAGCTTAAATGACTTCAATTTTCTAAGCATCATCATAGCTTCATCATGATTTATAGGTAATGGATATAAAGTAGTATCCTTAAATACTTCTACAAATACTCCTCCTAGACCAACTAGTAACATTGGACCAAATTGGTCATCATTAGTAATACCAATAATAATTTCTATACCACTTTCCACCATTTCTTGAACTAATATACCATCAATTTTAGCATTTGGTTTTTCTTTTTTTACATTGGCTAAAATCTCATTATATGCATTTATTGCCTCATCTCTATTTTTAATTCCTACTTTAACTCCTCCAACATCAGATTTATGCAATATTTCGGAAGAATTTATTTTTAAAACAACAGGATAGTTAATATATTTCAAAATTTCATCTAATTCATCAATACTTTTTGCATTACCTTGCCCTGGCACTGGTACTCCATATTTCTTCATCTCAATCTTACTATCTAACTCTGATAGAGCTACTACATTATTTGATTCTCTTTTCTTAATAGCCTCAAACTCTAAAGTTCTCTTTGAATAATCATAATCTACAAATTTAGCCATTTTATTAAAACAAGTAAACGTAGTTCCAACTGATGACATTATAGGTACTTGATTATCTTCTAATCTAGTTCTATAATTTAGATATCTATTTCCTTCAAGTGTTGGAACTGCAAACACAGGCTTCCTTAACCCTTGTTCTCTTGCTTCACTTACAGCTTGACAAAGTGTCTCATGCATTTCATTTTCTTCATCTCTTATATTTGCACCTACCATAGTAAATCCAACACTATCATCTTTTTCAAATGTATGTAATAGACCTACTATCATATCCTTTTCATGGAATAACGCAGTTGTAGCATCTAATGGATTTTTAGGTGTCGCAAATCCTGGAAGATAATTTTTCATTTCTTCTTTCGTTTCAGAAGATATTTCTGCAAGGTCTACACCATTTTCTTCTGCTAAATCTGCACAAATAGTATTTTCTCCTCCTGAGAAGTTTATTGCTGCGAAATTAGAATTTGTAGGCAAGTTACCATCTAGAACACTAAAAGCCTGTGCTAAACACATAAATTGTTCCAAGTTCTCTACCGAAATCACTCCATATTTTTCAAAAATACTTTCAAAAGCCTTACTCGAGCCAGCTAAGTTTCCTGTATGAGAAGCAGCAGAAATAGCTCCTTTTTCTGACCTTCCTGATTTTAATATTATTACTGGTTTTCTCTTTTGTGCAGCTCTTTTTAGAGAGTCTATAAATTTTTGAGGATTTTTTAAGCCTTCAAGATAGATGGCTATTACTGATGCGTAATTATCATCTACAAGGAAGTCAACAGCATCTTCTAATGTAACTATATTTCCATTTCCCGTTGAGAAACCATAAGATATATTAAAATAATCACTTGAAACAATCTCTGCAGTTATAAATCCACTTTGACCTACAATTCCTATCCCAGGTTTTTTAGTATCTAAATCCCATTTAGAACCACCTGCCCATAGATTAACTTTATCTATACAATTTAATAATCCCATACAATTTGGACCTAATATTTTCATATCATATGTATTTGATATTTCTATAAGTTGATTTTCTAAATCTATTCCTTCTTCTGTTCCTTCTTCTGCAAATCCACTAGCATATACTACAGCTGCTTTTGTTCCCAATTCTCCAGAATCTTTTAATACAGATGGAACTATATTTCTAGGTGTACATACTACTACACAATCTACCACTTCTGGTACTTCTTGTATCGTTTTATAGCACTTTCTTCCAAACAATTCATCTCTTTTAGGATTTACATAATATACTCTATCTGTATCTTTACTTTTTACTATACTAAGTGCTGCACTTCTACCAAAACCAAGCTTATCAGTAACTCCTACTATAGCAATGCTCTTTGGTCTAATAAGTTTTTCCAAGCTCATAAATTCACTCTCCTATATTTTATAGTTGTGATTTTAAATGAATTTTATCTCAAGATGAAACTTATCTTGGCACTAAAGATTATTAAATCTTGAGATAAATCATTTAAGATAAGGGTAATTTATTAAATGGCGTTATTATAGCCTTCCATGAATGCTGCTTTATTTTGAATATTGAATTTACCTTTTCCTTTCTCTTCAAAGAAATCACACATAGTTTTTAAAGCTAATTCTTTTTCAAGTAATCCAGTTTTAGCAATTAATGCTCCAAGTACTACTATATTTGCTGCCTTGGGATTGTTTACTTTTTGAGCTAATTCTTGACAATTTATTTTAACTACATTTATATCTTCTCTTAATGCTATATTATCATCTATTACAGATGTATTAATAACTACTGTTCCACCTTCCTTGACTAAGTTTATATAATCTAAAGATGGCTTATTCATTGCTACTAAAACATCTATTTCTTCCATATCAGGTCCACCTATACTCTCATCAGAAAACTTTACTACACTATATGCTTTTCCACCTCTCATAGTTGGACCATATGCAGGCATCCAAGTTACCTGTTTTCCTAATTCAAGTGCTGACTCAGCTACAATTAGACCAAGAGTTAAAACTCCTTGACCACCAAACCCTGCAAATACTAACTCTTTTTCCATAACTATTCACCATCCCTTTGCTTAAATTCGCCAAGAGTGTAATATGGCACTATTTCTTCTTCCATCCACTTGATAGATTTCTCTAATGATACACCCCAGTTAGTTGGACAAGGTGCTAATATTTCAACTAATGAATACCCCTCTCCATTCAATTGAGCTTCTACTGCATTTTTTATATATTTTTTTAGATTAATTATTTCCTTTGGACTATGAACTGAACCTCTTGCTACATATGCTACATCAAAGAAGTCTGCCATCATTTCAGGAACTTTTAATGGACTACCAGTAGTGTTTATATCTCTTCCATTTACACTTGTTGTTGTAACTTGACCTGGCATAGTAGTCCATGACATTTGCCCACCAGTCATCGCAAAGTTATTGTTATTTATTACAAATACAGTAACATTATGATTTCTATATGCGGTATTTAAAGTTTCAGAAAGACCTATAACATAAGCATCTCCATCACCTTGATAAGTCATTACTAATGTTTCTGGAAGTGCTACTTTAATTCCTATAGCTGTTGATGAAGCTCTACCATGTGCAGTTTGCATCTTATCTCCATTCCAGCTAAAATTCATATTACAAACACAACCAACTCCTAAAGTTAATACATGATTTTTTTCATATCCATGTTCTTCTATTACTTCTGCTATTATACGGTTTACTATTCCATGACCACAACCTGGGCAAAATTTGTTTGGTATTGAAACAACGCTAGGTGTTAATTTTTCTGTAGCCATATTAGAACACCTCCTTGATTTCGCCAGATTTTATTTTGCTATAAGTGTCCATTACTTGCAGTGTTTTTGGTATATGATTTCCACTGAATAGTCCATAAACAGGTACATTTTCTTTACATACTTTTTTTGATGCTAAAGCAACATCTTCTACTAACTGACCTGTATCTGTTGACTCTACTGATATAAATCCTTTTACATTCTTATTTACCTTTTCAAATGCCTTATATGGGAAAGGCCACACTGTTATTGGTCTTATTATTCCAACTTTTTCACCTTGTTCTCTAAGTCTTCTAACAGCATTCATAGTTGTTCTTGATGGTATACCGAACGCTACAAACACATATTCCGCATCTTCGACTTGATAATCTTCCCATTGCTGTTCATTTTCAGTTATTCTCATACGTTTTTCCATACAAAAAGCTGGTTTTTGGTTATCTGCAACTTTTGCATGGTCTCTATTACTTCCATCATAAGTCCAACCTAAATCTTCTTCTCTCTTCTTGAACTCTGGAAATTCTACTGGTTCCATCATTTGACCTAAAGCTGCTTCTGTCAAAATTTCAACAGGTACTCTATATTTCTCTGCTACATCAAACGAATTGTACATTAAATCCACAGTTTCTTGGATACTGTTTGGTGCATAAACAATTAAATGGTAATCTCCATTTCCTCCCCCTCTAGTATCTCTTAAGTAGTCTGTCTGTGCTGAATCCAGTGAACCAAGTCCAGGTCCCCATCTTTGTACATTTACGATTACACAAGGATAGTGATTTGCACATAAATATGAAATTCCTTCTTGTTTTAGAGATATTCCTGGTCCTGAGGAACTTGTCATAGACCTCATTCCACTTGCATATGCTCCATATACCATATATATAGCAGCCATTTCATTTTCAGATTGTATAAAAGTTCTTCCAAGTTCAGACATTCTATGTGATAAAAATTCCATTACCTCTGTTTGTGGTGTAATTGGATATCCTGCATAAAACTCACAACCACCTCTTAGAGCTGCTTCTGCAATGGCGTGGTTCCCCTTCCACATCTTCTTCATATTATTCCAACTCCTTCTAAGCCTCTTGACATGCTTCTTCTTTAATTATTTCAAAAACATTATCTGGACACACTTGATAGCAAATTCCACAAAGTATGCATTTACTTTCATCAACTTCTACATGAGCATATCCTTCTTTATTTATGTTATCTGATATTTTTAATGCTCCTTTTTTACAAGATATAACGCAGTATTCACAACTTTTACATCTCTCTGCGTTTATTTTTAAGCTCATATCTACACCCCATTTCGTAATATTTCTACCTATTATCCAATGCTTGGTTCTTCTTTAAAATTTAATATTTCCTTCAAAACTGCTACAAATTTTTGGTTTTCTTCCATAGTTCCAATACTTACACGTGCATGTGTAGCACTTGGTCTTATTACAAACCCTCTTTTTTTCAAATCTTCAAATAGCTTTGGTACATCTGTCTTCATGTCTACATAAAGGAAGTTTGATTGTGAATCAACAACATCAAATCCCATTTTTGTAAACTCTTCTTTAAAATAAGCCATTCCTGCTCTATTCAAGTCATATGTTTCTTTTATAAATTCATCATCATCAAGTGCTGCTGTTGCTCCACTTATGGCAACACGATTTGCAGAGAAAGGCTCTTTTACTGTAAATAAAGTTCTTATTATCTCATCTTTAGCAATACCATACCCGACTCTAAGACCTGCAAGACCGTATATTTTAGAGAAAGTCCTTGTTACTATAACATTGTAATTTTCTCTTACATACTTAAGTCCATCTACATAATTAGGTACTGTTAAAAATTCTATATATGCTTCATCTAATATAGTTATAATGTTTTCAGGGACTTTCTTTAAAAATGCTTCCAACTCTTTATCATCCACAATTGTTCCTGTTGGATTATTAGGATTACATACACATATTAATTTTGTTTTATCTGTAATTTTATCTAATATACCTTGTAAATCATACTTATAATCTTTTGTTAAAGGTACTTCTACTGGTATTCCTTCATTTTTTACAGTTGCAGTTCTATATGATGGGAATGTTGGGTCACAGTATATAACCTCATCTCCTCTATTTATAAAAGCTTCACCTATTAATGTGATAACGTTATCCGCACCATTAGCAACAATAAAGTTTTCTGGTTTTAAATCTAGCTTGTCAGCTAATTTTCTTCTAAGTTCATTAGCTTCTGGTTCTGGATAAAGTTGACCTTGTTTTAACATTTCAATCATAGCTTCCATTGCTTTTGGTGATGGACCTAGAGGATTTTCATTTGAAGCTAGTTTTATTATTTCTTTTACACCATATTTCTCTTTAACTTTTTCTATTGGTTCACCTGGAACGTATTGATGTAACTCTTTTACTGTATTTCTCAATAATTTTTCTATCATTTTTTAAAAGCCCCCTCTGTATATGTATTTTCATTTATATAAACGCCATCGCGTCTACTTACTTTAATATTTTAAAATTAATCATCTATTTAAATCTCTTTTAACTAAGCATTTCTTTGATTTAATTCTTCTCTTATTTGATTTAGTTTCTTATCACTTACTGGATATAAGATGGCTATAACAACAGCTATTATTAAAGGTATTGCCATAGAATAAGAAATCATGTTTATGAAGCCACTTTTAACTGCTTCTGTAACTACCATATCAGCTTGATATCCCATTGAATTCATCAAAACTGTTCTTATAGTAGTTGCAAGTAACACGCCCACTTGTATTGCAACTGGATATAATGACATACTTAAACCAGGTAAATCTTTTCCTGATTTCCAATGTCCATAGTCACAAGAACCAGCAAAGAAGTTAAGGTTTATTATTGATACTACATTTGCAAAACCACCACCAATTGCCAGTAACATAGTTACACCTAAAGTAGTTTTTCCCCAAGGAGTCCATGCAACTAATAAGTGACATATTGCACATATAGAAAAAGAAATTATTGAAGCTAGTTTTTGTTCTCTACATATTTTTATAAATATTGGTGCGAAGAACATGAACGCTACACTTACTAAAGGCATTATTGATAAAAATACGGCTAACCCACGTTCATCTTCTATTACATATTTAAAATAATATGGAGCTAAAGGCCCTAGACCTATAGATCTTATACATATAAGAAATTCTAGACAAAATGCCATCATAAGTGGAACATTAGTAAATAGAGCTTTTGCCATCTCACTTGCTTTAATCTTTGGTTTTTCTTCTTTTTGAAGAACCTCATCTTCTGCACCAGATTTTATTATCTCTGTTGAAGAAAACCAAAATACTAAAAGACATCCTGCTGCAAAGAATAAATAGGTACCTAGATAACCCATTCCTTCTCCACCTAATACATCTGCAAATAAAACTAATAATAACGGATATGAAAAACCTACTAAAAATTTACCGACTTCTTTAAATATGTTTGTAGTAGTTGAACCTATAACTCTATCTTTAGGTGTTTTAGCTACTACAGGGTAAATAGCATAAATTATAGTAAAAACTACTTGTTGAGCACAAGATGCTATTAATAATAAAGCGGTCATTAAAGGTAAAAGTAATGCTGGACTTATTTTCATCAATGGAACTATGAAAAATATCCCATATGTCAATGCCAATGCTGCGGGTGTATATCTAAGCCATGGGTAATATTTTCCTTTTTTAAATGGTTGCTTGTCAAATACTGTACCTGTTATAGGAGCTACAGCAATTTTTATGAAAGATTGTACAATTTGCATACCACCTGCCATAATTACACCAAGCTTTGCTACATCAGTTAAAAAGATATTTGTTACTGTTGATACAAAATAACCTATAAAATTGTATGCTAGGTTTATAGAACTTGAATATGTGTATATTGCTCTTTTCTTAGGGTCTCTCATATCATCTCTAAAATTTGATATAAGGTTTCCTTTTGGTTTGCTTTCTTGACTACTCACATCTACCCCTCCCTTATAAAATTTAATTACTTTTTATTATTCACGTATAATATTTTATATTCTGAATCTTTTCCTTTTTCTTTTTGATTCAGTTTATTTTTTTATATGTGTATAATTTTAATTTAATTATATTCTCAAAATTCATAATTGTCAAACACTTTTTTATTTTTATTTTCCGCCTTTAAAATTAACTGAAAAGCTGATTTAACTTAATTTAAGTTTGTTTTTTATTGTTTTGCTGTTTTAAAACATCATAAAAACATATATTTCAAATTATTTTATCAAATTTTTGATAATTTTAAATTTCAATAAATTTATTCAAGAATAATTTATTCAAGATTTTTTTATACTACATCTAGATATTAAAAATATTTTTTTCTCTTTTAAATTTCTTTTATTTTTATACATGTACTATTGATTTAAAAATAAAAGCATGTTACAATTACAAAAAGAATCTATCAGACAAACATCATTATAAATATAAATTTCAGAATTTTCAATTTTTTCTTTTTATGTAATTCTACATAGTACTATAAGTTATTATAACTATACTAATCCAAAACTAATAAAAATAAATATTGTGCTACTTTTACATAAAATATATTTAAAATATATTTTATAAATTTTATTAAAATATTTTATAAAGGAGAAGAAACTATGTTACTTTTAATTGCTACGTGTGCAGTGTACATATGGATTGGTTTTTATTTTTCTAAAAAAGTTAAAACGGCATCTGATTTCCTAATTGCAGGTAGAAATCTTCCTTTACCCATACTCGCCGCAACTATCGCTGCTACATCTTTTGGAGGAGGATGCTTAGTAGGTGGAGTTCAATGGGGAGCTGAAAGAGGGTTATGGGTTGGTATGTACTCTACTATAGGTGCGGCTTTGGCTTGTTTTATAAACGCATTTTTTGCAGGAAAGTTAAGGAGTTTATCTTGTGATATAACACCTGCAGACTATATTGAAACTAGATATGGTCATAGTGTATTTTTAAGAACTTATCAAAGTCTTGTGACACCAATATCAATATTAGCCATCATGGGCAGTCAATTAATATCTTTTGGTTCTGTATCTACTGCATTTGGCATCCCTTATGATGTAGCAGTAATTATAGGAGTCATAGTAATCATTATATATACTTATACATCAGGAATGTGGGGAGTTGCAGTATCAGCTTTTATTCAACTTGCTATTTGTATAGTATTTTTACCAATAGTGGCTTATATAAGCTTAAAATTAGTTGGCGACAACCCTTTACTTATGTTACAATCAATGGTAAAAGAACCATTCTTTCCAGGAAATAAATCGATTAGTGATTTTATGTATACAGTTTTACCATTAGTTTTAGGCTCAATATTTTCTTATGAAAGTTTTTTAAGATATCAATGTGCTGATAATGCTAAAAATGCAGTTAAAAGTAGTATAATTGCAGGATTTATACTATTGTTTCTTGCTTTTCCTATAGGAATAATTGGAGCTATTGGTGGTAGTTTATTTCCAAACATATCATCTGTCCAGGTTTTACCTCAAATGATATCAACAACTTTACCACCTTTAATTTCTGTATTATTCTTAGCTGCTATATTAGCTGCCATAATGTCTACTGCAGATTCATTAATGACTTCAATGAGTGCTATCATATCAAGAGATATTTACAACAAATTATTACATCCTGATATAGAATTTAATGATTTGAAAAATACTTTAAAATATTCTCAAATTGCTTCAGCTTTAACAGCTGTAGCAGGTGCAATTATAGCACTTAAATTTGATAGTTTATTAGAATTATTATTTTGGCCAGCACCATTATGTACAGGTGTAATATTTGCACCATTTGTAATTGGCCTTTGCTGGAAAGGTGCTACAAAAAAAGGTGCTATCTATGCTGTTATAGTAAGTATGATATTGGCATTATTAAATATGGTTGGCATTCTTACTGTCTTTGACAGAATTTTAATTCCTATAATAGGTGGTTCTATTACAATATTTATAGTTAGCAAATTTTCAAAAAAAGATTGAAAAGAGAGGTATATACAGTAAATATGTCAAAATCAGAAAAAGGAAAAGAGACAAAAGCTAGTATTGTAAGTGCTGCTAGAGAATTATTTTTTGAACAAGGTTATCATAAAACGACAACTAGGCAAATTGCAGAAAGAGCTAATATAAATTTAGGTCTAATAAGTTATTACTTCTCAAGTAAAAGCGAAATAGGGGCTATAATATATGAAGATATAAGAGACGAAATGCAGTCTTTAATCTATAATTATCATGAAGAAGGTACTATGATGATGTTCTTTCTTGCCATGAACGCTGACCTTTGTTTTCTTCTAAAAAATGAAGCGTATAGGAATTTTTATTTAGATATAGCTTATGAAGAAGCTATTTTAAGCTATCAACGAAGTGTAACTGAAATGGTAATGAAGAGATATGTTAATGATAAAGAATCTATAGAACATGACGAGTTAATACTTTCTTGTATTGGTATACTTGCCATGAAACCTGAGATAATTAGGGTTTATATTTCACACAAGTATGATATATCTTCTCAAGCTGTAATAAGATATTTTACAAAACAATTCCTCATTAACCTTGGTCATAGCACTGATTTATGTGAAGATATTTTAGAAGAATTGAGTAAATACTATATAGATATAGTTGATAACTTCACACCAATAATAACTCGTATAAGAACTTAATAAAACTTTATTGAACTTTTAGAGACTGAAATATTAGAATCATAATTAGATTTTAGGATTTCAGTCTTTATTATATTTAAAGATATTTTTTAATATTTTTTCTTAATACCATAAGTACCTACACAATCATATCTATAAACTTCTTTATCCATAAATTCCAGAGACGCCACTCATGACCTCCAACACACTCTTCATATATAACATCTACATTTAAAGACTCTGCATATTTCTTAAATGTCTGATTATTTTCATATAAAAAATCCCTATCACCACAGAATTGATAAATTTTAGGAATATCTTCATTTCTTTCTTTAAGTTTCTTAAGTATGTAAAGTAAATCGTTATCACTATTTCTAGCATCCTCTGGTCTTCCAAAATCATGAAATAGAATATCTGCATTAGTTTCTATTTGTTGATTTTCTAACTCATGAATCATGTCAGGTGAACCAGAAAAACTTGCAACTGCTGAAAATTCTTTTGGTTTTGAAAGTGCTAACTTTAACGCACCATATCCACCCATAGACATGCCAGCTACAAAATTATCTTCTCTCTTGTCTGATAAAGGAAATATAGCTCTAACAAACTTAGGTAATTCCTCACTTACAAAAGTAAAATACTTGTGCCCATACACCATATCTGTATAAAAACTAGTTTCTACTCTTGGTATTACAAGAGCTATATTTTTATTTTTAGCATAATGTTCCACATTAGTATATCTAATCCATGAACTTTGGTCATCTTCTAAACCATGAAATAAGTATAATGTTTTAAACTTACCCTCAAAGTCATATATCTCTTTACCACTAAAAAGTTCTTTTCCATTTGCTACAGGTAAAACTACAATTACATCAGTTTCTCCTCCTGTATATTTAGATTTAAATTTACATTCTATAAACGCCACAAAAAACACCTCTTCTATAATGATTTTATATCTAAAAAGCACCAAGAGTTTAAGCTTCTCAGTGCTTTAAAGATTTCTTAATTTATATATTTTTAATTACACATAATATCTGTTTTGGCTACATATAATCGGAGGTATCTGTTGGTAATCCCTTTTTATCCAATTTACCTTCAACAACATCTTTAATTATAGAATAAATTACAGCAAACATTGGAACTCCTATAACCATTCCAACAAACCCTAATAATTTTCCTGCAACCAACAATGAGAATAAAATCCAAAATGCAGATATACCAATTGAATCTCCAAGTATTTTAGGCCCTATAATATTTCCATCTATTTGTTGTATTATTAATATAATTAACAATAACCATAAAGCTTTTATAGGAGATACAAACAATACTATTAGTGTTGATGGTATAGCTCCAAATAAAGGTCCAAAGAAAGGTATTATATTTGTAATACCAATTATAACTGATATTAATAATGTATATGGCATTTTAACTATTGTAAGTATTACAAATGTTAGAATACCTATAATAAATGAGTCTAATATCTTCCCACCTAGAAATCTTCCAAATGTATAATTACTTCTATGAGTCAATTCTAAAATTCTCGCAGCTTGTGTTTCTGTAAATACTGCATAAGTTATTTTTTTACTTAATCCATAGAATTTTTCTTTATCGATTAGTAAATACACTGAAACAATTAATCCTAAAACAATATTCCATATACTAGAAGCTACATTCTTTAACATATTTCCTAATATCGGTATTAAATCAGTTACAAATTTTATAATATATGCAACAAATTCATTCCATTTATCTACTGCTAAATTAAAATATTGTTCATCAAGATTTAAATCAGTCATTAATTTATCAATAAGCTTAGTTGCATTATTTACATACATAGGTATATCATTTGCTAGTCCAACAATACTCTCAATTACTTGAGGCAACACGAAATACATAAATAAGTAAAGTATCAATGCGGCTGTTGCATATGTTAATAAAAGACCCAGTCCTCTTTTTGATTTTTGTTTTAGGTTTTTTAATTTCTCACTTTTTATAAAAACTCTATCTTCATAAAATTTCAAAATAAAATTAAGAAGATATGCAATAGCAAATCCTATTATAAAAGGCTGTAAAGTTGTAAATATAGCATCTAAATTATTAGAAAACACATCGATTTGTGATGATACTAGATAAAATATAATACTACAAGCAGCTATTATAAATGTATAAATTGCTATTGTTGTGTACTTTGTATTCCAATTAATTTTCATTTTTTCCTCCTTATTTCTATATAACTAAATTTTATCACAAAATCACTACTTTTATAACAAATATACCAAATTAAAATTTTAAATTCTATAAAGTATAATTAGAATACAAGTTCTCAATTTTATTTATATTCATCTTTTTACAATATAATCTACATTATTTTTTTTAGAATCTTAATTAATTTATCATTATATGGTGCATATCTGATAGGAATATCTAATTTTAATTTCTTTAAGACACTCTTATAGTGAGTAAATGTATCAAACCCAGCTTTTCCATGATATGAACCCATTCCGCTCTCACCAACTCCACCAAATGGCAAGTAATTTGTAGCTATATGTGTAATTGTATCATTGATACAACATCCACCTGCTGGAATCATTTCTAAAATTTTATTTTCTAGCTTCTTATCTTTTGTAAAAATATAAAGTGCCAATGGATTTGGTCTTTGTATAATTTCTTGTACAACTTCATCCAAGTCTTTATAAATTAAAATAGGAAATATAGGTCCAAATATTTCTTCCTTCATTATATTGTCATCCCAAGTAACATCATTTACTATAGTTGGCTCTATTTTTAATTTCTCATTATTATAATCTCCACCATATACTACTTTATCTATATCGATAAGAGATACTATGCGATTAAAATGTCTTTCATTTATAATTTTAGGAAATTGTTCATTATTACATGGATTATCTCCAAAATACTTAATAATATAGTATTTTATTTTTTCTATTAATTCATCTTTCCTATCTTCATGTACTAATACATAATCTGGCGCTACACAAGTTTGCCCTGCATTTATTAGTTTTCCCCATGTAAGCCTTTTTGCAGTAAGGTCTATATCTGCATCTTTTAAAATAATACAAGGGCTTTTTCCTCCAAGTTCTAAAGTTGTAGGAGTCAAATACTCTGATGCTGATTTCATTACTATTTTGCCAACATTAGTGCTTCCTGTAAAAAATATATAATCAAACCTTTCTAATAATAATTTTTCACTTTCTTCTTGACCACCTTGAACAACTGCAACGTACTCTTTTGAAAAAATCTTTTCAATTATCTCTTTAACTATACCAGATGTTGACACAGAATATTCAGATGTCTTTAATATAACACAATTACCTGCTGCCACTGACCATACTAATGGTATAAGTGCTAATTGAAACGGATAATTCCAAGGTGACATTATAAGTGTAACACCATAAGGTTGTGGAATAATCTTAGATACAGATGGAAAGTTAACCATACTTGATTTAACTCTTTTTGTCTTACCCCATTTTCTTATATTTTTTATAGCAAAATCAAGTTCACTATAAAACATACCTACTTCTGTCATAAAACCTTCAAAATTTGACTTATTTAAATCTTTCTTTAATGCCAAAAGTATTTTTTCTTCATTTTCTAATACAACTGACTTCAATCTTTTTAACTTTTCTAGGCGAAATGATATATCTCTTGTTTTTCCTGTATTATAATATTGCCTTTGAAGCATCACTAACTTATTTATATCCATTATTTAAAATCCCCTCTTGAAGAATTTTTCTATTTTATATTGTAGATAAAATTCTATATACTTTTATTTTACCAATTTATATTCTAAGAAATTCACATAAATATAACATAAATTTATCAATAAAAAAAGCCCCTTTAATTAAATAAGTAGGCTAGTAATCATATTTTAAAATTGAATGATTTTTAAATTATAACACTATAATGAACAATCAAATTATAGGTTATCATTCATAAAATTATTTTGTAAATATTCTATAATGTATTTTTATAACATCTCATATTTAAAGATACTTATAAATTTATACTTTTAATATTGTCTAAATATTCAAGTATTGGCTTTAAGTATTCTTTATCACACCATTCAAAACTTTCTCCTGACAACAATGGCGCTTCTGCTGGTTTAAGTCCTTTACGCTCTTGTTTGGCTATAGCTTTTTTTAAAAAACCACAAAGTACACTATCTAACCATGACATTTTTGTTTCATTCCATTCTCCACGGCAATAAAAACAAGGAATTTCATTTAATTCATCTTTAAGGTTAGCTTCTCTTAATTTTTTTAATACTTCATCACTATATGGGGATGCTCCTACACCAAAAACTATTAGATTTTTTCCTTTTAATTCTTCATAATGCTTCTTTAGAAAAGAAATCCCTGCTATATTACAAGCATAAAGACCTCCTCCTAAGATAATAGTATCGTATTTCATAATTTTTTCTATGTTTATATCTTTAATCTCAAAACTATCACAAATCAATAATTCTGAAAGCCATTTAGCATATTTTTTTGTTGCTCCATATTTACTTTTGTAAATCACTACTGTATTTTTCATAAATTATCTCCTTTTGATGCCATACCAAGTTGATTTTTTACTTTTCTATCTTATAAATTATTGTCTTCTACATAATCTCTTACATACTCAATTCCTCTGCTTAATTTCATAATCCCAGAAAATAATTGTTCTACCTCTTTTTCTGTAAAATCTTTAAATAAAAGCTCTAATACTTTAATTTGCATATCTCTTACTCTTTCTGAATACTCTTCTACTCTATCCTTTGTTAAAAGGCAAGTAGCTCTTGAATCTTTTTCATTTTTTTCAATTTGTACAAACCCCTTTTTTTCTAAAGCAACAGCTAATTTCTTTACATTTTGTCGTGAGCATCCCATAAGCTCTCCAAGCTTAGTCAATGTCACAGTCTCATCTATAGATTCTGCAAGTGCTAAAAGTAACCATTGTTTCATTGTAAGTTCTGGGTCTAACTTGTCACATGCAGTTTGAAGTTTATTTTGCATTACAAATAGATTTGCAAATATAGCTTGTTTCCTACTCTCATCATCCACCACAATTTTTTTCATTAAAGTTTCTATATCCATTTTTTGTCCCTCTCTATATGCTAATCCTCAAACTTTCCATCACTATTTACAAATAGTAATTAGTTACTTTTTATTATAGTAACTAATTACTATTATGTCAATAATTTTATATTTGTTGCTTCTTTATTCATTATATCACGGAATTTTAATTACAACTTGCTATTGTAATTAGTTATTTTAATTCTTTACTTTACAATCTAAAATGTTGTACAATTTTTTTGTGTAAACACAGTAATATTGTTATTATTATTTAGGTTATAGATTGCCTTTTTCTCAATACTTTGTTTAATCAAATAATATGTTATTATATTCTTTTCTTTCATATTTTCCACAGTACATCATAAATATAATTTCCAAAAAATGTATTGAATATACATATTATAATATATATTAATTACTATCACTTTCTCCTATTGATGACAAATATACTAATTTAATAGTTATATTGCATATGAATCATTCAAAAAAATATGTATGTTATATATGAATAGTAAAATACACCTGTATTTTCTATAATCATAATGTAAGTTTTGATTTTTCATAGAACAATTATCATATATAAAAAGGGTTCTTAAGAACCCTTTTTATATATTTATATTTTATGAGTATAATTTAACTCATATTTAAACTATTTGCATTAAATACATTTTAAGTTATATTAATTTTTTAAAATCTACTCTAAAACATATTTTCTGTACTTATTAAACTCTATATCACTACATTCAACATCTAAAACGGTTCCTTCTTCGGTATATTCTGTACTTATTATGCTTGCATTATCATTAAAATAAGATGCTATATAACCCTCACTGTATGGGATTAAAATCTTACATCTTATATAATCCTTAAATATACTATCACAAATACATTTTATCATTTTGTCCATATTTATATCTTTTTTTACTGAAACAAAGATTCCATCTATATCGTCTACAATATTATTTAAAACTTCTTCACCTATTAAATCAACTTTATTGTATACATTTATCATAGGTATACAATCAGCACCTATCTGTTTTAAAGTATCTTCAGTTACTTTAATATGATTTTTGTAGCTTGGATTTGAAATATCAACAACATGTAATAATATATCTGCTTCACATGCTTCTTCTAAAGTTGACCTAAATGCCTTTACTAAGTCATGTGGAAGATTGCTTACAAACCCAACAGTATCAGATAATAAAAACTCTTTGTTATTTGAAAGAACTATATTCCTAACAGAAGTCTCTAACGTAGCAAATAGCATATCTTTCTCAAAAACTTTCTTTTCTTCAGAATTTTTAAATGTATCCACTAATTTATTCATGATTGAAGATTTCCCAGCATTTGTGTACCCAACTAAAGCAACATTTGGGAGATTTGATTTTCTCCTCATACTTCTTTGGGTTTCTCTTTGAAATTTTAAATCATCAAGCTCTTTATTTAGAAAAGTTATCTTTTCTTCTATTCTTCTACGGTCAAGTTCTAACTTTTTCTCACCAGAACCCCTATTTTTAGTACCAACACCACCACTTTGGCGTCCTAAATTTTCATTTGAACCTATAAGCCTTGGTAACATATATTTTAAACTAGCAACTTCTACTTGAAGTTTAGCTTCTCTAGTTTTTGCCCTCTGTGCAAATATATCAAGTATTAATGCTGTCCTATCTATAATTTCGCAATTAAATTTTTCTTCAAGGTTTTTGAGTTGTGATGTAGAAAGTTCATTGTAAAATACTACTATATCTGTATTTTCTTTCTTTATTAAGTCTAATAACTCATCGACTTTACCTGTACCAATGTAATATGCTCTATTGACTTGCTTTGCATTTTGAATTATACTTCCCACAACATCAATATCACATGCTGAACACAAGTTTTTAAGTTCAATCATCAGTTCATTAAAATCCTCAGATTTATTATTTATGTTTAGTCCTACTATTATTCCTTTTTTCGCCATATCCATATTCTCCTTATCTGCTATTTTTATTTAATATATAGCACGAGATTATGGCTCTATAATTAAATTCATTAAGAATTATACCTTTATTTTATCCTTAAATGACACTTCTAATTTAACATTATAATAACCATAATCGTGCATTATTTTCTCAATCTTATAGAAAAAATCACTTTCATACACCCCCTCTCAATTATATTATGTAGTTTTTTCAATAAAAAAACTCCTTACAAATCTAAGTAATACAAACAAGCTACTTATATCATAAGAAGGATTAAAATTCTAAATATATATTAAAAATATGCCAATTTAATTGACTAACATGTAATTATCATATTATATTTAACCCAATTCTTAAATTTAAGTAGTTTTTACATGATTAATAAAAGTAATAGAAATATACACTTTTATACAATCAACAACTATTAAAATTAAATTTTATTTATAATAAAATTTAAAGAATACGATTAAATATACATTTTGATAACCACCTCCAACATTTTCCTTATTACATAGTATAATAAAATACATACTTTGTAAAGACATAAAATAATAGATAAGACTATACTTATAAAATATAATCTTATCTATTTAGCTTATCTTAATAAATTACATATCTGTTCTAAAACAATTTTTTGTTACATTGCTTCATCTTCTTCAAATTGAGAATTATAAAGATTGGCATAGAATCCGCCTTTCTTTAGAAGTTCCTCATGATTTCCTTGTTCAACTATGTCTCCTTCATTCATAACAAGAATCATATCAGCATCACGTATAGTTGATAATCTATGAGCTATAACAAAACTTGTTCTACCTTCCATAAGATTATCCATAGCTTTTTGAATCAATACTTCTGTTCTAGTATCAACAGAACTTGTAGCTTCATCTAATATTAATATTTTAGGGTCAGCTAAAATGGCACGAGCTATAGTCAATAATTGTTTTTGACCTTGAGAAACGTTACTTGCTTCTTCATTTAGTTTCATCTTATATCCATCTGGCAATGTCTTGATAAATCTATGAACATGTGCAGATTTAGCTGCCTCTATAACTTCTTCATCTGTAGCATTTAATTTACCATATCTTATATTCTCCATAATGGAACCACTAAATAACCATGTATCTTGAAGAACCATACCAAACATTTCTCTGAGTTCACTACGATTGAAATCTTTAATATTATGACCATCAATCAGTATTGCACCACTATTAACATCATAGAACCTCATTAAGAGCTTAACTATTGTAGTTTTACCTGCTCCTGTAGGCCCAACAATGGCAACTTTTTGGCCTGGTTTAACATTTACAGAAAAATCATTTATTATAGTCTTGTTTGAATTATATCCAAAGTTGACATTTTCAAAATCAATTTTGCCTTCTAAACCATCTATTGAAACTGCATTTTCAACAATTTGGTCTTCTTCTTCCTCTTCTAAAAACTCAAATACTCTTTCAGAAGCTGCTGCTGTTGATTGTAGCAAGTTAGCAACCTGTGCAATCTGAGTCATAGGTTGTGTAAAGTTTCTTACATATTGTATAAATGATTGTATGTCCCCAACTTCAATTGTTTTCTTAATCGCAAGCCAACCTCCTAAGATTGAAACCATTACATATCCTAAGTTTCCAATAAACATCATAAGTGGTTGCATTATCCCTGATAAGAATTGAGATTTCCATGCTGAATTATACAAATTATCATTTAATTTATCAAACTCTTCTATTACTTCTTCTTCACGGTTAAATGCTTTTACTATTGTTTGACCACTGTAAGTCTCCTCAACCTGACCATTTACATTTCCTAAATATTCTTGTTGAGACCTAAAGTATTTTTGTGATTTCTTTACTATTCTCGAAATTACAAACATTGATATTGGCAATATTAAAATTGCTACCAATGTCATAATACCACTTATGGATAACATCATTATCAAAACACCTATCATAGTTGTCACTGATGTTATAAGTTGTGTCATACTTTGATTTAAACTTTGGCTTAAAGTATCTATATCATTTGTAATTCTTGATAATATTTCACCATGTGTCTTAGTATCAAAATATTTCATTGGCAATCTATCCAATTTTACTGAAATCTCTTTTCTTAAATTATAGGATACTTTTTGAGAAATTCCACTCATTATAAATCCTTGTACAAAAGAGAATAATGCACTTATCAAGTAAAGGCAAAGTAAAAATACCAAGATTTTTCCAATTGCATTAAAATCTATACCTACATTACCTCCAGAAACTTTGCTCACTAATCCTTCAAATATCTTTGTAGTTGCCTTACCTAAGATTTTTGGACCTACTATGGAAAATGATGCACTTCCAATAGCAAATACAATTACCAAAATTATTGATATTTTAAATTTAGATAAATAAGCAATTAGTTTTCGCATAGTTCCTTTAAAATCATTTGCTTTTTGACCTGCTCCCATAGATTTTCCCATAGGGCCTCTTCCCATTCTACTCATTATCTAGCTCCTCCTTTGAAAGTTGTGATAAAGCTATTTGCTCATAAACTTCGCAATTTTTTAGAAGCTCTTTATGTGTTCCTATTCCAACTATTTTTCCTTCATTTAGAACAACTATTTGTTCTGCATGTAGGATTGTGCTAATTCTTTGTGCAACTATTAGTACTGTACTTTCAGCAGTTTGCGATTTTAAAGCCTTACGAAGAGCTGCATCAGTCTTTAAGTCAAGAGCTGAAAAACTATCATCAAATATATACACTTCTGGATTTTTTGCTATTGCTCTTGCTATAGAAAGTCTTTGTTTTTGACCTCCAGATACGTTTGTTCCACCTTGAGAAATTTCAGTTTTGAAAGCTTCTGGTTTAGAATCAATAAATTCTGTAGCTTGAGCTATTTCAGCTGCAGTTCTCATTTCTTCATCTGTTGCGTCTTTTCTACCATATTTTAAGTTGGACTCTATAGTACCAGAGAATAATATTCCTTTTTGAGGTACATACCCAATTTTCTCTCTTAAGTCATGTTGAGAAACATTTTTTATATTAACTCCATCAAATAATATTTCTCCTTCTGTAACATCAAAGAAACGAGGAATTAAGTTTATAAGAGTCGACTTACCACTACCAGTACTTCCTATAAATGCAGTTGTTTCTCCTGGTTTTGCTGTAAAAGATATATCTGTCAATATAGGTTCTTCTGCATCTGGATACATAAATGAAACATTTTTAAATTCAACAAGACCTTTTTTATCTTCTTTAAATTCTTGCACTTCTGTTTTTTGAGGGTCTTTAATACTTATATCTGATACTATTACTTCATCTATACGTGTAGCTGAAACAGATGCTCTTGGAAGCATAATAGATACCATTGATATCATCAAGAATGACATTATTATCTGCATTGTATATTGTATAAATGCCATCATATCTCCAACTTGCATTGCCCCAGAATCAACACTATATGCACCTCTCCAAACTATAAGAACTGTGATAAGGTTCATTATAAGCATCATAGCAGGCATCATACATGTCATAACTCTATTTACAAAAAGATTTGTTTTAGTTAAATTTGTATTTGCTTCATCAAATCTTTCTTCTTCATGTTTTTCAGTACTAAAAGCTCTAATGACTGGTATACCAGTTATTATTTCACGGCTGACTAAGTTTAACTTATCAACAAGCTTTTGAACTAGTTTAAACTTAGGCATAACCACTGAGAATAATACTACTATTAATGATAAAATAGCAACTACTGCTACTGCTATAATCCATGCCATTGAAGTATTTGTATTTAGAACTTTTATTATTCCACCTATAGCCATTATAGGTGCATAGAATACTATTCTAAGTAACATAACCATCAACATTTGAATTTGTTGAATATCATTTGTACTACGAGTAATTAATGAAGCTGTAGAAAATTCATTCATCTCAGTATTTGAGAATGACATAACTTTTCTAAAAACTCCACTTCTTAGATTTCTACCAACACTTGCTGCTACTCTTGCTGCTAAGAATCCTACTGTTATTGTAGCTACCATACTAACCATAGCTATACCAAGCATTTTAGCACCAGTAAGTAATATATAATTATTTTGAGTTTTTTCTGTATCAATACCTATTTTCTCATACTCTGCCTTTACATATGATACCGAACTTTGTGTTATCATACTTTCTGGCATACCTTCAAAACCTTTACTCATCTCTTTAGTTAATGTTTCTAATTGCTCTTTTGGCATTGCAGATAACAACTTAAACATATCGATATCTCCACCTTGAGTAGCTTGTGGTGGAAGTTGGCTCATTAGTTGAGCTTTCATCGCTTTTACTTCTTTACTATCACCTTCAAGTCCTGCTACTATTAAAATGGCTTTACCAAAGATAGAATTTAAATCATCTATAGTATCTTCATCTTTAGTATTTAACTCATAAAGAGATTCATCTTTTAGACCTGGATACTTATCTTTATACTTACTATAATCTTCTTTATTCAATAAAGTATAGTTATCTAATACTTTATCCTTACTACTTTTATCCATGAATAAAGTAATTTTATCTAACTCTCCCTTTCTAATCACAGATGGAACAGAGTTTTCTACTCCACCTTGTTGTATACCTATATTTACTATATTGGATGTGTATTCTGGTAAAGAAAGGTCACATACTGCTTGAACTACCAATAGACATACTATTACCACTATTGATAATGCTGACTTCTTTAAATATTTAATTAATTTAAACATACATTTCTTCCCTTCTGTAATATTAATTAGTCTAATGACATTAAATTGAAAAATATTATTTTAAAATTTAAAAATATTTTTCATCCTCATGTTTATGACATCCTGCTTTTAAATTATCTCTTACTTGCATTAGGAGTCTTCTAAGTACTATCTTTTCTTCTTCACTAAATCCTAAAAAGAATTCTCTTTCTAATTCCTGATTAAATTCTTCAACTTTATTACATGTTTCTAAACCTTTATCTGTCAAAAAAATTCTAGACACTCTTTGGTCCTTCTCATCTTGTTTTCTTTCTACGAGTCCAGCTTTTTCCATTCTTTTTATCATAACTGTAGTAGTGGATGCTTTTACTTTTCTTTTATCTGCTAATTCTTTTTGACTTTGCCCATTCTTCATCTTTAGTGAAAAAAGTATTTGTGGCTGACCATGATATAAGCCTAATTTATCAAAATAAAAATGAGTTCTTATAAAATATATTCGCATTAATTGCAAGAAAACATCATTCAATTTTTCTTCAGAATTATTATTCATACTTCCCCTCCTTATTTTTATATTACTTAGTCGGCTAAGTGTTATTCTACTATATCATATACTTTTTTTCAATATATTTATAAAAAATTCATATAAATTTCATTTATTAAATGTTTTCGTATAGTTTAGTTATAATTTTAATAATTAATAGTAAGTTTTTTAATTAGCTAGCTACTTATAATTTTTTTTATTAGAAAGCTTAAAATAAACCTTTTCATATATTTTCAAATAAAAAAGTTGTTCCAAAATAAACTTGAAACAACATTTTATTTAACACTGTATTATTGCTTATATACTACTATAATATTTTATTTGTCTTCATACCCATTTACAACAGTATCTAATTTTCCGGTTTCTGGTGATATTATTAGACCATGTACAATAATTCCTTCAGGAATCAAAGGGTGTCCTTTTATTAAATTAATACTATCTTTTACAGATTCTTCCGCAGAATCAAATCCATGTAACCATTGCTTGGTATCAATTCCAGCACTACGAAGTGTAAGTATTACATCTTTAGATATCCCTCTATCTAAAATTTTGCTAAGTAGTTTATCTGTGTCAACATTACACATACCACATCCATGATGCCCTACAACTATAACCTCATCTACATCAAACTCATAAATTGCAACTAAAATACTTCTCATAATACTGCCAAACGGATGCATTATAGTAGCTCCTGCATTTTTTATTAGTTTTACATCTCCATTTTTTAAATTCATAGCTTTAGGCAAAAGTTCAGTTAATCTTGTGTCCATACAAGATAAAACTACTATTTTTTTATTTGGATGTTTTGATGTAGCATACTTTTCGTATTCTTTGTTCTCTACAAATGATTTATTATAGTCTAATATTTCTTCTAATTTTCTCATATGTACTCTCACTCTCTTTAAATTTTTTTATTATTATATCATTATTGAACTACAATATATATACATATAATGTAATTTATAGGGTATTAAATATTTTTATAAAATTATCACTCTTAGATAAGATTACATATAACTTCTATTTCTAAAGAATTGTATACTTATCTTTTTATTATTAAAACTAACACCATATATTTCCATTATTTATTTAATTATATATTTTTATTATCCATTTAATTATATATTTTTATTAAATCCTATTGTATACATTCTCATCTATTATAATAACTTTTCTATTTTATATCTATTTATTATATTTAAAAATACCAAATCTACTAACATAATAATCATATTTCAAATACTTATCAAAAAATTTTTACATATTTCAATCATCTAACATTGTCAAATACAAAATTATTCAAATTTTCAAAATATATTCTACATATATAATATGTAATTATAATAAAAAATGCTATAATTAACATATTATTAATTCGTTTTATTATTGTAGTACGGGTATGAAATTATGAAAAATATTTGTCTAATTAAAAATGTAATTTATCCATATTTGTTTATTGTAGATACAGACTATGCAAAATAAATAGCATATATTTCAGTTTAAAAACATATATAGTCTATATTCAGACTAAAAAAGTATAAATAGTCTATATAAAACAACTTAAACTATGAATATAATCTAAGGTGGAGGGATAATAATTGGCAAATATAGGAAAAATAATAGGAGATAGAATAAAAGTCTATAGAACAAAAATGGGATATAGTCAAGAATTTCTAGCAGAAAAAGCAGGTTTACATACAACATATATTGGTCAGATTGAGAGAGCTGAAACAAATACATCCATCAATATTATAATGAAAATCGCTACTGCTTTGAATATACCACTTGAATTGTTATTTGCAAATATTATTACAGCAGAAGGCATTGATAACTCTATACCTTTGGAATGTTATGAAATGATTAATAAATTAACTGAAAAGGAACAAGCCGCAATGTTAGAGTTAATAAAATGCATTATTAAATACAAAGAAATATAAGTGAGGAAAGTAATGACAGTAATGAATTGTATAGGTAAAAGACTTAAAGAAGAACGTAAAAAAGCGAATTTAACTTCAAAAGAGTTTGCAAATATGGTTGGAGTATCACCTTGGTATATAAATCAAATAGAAAGTGGTAAGAAGAATCCAAGTCTTAAAACATTCATAAAATTTGTAAGTGTATTAAATATCTCTGCAGATACTCTTATAAAAGATATTACTCCCATTGGAAAGACATATTTAGAAAATGATATAAATGAAGCGTTAAAAGACTTAAATTCGAGAGAGCTAAATCTGATATTGCAGATTATAGATATAGTAAAAAAGAATAGAATATAGATTCTTTATATTTTATATAAACAAAAAGGTTATTTGAAATAAATAACCTTTTTTTGTCTTTTTGTGTTAACATTGTCTTATAGTGCTAATTAGCACTATTAGACCATGTTCTATGGCCTTATTTTAATATAAAACGATTGGAGATAGGCTATGATTGTGATTGAAGGTAGCGATAAATTTAAGATTGCAAAAGAATATATTGATGTAGAATATACTCTTTTTAGCAAAATCAATTTTAGGTATGAAAAGTTGAAATTTAAAGATAACACTGAATTAGAAAAAATCAAGATGTTTAAATATAAAAATGACTACATACTTAATAAGTTAAACCTTATTTTGGGAAATGAGCTTTGCTCTTATAAAAAACAGATAATTAGAGAAACTGTAGATACTCTAAGATTGACAGAACTTTTTTCAAGTGACAATATAGAAGATATTAAATTCATAAAAGACGATATAGAAAAATTAGAAATTAGCATAGAAAAAGTTGTGAAATTTAAACGTCGAAAAAACAGAAATTATGTTTGTTGTTACTGTCCTGATATGTATAGAGATGTAAAACTAGATAAAGAATCCGTCAATAAAATATATAGTAGAAAAATAAAAATTGAAAAAGAAGTTAATATTTTTGAAGATGAAGATATTATAATAAACAAAAAAGTATTTAAATTCCCAAAATCTTGGACTAAGAATATGCAAAAATATTGGTTAAATGAAAATAAGTATCCTGTACATTCTAGTGTAATAGATGATGATAGATACAAATGTTGTAATGTACAATACTCAAAAAACAGAGTAATACTCTTGTATTACATATATAATTTATAGTGTTTTAATGGCATATTTCAAATATGCCATAGTTGATTTATAAGATATTACTTTTCACGTTTTTAAATCATTTAATACTATTATGTAATAAACTAAGTACTGAATTCAACTCTTTAAATGATATTTGCCCTGGCGCTGAACTATTCTTAGAAGCTCCAAAAGTCAATGCAGAACCGAATATTTCCCCACATAATCGACTTATAACTCCAATTCCTGACATGGACATTGTTATGATTGGTCTATCTGCATAAACTCTAGCCATTTCATTTGTAGCTTCAAGTAACACTAGCACATCGTTTTTATTTTGTGGCATAACAGCTATTTTAGGCAGATCTGCTCCTAGCTCTTGCATTCTACATAAACGAGATATAATTTCTTCTTTTTTTGGTGTTTTATAAAAGTCATGATTAGAGATGATTACTTTCACTCCATTTTTATGAGCAAAACCAACCATTTCATCTACAATTTCATCTCCTATAAATAACTCTACATCTATTAAATCTACCAAACCAGTATTAGAAATCTCTTTATTCAATGTAATATAATAATCTTTTGATATTGATTTTTCTCCCCCTTCCTCTACATTTCTAAATGTAAATAATAAAGGTATATCAGATATGTAACTTTTTAATTCATAAAGCATATCCTTAACTTCCTGAATATTTTCCACATTCTCAAAAAAATCAACACGCCATTCTATAATATCCAAACAAGTTTCTTTTAATAATTTAACCTCTTTTATAATATCTTCTTTGTTTTTCCCTATAACTGGTACACAAATCTTAGGTATGCCTTCTCCTATATTAATATTTTTTACTTGAACTATCTTATTCATACTCTCCTCCATGCATAAAAATCCTGTAGGATTTTAGATTCTCTTTTTTCCACAACTTTATTATACAGTAAAAATGATATACATTATATATAATAAATCTCATATATTAAGTATATTTAAAGTTAAATTTACTGTGATACTTTATAATATTCATAATATTCTTTAAATTGTATTTTATATAATATATATTATTCTCGATGTTGATAGAATTAATCTACAAATTATGGTATAATTATGTAGAAATAACTCGAATTTCATTACTTATGAAGGGATTGAATATCAATGAACCTAAATCATTTGCATTACTTCAGAGTTTTAGCTAAAGTTGAGCATTATACAAAAGCAGCTACTCAATTATCTATAACTCAACCAAGCTTAAGTCATGCTATATCAGCTCTTGAAAAAGAATTGGGTACTTTTTTATTTGAAAAGCAAGGCAGAAATGTTCGTCTTACTAAATATGGTAAATTTTTTCTAACCTATGTTGATAAAGCATTAGGTGAATTGGAAAGAGGAGAAAAAAAACTTAGAGAATATACTAGTATATCAAAAGGTGTTGTAGACCTAGGATTTATTTACACATTAGGTGCTCACTTCATTCCAAATATAATTGGTAATTTTTTAGAAAAAGAGTCAAATAAAAATATCTCATTTTCATTTGGTCAAGGTACTACAAAGAAGATTATACAAGGTCTAAAGGATGAGAAATTTGATTTGGCATTTTGTTCTTTTGTTCCAAATGAATCCAATATAGATTTTACAGCTATACTTCAAGAAGAATTGGTTGTAATAGTACCATATAGCCATCCTTTAGCATCAAATGATAGTGTAGATTTAAAGGATACAGAAAATTATCCGTTTATATTCTTCAGCGAAGATAGTGGGATTAGACCAATCATTGATAATCTATTTGAAAAGGTCAATGTAAAACCTCAAATTATCTGTGAGACAGAAGAAGATACTGCCGTTGCAGGACTAGTCTCCATTAATTATGGAATAGCTGTCGTTCCAAATATCTTTGCACTTAAATACTTTAATGTAAAAATTTTATCCATAGCAAACCCTATCCATGAAAGATACATATACTTAGCTACAATGAAGAATAAATATTTAACGCCTGCCGTTAGTGAATTTAAGAATTTTGTTATTGATTATAGCAAAACCAATAATTTAATAGATATAAACTAAGAAACGAACTAGAAAAGGGATTGTATCATATACTATGACACAATCCCAGGTAAATTTTAAAATTTATTAAAAATAGTCTGAGAAGTATGGATTTTCACGTTCAATAAGATTTTCTAACAAACAGACTATACCTTTATCACAAATAATCCGTTTTATTTTATGAAGATACGTTGGTCTTTTATAGCCAAGTAACATAGTTGTAAGTGTTTGTATATCAAGCATTAAATCAACCTTATTACCACCAACAGTTAAGATACCTTTCCCATCTTTAGAAACATTTAGTGTAAATACTCCTGTATTCCAATCTAGTAAAGGGTCTTTCAACTGAAAAACTAATTTTACATCACTTTCTTGTCTCTTAAATGGGTATTGACTTATAAATTGTTCTATGTCAACAATTCTTCCCATAAAATATGGTTTTATATTTTCTTCAATATCTCCATCTTCAAGTAAAAATGCCAATGGTTCATCTGTATATGTATTGCCAACTACTTTATTTATCATTGAAAAGTGAGCACTTATAAAATTCCATAATCCTGTACGTGCTTCTTCTTCTACAAATACCATCTCTTTAATATAGAATATTTCTTCAGAAATCCAATACAATACATAACCTTGTGCGTTATGATTTTTATCATAATAAATAGCACAAGTCAGTTCTTCTAAATCCCAACGCCAGTATTCTTCCCATGCTAGTTCACTTCTAATCATGCACGCATGGTTCATTTTAGAAAAACGTTCATAGACACTTCGTATATCTTTATGTTCTATGCTTGCACGTTTAACTTCTCCTGAAACAACTTTTGTTTTTGGTAATTGAGTATCCTTAATTTCAAAAGATATTTTATCGGATATTATTTCCCATCCCTTACGACGATAGTATGGAATTGAATATGGAAATAAGTAAGATATAGATTGTTTTCTTTCTCGCATATCTGCTAATGCTTGTCTCATTAATTTATCCATAAGACCTAGATTAGAATATTCTGGATATGTTCCAACACCAGTGAGACCACCCATATCATATTCTTTACCAAATATGTTGATTTTAAATGGATAAACGGCTATTTGAGATACTAGTTTATCTTCATCAAACCAACCAAGCACATCGGCTTGTCTTAATACAGGTAATTTAGCAAGTGTTATTTCTCTTTCTTCCCAACCAACTTGTTGTAAATCATGGTTTGTCACTTGAAATACATAACGTAACAATTGATTGAATTCTTGTAAATGCTTAGTTTCTACATTCTTCATTTCGAGTCTCTCTAGTCGACTCATAATAAAACCTCCTAAAAATAAGTACATATAAATACTATCTATTTACTTAACATAGATAATAAGTTTATACAAATACTAAGTTAATATTTATATAATCATAATTCTACCATACACAAGATATTATAGTCAAATTACTATTAAAAATTAAGTATCTCTAAGATACTCGTATAATTCAAATTAAAAATTATTTTTTATTTAATCTATACTAAGTGGTTGCAAGTTTTATGGTCTTGATATATAATCAATTAAATATACAATTGTTATAAAATGTTATATAGTCAAAAGTCTGTTTTTAAATATCAAATATATGGATTTAAATTTAAATATAAATGCTATTTAAGGAGTGATTCTGTGAAGAGATGTATTGCAATAACGGAATAGTCAAACATAACATATTATAAAGGAGAGATTTAAACATGACTATTCCAAATTCAAATAAAATATACCCAAGAAGTAATGATTATCAAACTGTATACCTTAAAAATATAATCACAAAAGAAAATATAGAAGTTGGAGATTATACAATATATAATGACTTTTATAATGACCCAAGAGATTTTGAGAAAAACAATGTATTATATCATTACCCAATAAATAACGATAAATTAATAATTGGTAAGTTTTGCTCAATAGCATGTAATTCAAAATTTTTAATGACTAGTGGAAATCATACAATGAAATCACAGTCTACTTATACCTTTCCTATCTTTTATGAAGAATGGGGCTTAGATGTCTGCCATATAAAAGATGCATGGGACAATAAAGGCGATATTGTAATTGGAAATGATGTATGGATAGGATATGATTCCATAATTATGTCAGGAGTACATATTGGTGATGGTGCAATTATTGGAACAAGAGCAGTAGTTACTAATGATGTTCCACCATATTCTATTGTTGGAGGCATACCTGCAAAAGTCATAAAAAAAAGATTTAGTGATGATACAATTTCAAAGTTATTAGAAATTAAATGGTGGAATTGGCCATACAAAAAAATTCAATCAAATATTGATTATATCCAATCAGGAGATATTGATAAATTAGTTTAATATTTGATGACTATTTATATTAAACTTAATTTTAGTTATTATCTTTATAAGAGATTATTTAGAGCTATTGTATTGCCTTTAATACATAAAAAAATAAAATAGTATTAAAATTCATAATCAAAAAGTAAAGTAACTTTATACAAGGTTACTTTACTTTTTATTACCTATAAAAGATTTAATTTTTCTAATGTTGTTATTATATTTCTTCCTTCCCTAACCCCATCTATTATTCTTCTAGCAACTTTGCTATCTCCTATGTTTAAAATTTCCACATTTCTTGGTTCAAAATACTCCTTTAAATCACTTAAAATTGGATTATTAGAACTCATACCTAAGCATATAAATCCGTAATCAAAATCTAGCAAAAATTCTTCTTCATCTTTCTTTACTTTAAAAGTATTTTTCCCAACTTCTAATAATCGTGTATTTGTATATACATCAACATTGTAATCTTTTAGCATTTTATCCATTGTCACCTTTGTTATAGGGTCTAAATCTTTTCCTACTACTGGCAACATCTCAACTATACAAGTTTTAGCCTTATTTTCTGAAAAGAATTCTACAACATCTAATCCAACAGCTCCTCCTCCTATAACAACTACTTTCTTAGCTCTCAAATCTTCCGTTTTGAAAGATTCTATATCATCAAACAGTTTGAATATGGAACTTACATTTTCTCCTTCTCTATCTATTCTATCCAATAAGCCAGTTATTGGAGGAATCAATGGTCTTGAGCCTGTAGCATTTACAATTATGTCAGGCTTTAAATTTTCCAAGAACTTAATATCAGCTTTTGTATTTCTAAATATAATTAAATTTTTTAATTTATTAACTCTTTGTGTCAAGTACTTTGGAAAATCGTGTATTCTCATTTTATCTGGAAAAGTCGATATTACTTTAGCAAGTCCTCCTATCTCTTCTTTTTCTTCTACGAGAAATACATTACATCCCACTTCTGCTGCTGTGGCTGCTGCTTCAAGACCAGCAGTTCCTCCTCCTATAATAACTACATTTGTTTTTTTGTTTACCTTCCTTTGTGTATATTCTTCTCCATTTATTAAATCGGGATTTACTGTACATCTAATAGGTCTATTGGAGCCAATCCTATTACCTGCACATCCTATATTACATGAAATACACTTTCTTATTGAATCTTCTTTTCCATTTTGTACTTTTTCAACCCAATTAGAATCAGCTATGAGACCTCTACCAATACCTATAAAATCTGCTTCACCATTTTCAAGTATTTTTGATGCTATTTCTGGATTTCGTATATTTCCCGTTACTATAGTTGGTCTACCAAATTTTTCTTTAACTGCTTTAGATATGTATGAACGCCATCCATCTTCCAGTGTCATCTTATCTATTTGAAATTGTATAGAATCATTTAATGCTACTGATACATTGTATATATCCACTTCTTCATCTAAATATTCTAGAACTTTTAGAGTATCAGCCAGAGTATTTCCTTCTTCCATAAATTCATCAGCACTTATTCTTAAAGATATTGGAAATAATGGACCTACCTCTTCTCTAACTTTATCAATCACTAGTTTTGCAAATCTACTTCTATTTTCAATATTTCCACCAAAGTCATCAGTACGCTTATTATAAATTGGAGATAAAAATTGACTTATTAAGTATGAATGACCTGCATGTATCTCAACTGCATCAAAACCTGCTATTTGAGCCCTCTTAGCTGCTTCTCCATATTTTTTTGCGATATTTAAAATTTCTTCTATATCTAGTTCTCTAGGAATTGCTCCTCCTTTTTTTGAAGGTACATTTGAAGAAGATACAGGAACTAAACCATCTATCCTATCTGGCATAGCAGAAGCTCCTGAATGATTAATTTGTATTGCTACACATGTGTTATACTTATGTAGGGTCTCTGTTAATTTATATAAAGCAGGTATATATCTATCATGGTCTATTCTTATCTGTGTTGTTCCATTAGAACCTAAAGGGAAATCCACACAAGCATTTTCTACTATTATAAGCCCTGTTCCCCCTTTTGCTCTTTGTTCATAATATTTGATATGTTCATCTTTAAATTCTCCACTTTCACCACCAAAATTTGTCCCCATTGGTGGCATAACTATTCTATTTTTTACATTCATCCTTTTTATAGTTAATGACTCAAAGATATTTTGATATTTTTTCATTTCTATTCCTCCACACATTTTATATTTGCAATTTTTATAAATTAAATTTATGTATTTATTATAATGCTAAGAAATATATTAAACCAGTGCATGTTTTAATCATTATTAATAGATATTTTCTATGAATCATCCTTATATCTTCTTACAAAAAAATCATGCTACATTAATAGTAAATGGCTATTAATGTAGCATGATTTTTTCAATCTAGACAATTTTAGCATTTTACTTATCAATCAATATGTATTGATAGGTAAAAGCTACAACCTTCTATATTCTTCTCTTTTTAATTTTTGATTACTTAGATAGTAATCAATCTCATCAATTAAACGCTGCTTATCATCAGGTAATATACCTTTTAAGTTAACATAATTAGATGCATGATTACTTCTAAATACAATTTTTTCACTGGCATCTATATTTTTTATCATCTCTTTAATTTCTTGTAATACAGCTTTATCTTCCAATATTGTAAACTCTCCTGCCTGAAGTAAATCATAAAGTTCAGTATTAGGTTCTACCATTAAACTAAGTACACCAACATAGTCTGGAGAAATTGCTCCTAACATTTTTCCAGTGTCAACTGCATGCTGATGTGTTTTTTTAGTTCCTCCAATACCTGCTATTACTGTAGATGATAATTTGATACCACTTTTTTTAACTTTTTTACCAACTTTTATTAATTGTTCACTATTAAATCCTTTTTTAATATCTTCTAATACATCATCATTTCCACTTTCAAGTCCTAAATAAATCATCTTAACACCAAGTTCTCTTAACTCTTTAAGTTCAGCATCAGATTTTTTCTCTATAGATTTAGGTGAGCCATATAAAGTAATTCTTTCACATTCTGGAAAAACTTCTTTTACATATAAGATTATATCTCTTAATTTCTCCATTGGTATTATCAATGCATCTCCATCTGCTAAAAATATTCTTTCTACATGTCTATAATGTCTTCTAAATATATCAATTTCATTTTTTATTACTTCTAATGGCTTTATTTTAAATTTTTTTGACTTGTACATGCTACAAAATGTACATTTGTTGTGAGAACATCCTAGTGTGACTTGTATTATAAGACTATAAGCCTCACTTGGTGGTCTATACAGTGGCATATCATATTCCATATTAAAATCCCCCTTGTAATCGAATCTTCATTCTATTATATTATTAATATTTAATTAAAATAATACTTTATATAATTATAGACTTTAAATTTTAATTTAAGATATATTCTTTAAAAATTTAATAATACTATTAGCAGTAATATTAAGTTGCTTTTCTTGACTTATAATAGCATCGTTATCTCCTTTTTGTTTTCCATAATCTCCAAATTGTGCATGATTTCCACCTTCAATTTCAACATAAGTTGTATCATCAGGAAGTTTTTGTTTTGATTCTACAAGACTTTTAAAATTGACTACACCATCTTTACTTCCCCATATAGATATAACTTTTTTGCCTAGCTGTTTCAGCTCATCACCCATTGGATAAGAAGATAAAAATACAACTCCATCGATTAATTTATTATCACGTGCAAAATTTGCTGCTGCAACTCCTCCTAACGAATGGCCTCCTATTACCCAATGCTCTATATTGTTGTAAGAATCCATAACTTTCTGAGCTTTGTTGGTTCCAAGTAAGGCTATATTAAGTGGCATCTTTACAATTACTACCTCATATCCACTTTCTGCTATTTTTCTAGCAAGTGGTGCATAAGATTCTATTTCTACTTTAGCCCCTGGATAGAAAATTAAACCTTTTGAAACTTTTCTTCCTTTTGGTGTAAATGAAATATTTCCATTTACAGTTACCTCTACTTTACTATTACTAACCAAAGCTTCTTTTGCTAGTTTTTGAGGTTCATATGTTTTATTTATCCATATGAAAAAACCAAGTAAAATCAATACAAATAGTATACCTATTCCCTTGAATATTTTATTCTTTATATTAAGTTTTTTATTATTATTATTTTTATCATCTTTGTTTTCAACCTCATCATAAAGTAAAGGTCTCTCAAGTTCCATAGTTATACTAAATGTATCATATTTCTTATTACGCTTTACCTTTACATCTTTACTCATAAATCTAACCCCCATAATATTTGAATACTATTATAGTTTATCCTAAGTAAATTGTTTTTTCAACCAATGAAAAAAATCAATATTTTAACTATTTTCATACAAAATTCATAAATATATGTTTTTTGCTTTTTATATACTATTTTTTTAATCTTATATAAAATAAATAGTCATATATTTATTCTAAATATATGACTATTTCATGGTTTAATTAAATCAATATCTATGCTGTTTCTTCTATTGAAACTCTAGTGATATCACTTATTCTATACATTTCGTTGACACCATTTAAAGTCTGTAGCAAATTTAGACAAATTATTTTGTCACCTATATTCTTAGAATTTTTAATACTTTCTAAAATTATCATTCTTCCTTCATCATACTTATCTACACTGTAATTTGAAATATAATTAGTATCTCTCAATATTTTTTCTATATCTTCATCTTTAATTTTATTCTTATTAATATTTATATATAGATTATACATATTACTTATTAGTAATCTCTGATTTTCTAAAAAATCTTCTTGATATTTATCTTTATATATAGCATTTATCAACATAATTCTATCTTCAATAAGTGATGGTACCAATAATAAATTCTTTATGTAATAAGTATTAGTCACATTTTCTATAGAATTATTGACTTCATCAATTATATTTTTAACTATTCCTTTATACATGTCTATGACATGTTGATAACCAGTTTTAGCATCATATGGTAATATAAACTTATTTACTATTAATGCAATAATGGCTCCTAATGCCACATATGAAATCCTACTTATGGTTAAAACATTAGGGTCTCCCATAACTACTGCTGAGCCAAGAGCTGAAACAGTTACACACATCATTAATTTCCTGTAATCAACTACATAAGAGTTTATATATCCTGCTAAGAGAACTATTAATGACCTTAATGTACTATCTTTTATTATTGAAAATGAAACAATAAATATTATAGCTCCCACAAGTGTACCTTCTATTCTTTTTCTAGACCTTTGAATGCAATTTTCTGCATAAGGTTGTGTTAATGAGAACACAGTTAACATTATCCATCTCCCATCTCTTAAATGGAAATAGTCCATAATAAATCCAGCTATAGATGTAGCTAAAGCAATCTTTACTGCATAAGAAAATCTTATAGAGTTTAAATTGAAGTTTTTCTTGTATATTGATAGTCTTTTAAATTCCTTTGGTATCTTTGATTTTCTTTCAGCCTTTTTTTCATCTCTTGTTTTTACTTTTTTATAATCTAATAAAAATTCATATAAATTTTCTAACACATTATAAATTTCTTTTAAATTTATATTTTTAGTATCTTGAGCAATAACATAATCTCTAAATCCTAATATTTCTTTATCACTTATTGTATCTTTATTTTCTAAGCACATTTTAATATAGTTTACTTCTTTAAACCCTACAGTTAATACGTCTGCTTTACTATCGGTGTTACTTTCTTCTATAATATTTTTTATATCTTCATCCTCAAATTCTTTACTATCTGTCTTATATCTGTCCAGTATTAAATTTATTCTTTCTAATGAAAATAAAATATTTATTATGTCTATTCCTTTAATACTTATATAAAAGTCATCTTTTCTGTTATCAAAAATAACCATTTTAAGACTTTTGGATATAGAGTTTATTCTATAATTACAACTATCCATTTTTCTAATATGAGATTTATTTATAGAATTATCATCATTAATAATATTTTTTAAAAGACTAATTTTTTCTAACAGTTCATCACATATAGATATTAGTTCCTTATCACCAACGTTTTTCATTCTATTTCTGTTCATAACAAACTGGGCAATCATTATTGTAACTGCGCCAATAGCTAAAGCTGACAATCTCATAGGAAGTTCACTTATTCCTACAGGTATACTTACCATAAATATATACATTAGACCAAAAGGTACATATACTGCTCTTTTTAGGTCATAACTAAACACATATCCTATTATAAATAATGCTATAAAATTTAATAAAATTCCTAAATACATATTTTGTACTGCAAAAAATGATAATACTCCTAAAATTATATTTATTGCTAAATATTTTAGTAAATTTTTAATTGGAGAAATGGTTAAATCTCTTTCTAATAGTGTCAACATAGCCGTTACTATACCTACGCCTATTAGTGTATTCTTACTTCCAAATAAATATATAAATACAGAAATAAATGCTATTATAAAAATAAACATTTTTGTTTTTGATATTACCAGTTTTTTTGTCATCATATCCCCCCTAAAAATTTCAACAAGACCTATTTTATCACATTTGTTGCCTTATTCAAAATCGTCTTTTTTACGGCAGGATTCTAACTTTTATAATTCATAATATATATATAATTCATAATATCACACACTTTATTATGTATATATACATATAAATTCATATGCTCCCATATGATTTCTCTTTCAAATATTTTTTCAAAAAATAAAAATAACTCTCTTAATAATACTGAAGTTATATCTATTAAAAGAGTTATTTTGTTTATACAATAAATTTATTTGAGTTTTTCTTTACCTAATATATAAGTACCCAACCCCATAAATAAAGCTCCTCCAACAATATTTCCAAGTGTAACAGCTACTAAATTATAAATAGCTCCTCCAATACTAACTGTTTTTATTGCTGATGAAAATAATGAAACACTATAAACTGTCATATTTGCTACACTGTGTTCAAAACCTGATGTTATAAAAGCAAATAAACATAAGAATATCATAATTATTTTTGCACTATCACTATTAGTTCTAAATGAACATAATACTGATACACATACTAGAATATTACATAAAATTCCTCTAAAGAAAAGAGCCATAAACGGCATGGAAGCTTTACTTGCTGCCGTATTCGCAAAAAATTCAGCTACAGGTCCTTTGTCTACTAGACCAGTTCCTACAAATATAAGACCTAAAATCAAAGCTCCAATTAAATTTCCTACCCAACTATATATCCATATCTTTGAAGTATCTTTTATACTTACACCTTTATTTAACATACCAGCAGACATAACCATATTATTACCAGTAAATAGTTCAGTCCCTGTCATTACAACCAAACTAAGTGCTATTGCAAATGATAATCCCATTACTATCTTAGTCATAGGTGAGCCTGCATCAGTTAAAAGTCCTCCAATAGTAAATATTAAAAGTATACCTATTCCTACATAAAGGCCCGCAAATGCAGAAGATACTAAATATTTTACTTTACTCATATTTAATAAATTTACTTTATTTATAGCTGCATTAGTTAATTTATCCAAAGTTTCTTTATGCATAATTCCCTCTTCCTTCTATTTAATTTTTAATTTACTCAAACATGTATTTTAATTAATTTATTAATATTTAACACCACTCCAGTATATATTTTCATGCATCTTAGTTACTTCTGGAAGTTGAACTCCTTCAAGTGCCCACTTTTTAAACTCCATAAATCCTGTTCTATCAATTATATATCCTATATGCTCTTTTCCTCCTGGAGCATCTTTATCTATATACTTTTCTACATATTTATAAGTATTAAGTATTATCTTTATTATGCTATCCTCATCTGCCCATAAAAGAAAATCTTCTGCTAACCTAGGATTTTTCTTTCCTGTTCTGCCCATTATGGCTAACCTATAGTATTTTTTCTCATCTCTAGTCCATGCATTTGTTGGACAATTAAGCACACATTCTCCACATCCTATACATTTATCTCCATCTCTTACGACCTTATTATTTTCTGTTTTTAATGCTCCAACAGATATTTTAGAACATTTTTTTACACATGCTCCACAATTTACGCATCTATCTTTTTCATATACTGGTAAAGCCATACCAATAATTCCAAAGTCATTCATTCTAGCTTTTATACAATCATTTGGACATCCAGTTAAAGCCACTTTAAAATGTAAATCATTTGGGAATATTGCTTTTTCTATTCTTTTAGCAAATTCAGTTGTATTATATTGCGCTTTTGGACAGACCTTGTTTCCTATACATGCGGCTATATTTCTTGTTCCTGCTGCTGGATACCCTGCATTTTTCTCATTTTGATTTATATTCATTTTTTCAATGACAGGCTGTATAATTTTATTTATTTCTTCCATATCTTCCATATCTATCCCTAATATTTCAAAGCCCTGTCTTGTAGTTATGTGTATCTGACCATTACCATATTCACTTGCAATTTTAGAAACTATAGTTAAACTTTCAGGGTCAATAAGACCACCTGGTACTCTAACTCTTAAAGAAGTTTTATATTTTGTTTTTGTAATTCTATAAGCATTTTTCATTACTTTTTTAGTATTTAAATCTCTTATCACAAATTCCGCCCCCTAATCAATAAGATTTTTAGCATATGAATAATCAAATACTGGTCCATCTAAACATATATAAGTATCATCCATCTTACAGTGTCCACATTTACCTATTCCACAACACATTTTTCTTTCATAAGAAACCCAAATATTCTTTTCATCTAAATCTCTTTTTAAAAATTCTCCTACTGTAAATTTCATCATCATTGGAGGTCCAACTACAATTGCAGAAGTATTATTTATATCTTTTATATCCAATTCTGGTATGTATTTTGTTACTAATCCTACGTTTCCATTATATCCTTCATCCGCTCCATCTACAGTAACTAAGATATCAAGTTTTTCACTCCATCTTTTTAAATCTTCTGCAAATAAAACATCTTTTGGTGATTTAAATCCTACTATTAGTTTAAATTTTTCACATTTTTCTTTATTGTTATAAAAATGTTCAACTATTCCTCTTACAGGAGCTAAAGCACTTCCTCCTGCCACTACTACAATTTCTCTTCCTTCATAAAGAGATACATCAAATCCATTTCCATAAGGTCCTCTTATAAAAAAAGAATCGCCTTCTTTATAATTAAACAACTCACTAGTAACTTTCCCTACATTTCTTATTGTAAAGTCAATATAGTCTTCTCCATACCCTGATACTGATATTGGACTTTCACCATATTTAGGTATAGATATCTCATAGAATTTTCCAGGCAATACACCTTTTGTATCGCAATTTACTCTAAAAGTCCATTCTTTATCAGTGTGTTTAGTTATATCTATTATTTTTGCACTTACTGGTATATATGAATTCATTTATATTTCCTCCTTACTAGTTACTAAATCATTTATTTTTTCTATACATTTTGAAAATGATATGTATTGTGGACAGGCATCATCACATCTTCCACATCCAACACACATATGATATCCAAATCTTTTTTTGAAATCATTTATTTTATGCATAGCTTTAAATCTCATTCTTTCACCTTGTTTTTTTCTAAAAGAATTTCCACCTGCTATATCTGTATATCCATCTACTTGGCATGAAGCCCAAACTCTTCTTCTTTCACCTACGTTTTCATTTTCCTTATAAAAAATATCCTGCATTGTAAAGCATGAACATGTTGGGCATACAAAATTACATCTACCACATCCAATACATCTTGTATCATACTCATCCCATATTGAATTTCCTATCATTTCATTTGAATCAATATTCTCTGGTACATCTACAGAAATTAGATTCTCAGTTACATAATTAACATTAAATTCAGCTGGTTCTCCATTAAATACTTCAAATTCACTATCTTTTATATCTAAATATAGAGTATTTCCTTCTATATTTAGTCCAATTGAATAATTATCAGTTTTATTAGAATCCATACTTACACAAAAACAATTTCTAAAGCTTTCTTTGCATCCTACAAGTACAAACTTTACTTTATCCCTAATGTTTTTATAAAAATAGTCTTTTTCTTCTCCATTATTTAGATATATTTCATCAAGTCTCTTTATTCCATTTATGTCACAAGCTCTTAAGAAAATCAAAATTTTCTTATCGTCTAAATCGCTTTCCTTAAACTCTTTTTCAGTAAAATAAAATAAGACTTGATTTATAGGGAGTATCACTTCTTTTGGTGAGAAATTTGCCTTTTGAGCAAACTCCATTTCTTCGAAATCGTTTACCTCTTGGTATCTTATTATGTCAGTATCTGAAAAAGTACCTTTAAATGGTATTAAAACTGGTGCAAATATTTTGTAGTCTTTTTTTAGATGCTTCAGACCTTCATTGAATTTAGATGAATCTAATTTTAATTTCATTTTTATCACCTTTCTTATATTTTAATTTTACTTACTTGTTATCTTGTTTAAATCTTAATACTTTATTTTCTATACTTCTGTGATAATTGTCACAGTTTCAAAAATAAAAAAAAATATTAATAGAGTTTAGTAAACTCTATTAATATTTTTTTTATTATTTATATTCTTTAATTAAAAATCTAATCATTTAAATACAAGTTTTTCAAAAGATTCTATATCCATGGGTTTTGCAAAGTAATATCCTTGTCCAATATCACAACCTGCATTTTTTAATAAATTCAGTTGACTTTCAGTTTCTATTCCTTCAGCGACAATTATCATATCTAAATCCTTACCTAATTTAATTGTATTCTTTATAATTTTTTCTCCACGTATAGATGTAATCGTCTCATTTAAAAATTCTCTATCAATCTTCAATACATCTATTGATAATTTTTTTAAAAGACTAAGAGAAGAATATCCACTTCCAAAATCATCCATAGATACAATAAATCCAATATCATGTAAATCATTTAATATATCTAAGAGAACACTTATATTAGATAAAAATAAGCTTTCAGTCAACTCAAGTTCAATGAGATATGTAGGTACATTATACTTTTTTATTAAAGACGTCAGACTGGCTACTATATTTCTATTACTTAGATGGATTCTTGAAACGTTCATAGAAATTGGTAACACTTCTAATCCATTTTCTAACCATCTTGCCATTACATTAAATACCTTATCCCAAACATATAGGTCAAGTTTTTCTATAAAACCATTTTTTTCAAATAAAGGAATAAAATCACTAGGAGGAATAATCCCTTTAGTTGGATGCATCCAACGAACAAGAGCTTCTGAGCCTATAATTTCGCCTGTTTTTAGATTAAATTTAGGTTGTAAGTAAATTACAAATTCTTCATTCAAGAGTGCATTGTCCATATTATTTTCAATCTCTTTCTCACGCAATATAGAAAGCCTTATTTTATCATCATAAAAAGCTACCTTACTTTTATAATTAGTTTCTATTGTTTGGCAGGCTATCTTAGCCCTGTCAATCATTACATCAATATTGACATCATCTTTATCAATTAAGTATACACCACATTTAAGTATTATATCTATTTTGAATGTTCTTTCTTTATTTTTACTAACTGTTTCAAAAAAATCTATTGCTCTTTTTCTTAAATTTTCTATGGTATTTTTCTTTGTCATTACAATAAATCTATCATCTGATAGTCTTGCATATATCTCGTCCTTAAAAAGGCTCTTTCCTATTTGCTTTGCTATGTACTTTAGAATATTATCCCCAAACTCAAAACCAAACATATCATTTATATACTTAAACTTATCTATATTAATATAATATATAACAAATTTATCTACTCCATATTTCTCAAAAAGCTTATTAGCATCGATTTTAAACTTCAATAAACTTCTTATGCCTGTTACTTCGTCGACATAAGCTACATTTTCTAATTTTTCTACCTGTCTTTTATAATTAAAAATAAATATTGCAGAAATTATGAATACAATAAATGCTACCATTAAAATAAATACCACCATATTATGTTGTATAAAATCTAACATTGTAACTTCATGTTCTAAATATTTTGTACTTCCTGTAACTGCAATTGCCACTTCTTCTTCTGTAACTCTACTAATAGATTTATTAAGTATTGACAATAATGTTGAATTTGTTTTTCCAGAAACACCTATACCAATATCTACAACTTGATTTTCAATGGGCATAAACATAAGACCATCAAATTCGTCAGTATTAATTATATTATTTAATATATAATTACTTCCAATAAATATATCACATTCCCCTTTTTTTATGGCTTCTATACATTTGTTAGCATTTGGATAAAAAATAACATTTTGGTTCGGATAATATTCTTTTACGAATGACTCTATTCCTGTCCATTTTATCATTGCAACCTTAGTTTTTTCATCCATTCTAATAGTTCTTTTTGCTATGCCTAACATAGTAGTTTCAAGATATCCATCAGTAAACATAATATTGTGTTCTAACTCAGTGCTCCGCGACATAAACATGTTTGCACATATGTCTGCCTCACCATTTTCAACCATTTTTAAACCTTCTGAAAAGTTTTCTACTTTTATATATTCAAATTTTAAACCTGAGTTTTTAGAAATTGATTTTAATATATCTATTGATATTCCTTTATAAGAATTTGTATTTTTATCATAAAAAGATAATGGTGATGTATCTGTACCAGATACAACTTTTACTGTAGGATGTTTCTTTATATACTCTTTCTCTTCTAAAGAAAATCCTTCTGAAGCTATTGAAGTATCTTTATAATGTTTATTAAACAAATTACCATCATAATATATATCTTCTCGCTTTATCTCTTTTAATGCATAATTTAAACCATCTAGTATCTTCTTATTACCTTTAGTCGTTGCATAATATATAGGTTCTGATGAAAAGCGTAGAGCTACCTTTGTATTTGGCATATCTCTAATACTACCTGTAAGTAACATATCAATAGTTCCTTTTTCAAGTTCTTTTTGAAGTTCTTTTGAACTTTCAATATATTTATATTTTACAGATATTTTATTTTTTTTACAGTATTCATCAAATACACTCTTAAAATGATTATCTGATACAGTCCCTACCACTTTTCCATCAATTTCTTTTAGATTATTATATGATATGCTATTGTTCCTCTCATTTACATATAATGCTCCATATTCATATCCAAAGTTTAAATCTGTATAATCATAATATTTTTCACGCTCTTCACTTTTTTGCAATGCTCCAAATATATCAATTTTTCCTTCTCTGAGCATTTCTAATCCTTGTCTCCATCCACAAGATATATATTCTAATTCCCAGTTATTTATCTTAGCTATTGCATTAAGATAATCATAGGTATATCCATACAAATTACCATCCTTTGTAACAGAGATTCCATAACTAGGCCAATATCCCACTCTCACTTTTTCTTTATTAGAATCTGCTAAAATCAAGCATGGATTTAACAAAAGTAAAAAAACAACCAAAGTAATAATAAATCTATATTTTTTCTTCATAGTCCCACTCCTTTTATGACTAAATCATATGAAGACAGTTAATTTATTTTTATTTAATTTTATGTAATATCTAATTAAAGTGCATAAACAATCGTTTATATTTGAAAACTTAAATAGAATCATTAAATATAATAAATCTGTCCTTTCCTCGATGTTTTGAATAATAAAGTGCCTTATCTGCTTTTTTATACAACTCAATAAAGGTTATTCCATGATTTGGCATAACAGATATGCCTATACTACAAGAAACTTTATACGACTTATTTTCTCCAGTATAATAATTTCTAAATGCATTACATAACTCAATTGCTTTATTTTCAATGTGTTTTGTATCTTTTATATTTTTCATAAAAACTACAAACTCATCTCCACCAATACGTCCAATTATATCATCTTCTCTAAAAATAGAATTTAATTTTGTTGAAACTTCAACCAAAACTTTATCACCAAAAATATGACCTAGACTGTCATTGATAGATTTAAAATCATCTAAATCAATAATAAAAAATGCATGTACACTGTCTTTTGTACTTTCTAAGCTAATAAATCTCTTTATTAAAATTTCTGTTGTTCCTTTATTATAAATTCCTGTTAAGATGTCACGTTCAGCTTTAAATTTAAGCTCCATCTCGTCTTTTTTCTGCTTGTCTATATCTTTAATATATGCAAACCCTTTAATCTGATTAGATTGAAGTTCTTTAAATAAATGCATTGTGCATAGCTCCCACAAAAGCTCTCCATTATTGTCATATCTACGATATTCCAGTTTTAACTCATTTACTCCTCTGCTATATGAATTCAAAACATTTTCAAGATGAAACATATTTTTAAAATTTTCCTTATCTGAAATAAATATTATATCATCAGCAATATTCTTCATTACATCAGAGTAATTGCCATCAATCCTTAAATTTAAATTATTATTAGAATCTATATTATTTGATATAAGTTTATCTTGAGAAAAATTAACTTCATATATTGCAATTGCTTCAGATAACATAGCTTTTCGATACTGTTCTTCTTGATTATATTGCATTTCAATTTTTTTCTGCTCATTTATATCTTCCAACAATCCTATTGCTTTAATTGACATATCTGTTTCACTAAATATATTAGTTAAAGTCATCCTATTCCATATGTATTCGCCACTAACTTGTTTTATTTTTATCACAGACACTACACTTTCTTCACCTTTTTCGATTTTATTAAAAGATTCCTCAAAAATATCAATAAAGTCATTATGTATTATTTTTGAATTAACAAAATATTCTATTGAGTTTTTGACATTTTTCGTTAATCCATATATTGAAGAAACATCACTAAAATTGTGTATAGACTTCGTTTTAACATCATAGTCGAACACTATATTAGAAGTCTTAAATAAAGCAATCCTAAGCCTTTCTTCATTAATTTTCAAATCTTCTTCTGTTCTTTTTAAATCTGTTATATCAACTAATACACAATAAAAATACTCTTTTCCATCAGAATCTTTTATAAGTTCACACTTATTTACAACCCATACAAAATTTCCATTTTTAGTAATCATCCTATATTCTACTTCAACTACTTTTGACTTCAACAGTTGAAATTCAAACTCTTTCTTTACTCTATCTATATCACCTTTGTAAATTACATCATAAAAATTATTGTCAAATATGGATTTTATCTCTTCTTTAGTGTACTCAAAAAGGTCTATAAAACCATCACTTAAAAATACAAATTCATATTTTTCTCCTATTGTACACTTAAAGACTCCTCCAGGTATATTATTAGTAAGTGAAGATATTTCTAAATTAGCCTTCACAATTCTATCTTTTGACTTTTTTTCCTTATAAAATACAATTAAAATTAAAACTAAAAGTGATATGAAGTTTTTAAGTGTTAATATAATTGCAAGTTTGTTTATTTCTGAAATATCTTTCAGTACTAAAGATTTTGGAATAAAAGATAAAGTATACCAATCATTTATGCCAACTTGAGCATATATAGCATATCTATCTTTTCCATTAAACTTATATTCTATGAATCCACTTTTCTTGTTTGATATATCTCTGCTAAATTTCTTATAATTATAATCTTCTCCAAAAGAAATTGAATTGAAAAAATCACTAATATTATCTATGTCATCATTAGTTTTTCTTTGAGTAGACTTTAAGATAAGTTTTCCTGACTTTTCAAAAACATAAGTATGTCCTTCTCCATTAAAACTATTTCCATCTATAAATTCACTTAATCTGCTTGTATAATAAGACCCATACAATACCCCTATTACTTCATCATTTTTATATATTGGAGATGCTACCATAAAACTACTTTCATTACTTGCAGGTGAACTTATAATTTCAGAAATATTACTCTCACCTTTCATTGCTTTCTTAAAATAACTCTGTTGTGATATATTATCTACTTTTTTATTATCTTTATAAACAGTACCATCTGGATATGCAATATAAATTTTTTCAAAATTAGATTCTTTTGATACATCATTTAATATTTTTATTAATTCTTCTCTCCTCATGCTATCTGAATCTGAAATAGTTTTAGAAATACTATTTATAAATCGGATTAACGAATTAAGTTTGATATTTATAGCGTTTGAACTTTGTAATGCTAGTTCTTCTAAATGCATTTTTTTATTTCTTTCTACTAATGAATTAACATTACAAGTAAAGTCCCAAAGCGAAATCATCACAAACATACATATAAAAATAAAACCTAGAGCATAGCCTATGAACTTTTTATTTTTCATTTTAATACATCCTTTTCTTAGAAGCTGTGTTAACATATGTATATCCACTTTTTATTGTTAAACTAATTATACTATCAGAGTTCAGCTGTTTCAACAAACTTAATACAAATATTGGCGAATTACACAATAAAAAAGAATCTATAAATAGATTCTCTTAATAATGTCTTTATTTAGTTACAATTAATTGCTTTTAAAGTATTTTGATAGTTCAATTTCTTTAACATAAAAGCCTTTACTATCAATCTTTATAAGTTCTTCCTTTTGCAATACTTTTACCATTCTAGAAACAGTTTCTCTTTTACATCCAAGCATGTCAGCTAAATATGTAACTGTAATGTTTACATTTAGTAAAGTCCATTCACCACAACAAATTCCAAATTCTTTACTTAATCTATATAGTTTTGCTGCAAGCTTTTTATCTACTTTTATAGATATAGAATTTTTTAACTGTCTGTATAGACGTCTTATTCTTCTTTCCATATAAGAGATAATATCTTTTGTAAGTTGAAAATCATTTTGCATAATTTCTAAAAATTCTTCTATACTGTAATAAGCTACAATTGAGTTTTCAAATGCCTCACATCCTACAGTAGAATTTTTACTAGAATCAAAGGTAATATCATTTATAATTTCACCACTATTTAATATGAAAATTACTTTTCTCTCACCATTTTCACTTATCTTAAAAATAGACATTTTTCCATCTAAAAGTACATAAACACTGTCTAAGCTATCTTTTTCATAAAATAGAATTTCTTTTTTTTGTAATCTTTTTAGTTTAGCTTTTTCCTTAAGTTGATTCTTTGTTTTATCACATAAATTATTAAAAATCATTACTTTATCAATATTATAATCTTTTAATTTAGACATGTAATATCTCTCCATTCCTAAATTTATAAGAAAGCTCTATAAAACATTACAAATTTCTTATTTTATTCATTCTTTAAACAATTTTATAGCATTTGTTGTTTTAATTTTTCTTTCAATAGCTTCATTAGAAAGTTCTTTTACTACCTGTGTATATACTAAATCAATAATGAAAAATTGTGCTAATTTGGAAGATATTGAACCAGTTTCCAATACAGTTTCTCCTGATACATAAGATAAGTGTACATCTGAAATATCCTTTAATTCAGAGTTTTTATTTTCAGTAATTGATATAATTTTAGCATTATTATCTCTTGCAAGTTTTACAGTTTTTATGATTTCCTCAGTTTCACCAGAATGTGAAATCGCTACAATTAAATCGCCTTCTTCCATTATGGAAGACATCATTATCATTGTATGGCTACTATCAAAGCTCACACAATTAAGTCCTATTCTCATAAATTTATAGTTTGAATCCTGTGCTATTATACCAGAATATCCAATACCTATAAAATAAATTTTCTTTGCATTTATTATAAGTCTTGCACAATTGTGAACATCAGTACTATTAATTATCTCTACAGTATTCTCTAAAGTAGTTACATTTGAATTTAAAAGTTTCTTTGCTGTATCCAAAGCTGGTTCATCATTTTGTATATTTTTATTTATAATATTTTTTTTGTTCATGGTTGATATCTCTTGTGCTAAAGTTACCTTGAAATCTTGTAACCCACTAAAGTTCATCTTTTTTACAAATCTAGTTATAGTTGCTTCACCAATGTTACTTTCTTTCGCTATTTGTGATATTGGCTTATAAAATACATCCTCTATATTCTCTTTTATATAAGTTATCAATAATTTATCTGACTTTGTGACTTTAAACGTTGGTGATTCCAATTGTTCTAAAATACTCATTAAAAACCCTTCTATTCTTTATATTTTATTTAAAAAATTATATAATGCCCCAAGCATTCCTGCATCATTTTGTCTATTTGCAAATTCTACATTAGTATTTTTGTAAACTCTATCTATAAGAACCTCCTTTAATGCTTTGTCTATTTTAGGTTTTAGAAATTCCTCCTGTGCCATAATTCCACCACCTAAAATTACTACTTCTGGATTTATTACATAACATATATTTGCGATTCCAACTGCTAATGATTTTATCATATTATTGAGCTCTTTTAAACAATCTTCGTCATTATTCTTTGCTAAATCAAAAATTATTTTTCCATTTAAGTCATTTTCATTTAAACTCTTTATTTTTGCTACTTTTTTAACTAGACTACTAGTAGATGCTAACTCTTGAAAAGAACTTCCATTTATATTCATATATCCTACTTCACCAGCACTATTACTAAATCCATTTATTAGTTTATTGTTTATTATAACACAACCACCAATTCCAGTACCTATTGTCAGGCATACAGAAGATGTTGCACCCTTTCCTGCTCCAATCCACATCTCACCAAGTCCAGCACAATTAACATCATTTTCAACTTCACATTTTACATTAAATTCTTTTTCTATCTCTTTTTTTAATTCCATACCTTTATAGTTTGGAATTAGCTCTTCCAATGCAAATAATATCTTCCCCTCAATTGGGTCAACCATACCTGCAGTAGATATACATATACCACTTATGTCATTTTCTTCTATATATTTTTTCACTATCTGTTTTATTTTAGATAATATTCCTTCTCCACCTTTTTCCTTTGCTTCAGTATCCATACTTGATTTATCAATTATAAATCCATCTTCCCTAATAAATCCATATTTTATTGAAGTACCTCCAACATCTATACAAACGTAATTTTTCATAACATATCTCCATACAAATTATTTTTATAAATTAACAACTCTATTCAAAATTTTATATTACACAAATTTTTTACTTATCTTTTCCAATTCACAAATATATTTCCTTGCTTCTGATAAATCTATTGTATCACTTAAGACACTTTTTTCCTTAGTTATATGATACTTATAAATATTTTTACATAAGTCCTCTCCTAGGATATTAAGACCTTCTTGAGTATAATGAACATCGTCAATAGTTAAGCCTTTATCATGAAATTGCATAGCAATTTTACTTCCTACACACAGTATATCACATTCATTACAAGCAGATTCTTGAGCTGCTGCAATTCGTCTAGTTCTAACAAAATATTCATCTTCTCCAAGCCAATAACCAGTTAAGCTTACAAACATTTTATCAATCATACATTCTTTTTTAAGTCTATACGCAATCTTTTTTAAACTTTCTTTATAGTATAAAGCATCGCTACCATATTTTGCATCACTTTCACCTTGAATCCAAATAACATACTTACTTTGTATATTATAATGTTTACTTAAAGTACTACATCCTGCATTAAATTTTTCTATAGTATCATTTAGAAACCAGTTATTATCATGATTCCAATTTTTTATTCTTGACCCATCTTTTGCATTATGAATAAAACAAACTTTATTTCCAGTGAACTTATTCCATTCATTTGAAAATGCAGGTGCTATAGTACCATCACCTTCTGAAGTCTCTAGCTCACACCTCATATTTATAATTTCATCAGTACTCAAATATTCAAAACAATTTTCATTAGGAATAACACTCTCTTTTTGATTTCCTAATCCTCTGGCATTACTTTGTCCTATTAATAAAAATACATCTATATTTTCCATGATTTAACTCCTCTATAAAATTTTAACTTTTTGATTACATCCAATTTTCATTATAAAAAACTAAGGCTGAAAATAGTAATCTAACTAAAATTTACGAAATATCACTAATCGCTGAAAGTTAAATCACTATTTTCAGCCTTAGTGGTTGTATAAATCCTCATTATCTAACCAAAACCTTAAAAATAGCTTTTTTGATATTTTCTTTTTCTAAAACTTTTATTGCTGCCATATGAGCATCTTCTGGATAACACACTAAGAAATCATTTTTTCTAAGTTCTACATATCCATTGTTTTTACCATCAAGGGGTAAAAAATCTCCCTCTTCTTCATATGGTTTTTGCTCTAAATTTTCTATAAAATTTAAGTCTATTCTTTCACATCCATCAAGCATTAAGTGTACATCTATATACTTCTTATGAGCTTCCCAGAATCTTTCTTCTTTTTCGCAAGTTTTATACTCTACAATATTCACAAAAATATCATCACCATCTATTGTATAAGTACCTTTTTCATAATCTATTAATGAATTCTCTTTAGCATATTCGAAACATCTAAGTAAATCTTCATGTAATGTTGAATATGTCTTACTATGATTTATATTTCCAAATATCATAAGCATTGTCTCCCTATATAATTTTAAATACATTTTTTTATACTTTTACATATAAATTGTATTCTACAGTCCTATAGAGTAACTAAATTATTTATCTAATCACTCTATAAGACAATTTATCATTTAAACATCATATTATTTTTCATAATAAACAGTCGTTTCAGCTCTTGGTAAAGATACTTTTGCTTTAACCTTAGCTTCTATTGCACTAACTATTGTACCTACTACAACAGAAGTAGTTATTGTTATTAAAGAATATGCCCAAGAAGTTACTTCTGGCATACGATATTTTAGATAAACAACCAAAATTGCTGATATTATAAATCCAACATAAGCTCCCATTTTAGTTGCCTTTTTACAAAATGCTCCAAGCACAAATACTCCTGCCAGAACTCCTAAAACTAGTCCCATGAAACTATTGAACCATTCATATGCTGACTTTATTTCTCCATTTGCTAAGATTATTGCAACGACTATAGAAAGTATACCTACACCTAATGATATATATTGTGCTATCTTAGTTTGTCTTTCCATACTTATATCTTTTGTTATTATAGTTTGTATATCTAAAGTCCAACTTGTAGCAACTGAGTTAAGTCCTGTTGATAAAGTTGACTGAGATGCTGCATATATTGCTGCAAGTAGTATTCCTGTTATACCTACTGGTAATTCATAAGCTATATACGATGCAAATACTTGGTCTTGCTGAACTGTTTGAGCTAAATCTGGATTTTGAGTATAGTATATAAATAAACAAGTTCCAATTAGATAAAACACAGTTGCAAGTCCCATTGATAAAACACCATTTCCATATGTCATTTTGTTAAGTTGCTTTATATCAGTTGTTGTAGTAAATCTTTGAACTATATCTTGACTTGATACATATGATGAAAAAGTATTAAGACCAGCTCCAACAAATATTATAAATGCACTTGTAGATAGTATATTTTTATCAAACATAACTTCATTAGTTGCTAAGAATTTATGTCCACTTGTAAGTGTATCCATCACTGTTCCAAAACCACCATTTATACTTGCTATTAAATAGAACAATGTCCCTGTAACACCTACTATTAGTACCATCCCTTGTATAAAATCGGTCCATAAAACAGCCTTTAATCCACCTGTATATGAATAAATTATTGCTATTACGCCCATAACTACTATCAATACATTTACAGGTATTCCTGTAAGACCAGCTAGAACCACTGATGGAAGATACATTATGATAGACATACGTCCTATTTGATATATTATAAACATTAAAGCTCCAATTACTCTAAGACCTTTACTTTCGTATCTCATTTCTAAGTATTCATATGCTGTATCTATTTCTAGCCTACTGTACAAAGGCAAGAAAAATTTTATTGTCAAAGGTATTGCTATAAACATACCTAATTGTGCAAACCATAAAATCCAAGTTCCACCATAAGAATTTCCTGCTAATGATAAAAACGATATTGGACTTAATAATGTGGCAAATATTGATACTGATGTAACCCACCAAGGAATAGTCCCATCACCTTTGAAGAACTCTTTTCCTTTCATTTCCTTTTTTGAAAATAACAACCCTGCAAATAAAACTGCCAATAAGTAAACTACCAGTATTGCAAAATCTATCCAAGTAAATCCTACCATTTTACTAATCCTCCCATACTAAAAGTATTTTATTAAAAATACTTTCTGTATATTTCTTTTGCTCTTGATTTCATTTCATCAGTTGCTTCTTTCATAGGTTGTCTACAATATCCAGCTTCAACACCTTGCTCTTCAAGTAGTAATTTAATTGTTTGATATAGACCATTTCCTAATATATCTGTTATTAAATCATTAGTCACATGTTGTACTTCAAGTGCTTCTGATATTTTTTCATTTTTAGTTAATTCAAATATTTGTCTGGCTCTGATACCGTTTACATTAAATGTAGAACCAATTGCTCCATCTACTCCTAAAACTGTAGCTGGCAACATCATTTCATCAAATCCTGCAAATATTAATTTATTTGGGAAAGTTTTTCTCATTCTTTCTAATAAGTAGAAATCTGCTGCTGTAAATTTAACACCTATTATTTTTTCATTTTCAAATAATTCTCCAAATTGCTCTAAACTCATATCAACACCAGTTAAAAATGGTATAGAATATATTATTAATCTATTATCTACAGAATTTATTATTGTATTGTAATAGTGTTTTATTTCTTCAAAATCAAATTTATAATAAAAAGGTGTAACAGCACTTATAGCATCATATCCTAAATCAGTTGTAAATTTAGCAAGTTCCACAGCTTCTTTTAAATTAACTGAACCAACCTGAGCTATTAATTTTATTTCTTCTTTTACTTCATCTTTAGCTATTTCAAATATTCTTTTTTTCTCATCAGTTGAAAGCATGAAATTTTCTCCTGTACTTCCCCCTACATAAAGACCATCTATTTTACAAACATCTATGTTATGTCTAATTATTTGTCTTAACCCTTTTTCATTTATATTTCCTTCCTTATCAAATGAAACTAATAATGCTGAATAAATTCCCTTCATATCTGTTGTTCTCATATCCTTACCTCCAATTTTAGTTTTTAAATATAGTTAAATATAATAATTTTTTAATTTATAAATTAATTTTTAATTAATTTCAATTGCTTTAACAAACTTTTCTGTTATTAGTTGTGGTCTTGTTATTGCTGAGCCTACTACTGATGAATGAACACCTAACTCAAATACCTTTTTTAAATCTTGAGGAGTATTTACCTTTCCTTCAGCTATTACAGGTATTTCTAAATCTTTAACTAATCTTTCCATTAGTGCAAAGTCTGGACCTTCTAAAACTTCTGTATATGGAGTATACCCAGATAGTGTAGTTGAAACACAGTCCACACCATACTCTTGAGCTTTAACAGCCTCATCATAGTTTGAAACATCTGCCATTACTAAAACCCCATTTTCTTTTATATACTTTATAATTTCCTTTAAATCTTCATTATTTGGTCTAACTCTATTAGTGGCATCTAAAGCTATCATCTCACACCCTGTTGTCAGAAGCTCATCAACCTCCTTTTTAGTTGGTGTTATATATATATCTGAATCTTCATAATTTCTCTTTATAATACCTATAACAGGAAGTCCAGTAACTTTTTTTATTTCAATAATATCATCAACCCCTTGAGCCCTAATTCCAACAGCTCCACCTTCCATAGCAGCCTTAGCCATTCTACCCATTATAAAAGGACTATGAAGAGGTTCATTTTCTAAAGCTTGGCATGATACTATTAATTTACCCTTTACCTTATCTAGCATTTTTTCAATTACCTCATTTCTGAAATTTATTTTCTTGATTTATGTATTAATAATAACATGAAAACTTTTTCTTTGCAATATTTTTTCATATTTTTTTCTTATTTCTATATTTTTACCAGTTTATCCCATGAGTTAACTTGTTTTTCTTATTTAAAAGAAATTTTATTTCATTTTTTTGGTGTTTATTTTCATTTTATATAAGTACTCTCATAAATACTCCTTTTAAATTATTTCAATAAAAAAACCTATGTATACTATACATAGGTTTCCCAATATTACTCTAAATCCATTATAATTTTTCTACCACAGCATGGACAAAATTCAGACTCTGAATCGATTTCACTTTCACAGTAACCACAAACTATAAAATCACCAGATTCATTTTCTAACTCAAATTTTTTACCACATTCCGCACAATATTTATCATTTACACTTCCAACATAACCACATTCACAAGTTACATTACTTTCTGCGATTTCCATTTCGTTAATTTCCACATTTTTTTCATAGATTATCTTATCGAGTTCTAATAATTCATCACAAAACGTATCAAAACTTTCATCATCAAGAGAATCTTCTCTAATTTTTTGATATGTTAGTATTCCCATTTCTAAGAATATCTTTGCTTTCTTTTCTTGAATATCCTCAATCTCTCTATTTATCTTTGATTTCTCTTTATATAATTCAACTTTAAATTTTCCATTACCAAATTTTTTCTTAACTTTAGAAAACTTATCGTCTACTGTATTCTTAGTATTTTCTTCCATAGAAATTTCCTCCAATCATATTTAATCAGCTGAGTTTAGCTTATACCCTATTAAAGATATCACAAAACTATATATAAATGAAATTATAATAGTTTGGAATACTTTAAATTGCATTATTAAAGTTGCACCATAACTAGTTGTATTAAAGAAATTAATATTACTATCAAGTATAAATGTGCTAAATAAAGCCAGCATACCCATTAAAAATGCATAATACACACTAAACACTATTACAGGCTTGATATTATCTGTGTTATACTTAAATCTCAATTTATATCCATTTAACAATAGTATTAATGCAGATAAAGCTCCCATTGCATAAAACATTAATTTAGTATCTCCAAATAGAGATGATGAGCCCAAACTAAATATTGATACTGTTGAATTTATTATAGTAACTGAAATTCCATTTGCAAAAGCCCACATATAACTAGCTATTTGTGGCAGTATAGCAAATAAGTTTGCTCCATTTGAGTAACTACTCATATCTAATTCGTTTAAGTAGCTACTATCAGATACAGTTAGTACAAATAGGATTGCCAATACTAAAACATATCCTAATATAAATATCTTTATAGAATTTGAAAAAAGAGACATATACATATTTTCTTTTTCATAACTCTTTTTGTAATTAGTTATATATGTACATATAAATCCTAATACAAATCCATTTAAAAGAACACTAAAAAACTGATAACTATATTCTAGTGCATAGCCATACTCTAACATACTATGTGAACCAGTCTTTACATTAGTAAAAACAGATAGAACAGCTAAAATTAATCCATAAAGAATCCCAACTCCTAATGAATTTGCTAATGTAGTTTTTGAGTCTTTACATCTTTTTCTCATAAAAATTAAATTTGATATTATTAATCCTAGAATAGGGATTATAAGTAATATTAACAATCCTATATTAGCATTTATAAATCCAGAACCCATCATAGTAGACATAGATACACTAATCTGACCCAAGTTAAGAGCTAGAATTATATGTGCTGGATTTATTAAATAACTAATATCATTAAATTGAATAGTTATTACAGCTTTAAATATCAATGCAATAATAAATAATATAAATACATTTGTAAAGGTTGTTAAAAATATTCCTCTTGTATTTGCATGATGTGAAAGCTCTTTTATTTTAGATTTTAAGTCTAATTTTGTTTCAAATGGTTTTAAAGATGCTACTTCATAAAGCTCATTTCCACAAAATTTACAGTAATTATCTTTAGAATTATTTTCTTTGCTACAACTAGGACAAATTTTTTCTTCTTTCTTTTTAAGTGTGAAGTTGTTATTTTTTATTTTTCTAGTTAGTTCGCCTGTTGTTTTGGAATAGTTATTATGTGAATAATTCATATTATTTATTTTTTTTTCATCCATTTTTTCCCTCCAAGTTTTACTGTTGTAAATTATCAAATATAACTATATCATATAAAACTTAATTATACCTTAATTGGATATATTTATCTATTTTATTTGTTTATTGTTGTTATTTTTTAACAAGTGTTGGTATTTCAATAATTTATTAATGTCAGTTTTGTTGTTTATGTTTTATTATGCTTAATTTAAATTTATTCTATTCTTTATTTTCAGTGGCAAGATGATGGCAAGTTAGGTTTTGCCACCATTTATTTTTGATTCCAAAATTAAGTTATAAATAGTTATTATTATGTTACTTATAACTATATAAATTTAGTACATAGTTTATGTTTTAATACAAACAAAGCTTATCAATATTTAAATGCACTTTTCTGTTAACTTTTCCGAAATAAGTTAACATTGTCATAAACTTATGCTATACTTTTTATAAAGGGGGTTTTATTTATGTCAACTTTTGGTGAGAGGTTTAAACTTTTAAGAACAGAAATGAATCTAACTCAAGAGGAACTTGTTGAAAAATTTAATAAAGTTTATCTTACGAGTTTTAATAAATCAACAATATCACAGTATGAAAATAACAAAAGAAAACCAGAAATAAACGTTTTAGAAAATTGGGCAGATTTTTTTAATGTATCTATTGATTATCTTTTAGGGAGAACTCTTGTTAGAAATCACATCGATACTGTAGCAACGCATAAATCTAATCCTAACAAAGTTTTACCAGAAGAAGCTCAAGAGCAACTTAATGATTATATAGAATTTTTAATAAGCAAATATAAAAAATAAATATTTAGAGCAGTTCACACCTGCTCTTTATATATAACAAAACTCAAAAATACATTCTTTTTATAGGGGGATTTCCATGAATAAACTAGACGCACTTTTAGATTTAGCAAAAAATGAAGAAATAGAAATTTACTACACTGACAAAATAACAGATGACATAAAAGGATTGTATATAAACAAACAAGGGCTAAAAATTATATCACTACTTAATTCATTAAAACAAAATAAGACTAAACTAATAGAAATTTTAGCAGAAGAATTAGGACATCATTTTACCAGTGTAGGAGATTATGTATCTTCAGAAAACAGCTACAAAAATAAAATATTGATAGATAAAACTGAAGAAAAAGCTCTAAGATGGGCAGGTGAATTTCTTATAGCAGAAGAAGAGATAATACATGTTATTAATTCATATGCCACAAATGTCTATGAAATAGCTGAGGAATTACAAGTTAGTGTAAAATTCTTATTAAAAAGATTAGAATTTCTATCAAGAAAGAAAAACATGTTAGACTTAGGAAATAATAGATTCCTAGTATTAACTAGCTTACCAAATTTCTACATATATGAGGATATTTTTTAAACTCTTTTATTCTACTTTTATAGTTTATCATCTAACAAATACATATTTAAATATAATTATAATAAAATGTATATAAAAACTAGGTAATTGTAAGAATATCAATATAATATCATAGTATAAACTGAATAAAAAAGATTCATATAATATTGTACATAAAAAAAATATATAAAGAGCAGTTAATCTGCTCTTTTATATAAATATAAAACTTAATTATAATAAAATACTAATTGAAAAATTCATTTAATATTAATTAATAAATACAATCTAACACAATTTTAGATTGTTACACATAATATATTTTGATATAATTAAGTTATTAATAAAGTATTCCAAGTATCTAAGAAAAGAAAAGGAATACTTATTTTTATGTTTTATTTTTAATGGAGGCTTATATGAACTTAGAAAAATTAAAAAAATTTTTTGGATTTCCTCTAGACAAAGAACATAAAGAAAACGTTGAAAAAGAGCTTTGCAATTATCTTTATCATACAGGGAAAATCATTTGTATAATAATAATAATATCCCAAATAATTATGATTATATCAATATCAGCTAGAGAAGGTGGCCCTTTTGCCACTCCAAGACGCCAATGGTATTTTTGTATGTACATAACACTGTTTTCTGTATCTTCAATCTTTATGTTTGTATTTTCTTATCTTTGGAATAAAAAAAAGGAATATTGCACTTTTTATATAAACTTATGGGTAATTTATGTATCCTTTTTCTGCCTATGGGGATGTGTAATTACTCTACTCGACCAATTAGGTGGAAATGACTTAAGTGTATTTAGTTACATTATGTTAGCAGCTGCGGCTTTTTCAGTATTAAAATTCGGAGAATCAATAATAGTTTTTGGTGGATGCTTTTTATTTCTTAACTTTTTCTTACCTGGAATTCAAACTATACCAGGTAATGAATTTAGTAATATCGTTAATACTTTTTTTATAACATCACTTGCTATTTTTGTTTCTACAATGCTATATAGAAGTCGTGTATTTACTTATTATGACAAACTTCTAATTCGCCAACAATATGAGGAAATATATCATATAAATAATTTACTTAATCATAAAGTTATGATAGATGAACTAACTAAAATGAATAATCGTAGATACCTTGAAGATATTCTACAAAAAAAATTAATCAGCTATGCAAATCAAGTACCTATAACTGGAATGATGCTAGATATCGATTACTTCAAGCAATTTAATGATACCTATGGGCATCAAAAAGGAGATTATTGCTTGCAAAGTATCGCTAAAGTAATTTTAGATTTTACAAATTCTGAAAATGCACATGCTATACGATATGGTGGCGAGGAATTTTTTATATGTATTTTCAACTGTGATGAAGAAGATGCTAAACTTAAATCAGAATGTTTACGAAAAATTATAGAAAATTGCCATTTTGAACGTGATGATGTTCCTTCAAAATGTGTAACTGTTAGTATTGGAGTTTATACAAAGAAAATTGAAGAAAAAATAACATTAGAAGAATTTATAAGTTACTGTGATAAAGCTCTATATACTGCAAAAGAAGAAGGACGTAATTGTGTGGAATTTTATTAAAAAATATATAAATAAAAGTATTAATCCTTCATGCTTAAATTTTTCAGGAAAAATTTTTTTATATTTACAGTAAGTAAACACTATTAAATAAACCTATAAATTAGACTTTTAAACTTAAGTCTCACTTATAGGTTTATTATTTTCTGAATATTAATTATTTTGAATTTTAATATTTATAAGCTATACCATTAAATCTAAGTTATATTTTCAAATATATTATTATCTAATTTTCCATTTCTTTAATCAACGAAACATTTTGCTTTTCTATAGAATTTAACACATCTGTATCAGCTCCTATATCATAATCTGGCTGATACCATGATTTATTACTAAAATAACTCTTATATGGCTCTTCTTTAAACACATACCCATATCTTGCAAATATTTCATTTCTTATATAGGCTAACTCTCCTTTGCTATAACCCTCGAGTTCTTCTCTAGTCAAAACTCTTGAATCACTATCATATATAATATAATCATCATCATAACTTACTTCTTTACTTTTTGAGTTAGAATCTGAATTTGAATCACTTTTACTATTCTTGGTATTATTTTTTTCTTTATCACTCTCATCACTTGTTTTATTATTTATGCTTTTGATAAATTTATCAGCTTCTTCTTTGGAAATTTTGTTAAGTGTACCACTTACTTTGTCAGCTTCTAATGAAATTTCATTACTATTATATCTAGTTACAGACAGTTTTTTATTTGATGAACTATCCTTACTTTTTAATACCATACTATTGCTATCTGAACTTTCTACTTTATATTTAATCGTATAATTACCTTCTTCTTGGTTTTTAGTATAAAGTTTTATTTTATCAGGTTCTTCAAACTCAAATATATTATACTCATCAGCCTTCCAAAAACCACTTAAATCTTTTGGCTCTAGATTTTTAGAATAAATCAATTCATTTTCTAAATAAATCTCTGAGTACTTTTGTATATTACTCATTTCAACTTTATCTTTCTTAGTCTTCATATTATAAAAATGTACTTCCTTATTCTTGCTAGAATATACTATGTTCTCTGAATTAAAGGAATAACCAATCACATCACTTGCTATCTTCTCTTTATCTAAAAATAATTCACCACTTGATTTAATATAAAGTAATTTATCATTATTAATAATAGATAAATTAGAATTTTCTTTCATGTCATTTCCTATTTTTTCTTCTTCTTTATTATCTTTCTTGATATATATGTCACCATCAGAATTTATAAATACAATACCATCATTAATTAAACTTATATAATCAATATCAGATTTTATTTTCTTAGATTCGTCTTTTCCTACTTCTTTTTCATATAATTCATCATCACTATTTATAAAGTAAAATTTATTATTTCTATATCTATAAGACCTAACATCTGATGCTATTTTTTCACTTTTTCCATTTTTATATAAATACAATTCTCCTTTTAAGTCTTTATAATTATACTCACTTATATACATAATATCTTCATCATCAGATTTTACTCCCCATAAATTCGATACATCCGAACTAATCTTAACTTTATCATTTTTATCTAAGCTTTTTAAGTATAAATTATCATCATTATTTATAAATATCACATCGCCTTTATTGTTTATAATATCAAAATTTTTTATATCTGTTGATATTTTTTCTTTATCTCCATTTTCTTTATATAGATATAACTCTTCATCTGTATTAACATAATATATATACTTTCCATCTTGAGATATCTTATATAATACAACATCATTGGCTATTTTTTCTTTGTCTTTCCCATCATACTTTACATACAAAGAATTTTCTGATGATATATATGCCATAGTCTTTGAAGAAGGAATAAATTCATATGAGTTAAGTTCACTAGAAATTAAGTCTGATGCTAATTTTTCCTTTTCTTTTTTTAAATTGTATTTATACAAATTATTCTCTTTATCCTGAATTAATATAGATTGCTCCCCATTTATATAATCTCTCTTTGTATCTATAGGTATATCTGATGCTATTTTTTCTTCATCCTTACCTTGTGTCTTTATATATACATCTGTCATACCATCAGAATTATCCTCATCTCTTTTTAATAGTATAAGAGAATTATCTCTTTTATCCTGACTATTTTTAGAATTATTTTTTGTACAACCTGTGCATATAAGTACCAAACTTAAAACCATAAATAACCATTTCTTAGACATTCTTACTCCCCCTCATATAATAGATAATGTAATAAATATTTTTTATATTTAACATTTTACACATTTTCATACTATAGCCTTATATATTTGTAATATAAAGCTAGCCTACAAATTCATTTATATTTTTTCCATAATTATCTAAAATCACTTTATAGTTTATAGTATATCACAACAAACGTTATCCTATCACATTAACTATAACTACTCCAAAAGCCTTTAATGCTTCTTGAAGTACTTCATTTCCTCCATAAGGATATCCTATGGGATTAAAATAAAGTTTTGAAGTTTTTTCTTCAATCATTTTACAACCTTCTATTGTATAATCACCTATACCAATTTCAGAAAATACAGTTTCAAAATCCCACGGAACAGATTTCAAATACTCTTGTCTTTTTTCTTCATCTAACTGTTTATATTTCTCCCAAAACATTTTATTTTCTTCTTCTGTTGGCCACCAAAAATAATCTAATTCTTCTCTATAATAAAAATCTTCCACTCTTTCTAAAATATAATATTCCAAATCATTAACTTGTACACAATCATTTTTTATACTTGCTATATATGAAAATAAATTCTCAATCCTCTTAAATACTTCAATATTATCAACATTAAATTCAATAAAACAAAATTCACACATCATATTCCCCTCCTAACTTGAATACTTTATACTTATATTGTATTGCAAAATAAAATTAATTAAATCATATGTTTACAAGTACAATAAAAATAACTTGCATATATCCAAACTAGATAATATACAAGTTATTTACTATTTTTATGCTTAAAATTATATAATTGTACTATAATTTATAATTATTAGAATTCAGCATTCTTAGGAGTTCTTGGGAAAGGTATAACGTCTCTTATATTAGACATACCTGTCATATACATAATTATTCTTTCAAATCCAAGACCAAATCCAGAGTGAGTAGCAGTACCAAATTTTCTAAGCTCTAAATACCACCAGTAATCTTCTTCTCTTAATCCCATTTCATGAATTCTATCTAATAAAACGTCTTCTCTTTCTTCTCTTTGAGAACCCCCAACTATTTCTCCAACACCAGGAACTAATAAATCCATTGCTCTAACAGTTTTACCATCTTCATTCATTCTCATATAGAATGCTTTTATATCTTTTGGATAATCAGTTACAAATACTGGACAGTTGTATATTTGCTCTGTTATATATCTTTCATGCTCAGTTTGAAGGTCACATCCCCATTCAACTGGATACTCAAATTCATGACCTGATTCAATTAATAACTCTACTGCTTTAGTGTATGTTATTCTAACAAATTCAGAGTTTACTATCTTATTTAATCTTTCTAATAATCCTTTATCTATAAAACTATTAAAGAATTCCATTTCTTCAGGAGCATTTTCTAAAACATAACTTATAACATATTTTATCATATCTTCTGCAAGTTCCATGTTATCTTCAAGGTCTGCAAAAACTATTTCTGGTTCTATCATCCAGAACTCTGAAGCATGTCTTCCTGTGTAAGAGTTTTCAGCTCTAAATGTAGGTCCAAAAGTATAAACATTTCTAAAAGAAAGTGCCATTATTTCAGCATTTAATTGTCCACTAACTGTTAAATTTGCTTCTTTTCCAAAGAAATCTTGAGTATAGTCTATTTTTCCATCTTCAGTTTTTGGAATATCATTTAAATCCATAGTTGTTATTCTAAACATTTCTCCTGCACCTTCACAGTCACTACCTGTTATGATTGGAGAATGTGCATATACAAAGTTTCTTTCTTGGAAAAACTTGTGTATAGCATATGCAGCTATTGATCTTACTCTAAATACAGCTGAGAAAGTATTACTTCTTGGTCTTAAATGTGCTATTGTTCTTAAGTATTCAAGTGTATGTCTTTTCTTTTGTAGCGGATATGAACTATCTGATTCCCCTTCTACAACTATACTTTTTGCATGTATCTCTACAGGTTGTTTAGCTCCTTCTGTAGATACCAATTCACCTTCCACAAATATAGATGAGCTTATTGCTAATTTTCCTATTTCTTTAAAATTTTCTACTTTCTCATCAAATACTATTTGCATATTCTTAAAAAAGCTTCCATCATTTAACTCTATAAATCCAAAGTTCTTAGATACTCTAGATGTTCTTATCCATCCAGCTACTTTTACAGTTTTTCCTATGTACTGCTCTTTGTCTCTGTACAATTCTTTTACTGTTATAAATTCCTTTTGCATTTTAAATCCTCCTAGTATAATTATTATTAATTTCTTATAAATATAATTTCAATAAAAAAAAGCCCTTCATCCCTATATAAAGGGACGAAAGACTATTACTCTCGCGGTACCACCCTAATTGTCATAAATGACCTCTTAGTTAAGCAATGCTTAAAGCCTATAACGGTGCCTTCCGTCTAAGTCTACTTGCTAAACAAGCTTTCGATTAGAAACTCCAAGATGTTCTTCAATATAAACCTCGTATTGAGCTCTCACCGTCCTCAACTCGCTAAAACTACATTTTATATCTACTCTTCTCTTCACAGTATTTATCTTTTATTATTTCCGCTAATTAACAAAATTATACCAATTTATAAATTTTTAGTCAATAAATTTATGAAATTGATACTGATTGCTATTTATAAAAAAAGTAGAGTAGCACATTGTTCATCAAACTAGATATAAGTCTACAAGCCAATACTACTCTACAAAATTACAATAAATACTTATTTTTATCATTGAATCTTACAATTTTTATAACTTACTTCCATTGTCAACCCAATCTTTTGCTTCCTCAACACTATTAAGTGAAGGTATTGAAACTTTACTATGAGGTTTTAATTTTTCAACATCAGCCCATGCTGCTGTTGACTCATTTCCAACTAAAAGTGGACTTCTAAGTCTTTTATTATCTTTGCCTTTTAATGCTCTTGCTTTCTTATTTTCCAAAACTATCACCTCTATTATTTATTTTGTAATAGTTTTAGCAATTTTTCAAATTAAATTCATAAGTTGAGATTATAATGATTTTTAAATAAATAATATACATTTTTAATACCTAATTCATTCCTATTTTTATCCAAAATTTTTATTTCATATTACAAAATATACGACTATCTTTTTATTTTAATATTAATTTTTGGTACTATTTTTTAATATAAAAAACATACTAAAAATCTGATTATCCCCTAGAACACAGTACCTATCCGCATATATACAGGACTAACAAAGCCATTTTACTACTAATTTACTACTACCGAATGAGCCTTGATACGTTGATAAGTCCTAGAAATGCAAAGATATGGTATTAACACATCAGTATTGTATCAAAAAAAACTAAATATTTTATAGAACATGGAACACGAAAAAAGGTGTTCCTTTTCTATTTGCAGGCGTTCTTAATTGAGCGTCTTTTTTCATGCAAAATTACTATGAAAGGAAATACTATGAAAACAAAATCGAAAAGTATATTAAGAAAATTAACAACCTATATCATGGTTTTAGTAACTGTCTGCGGTACGTTTTTAACAAACCCTACCTCTGTTTCAGCTAGTGAATTGGTTCTAAACGAACCGACTGAATATAGTTATACAGGAGTAAGCCCACACTTAGGTTATGCAATCACGCACAATCCAATTTATGTTATGAAGATGGACGGAAAGAAAGTATTCTGTGTAGAATCTGGAATCTTCACTACGACAGGTGGTGGTTATATTCCAGAGGGTACATAACCGTTACAGAGGTAACCGCTCCTAACGGCTATTTCAACAAAGGAGAAATCAAGAAAGTTGTTATTAAGCCTAATGAAACAGTCAAAGTTACGTTAAATAACAAAGAACAATTAGGGCAGGTTCTTCTTGCTAAAACAGGAAAAGAATTTGGTACGACTATGTTCAATCAATACTACTCCTTAAAAGGTGCAGTCTATGGAATCTATAAAGAAGATGGTACGAAAGTTACCACCATAACAACAGACGAATACGGAAAAGCTATTTCTTCAAATATTAAGCTAGGAAAATACTATGCTCTTGAAGAAACAGCTCCAGCAGGTTATGTATTGAATCAAAACAAGATTCCATTTGAGTTAAAATATGCAGGTCAAACCGTAGATACTGCGGTTCAATCTACTACTGTAAAAGAAGTTGTTATCACTGGTGGCTTTGACCTTGTGAAGTTTGGAAACTATGACTGGCAAACAACATTAGCTAGTATCTTAAATCCAAAAGAAATCATTGAGAAACAGGTTGTTGATACGAATAGCATTGAGAGTTTTGTAGAATCCTTTAGCAAGGAATATTTTTCATGGCAACAGTCGCAAGATTCACAGGACAAACGAATTGAACGTTTGAAGAATTATCTGACTGAAAACCTACAACAGTTGAATACTGAAATGGTTCGCTCGGATATTCCTACTAGTTCTATTGTCAACAGCTTTCAAGTAAGGAGTGTGAAACAGAACAATGAAAATGCCTATGATGTACTCTTTTCAGTAGGACAACAGATTTCAGAGGGCGAGAACAAAAAGAATATCGTTTCCACCTATACTGTTACTGTCTATGTAGATGAAGTAGGAAATATGGTAATTATTAAGAACCCTACCATTGACATCAAGCCACAAAAGGCAAGCTATGAGCCTGTACTTTCTGATAGTGACGGAACGGTGGACGCAAATACAACAGAGGAAATTAATAGTTTCTTAGACACATTCTTCAAGCTCTATCCTACTGCAACAGAAAAAGAGCTATCTTACTATGTAAGTAATCAAGCACTTGATGTAATTAATAAAGATTATGTATTTGTGGAACTTGTGAATCCTGTTTATACACAAGTTAACAATCAAGTGACCGCTATTGTAACAGTGAAATACCTTGATAAGGAAACCAAAGTTACACAGCTTTCTCAGTTTGAGCTTACTTTGCAGAAAAATGACAACTGTAAAATAATAATGGAATAGTTTCTATGTAAATATATTTTTACTATCTTACCTAACTAATTGAAAGATGATATAATTTAATCAAATATTTGGTAAGGAGGGATGAATATGCATTTAATTGATTTTATGAATGAAGATATTAAAAAGAAGCTTGTTAAAAAAACGTATAAAAAGAAAGAGACTATTCTTTTTGCTGAGCAAGAAAATGAATATGTAATTCTTATGATTGACGGTATTGCAGAAGCATTCATCTTAAATGTGAAAGGAAACATCTCAACTATTCATCTTTATAGAAGTGGTAGTTTTTTTGGAGAAATGGAACAATTTAATGATGGGAAAAAACCCGTTGAAATTGTCGCTTTCACAGATTGTAATGTATATAAACTTCATAGAGATGATTTTTTAAACTGGTTAAGGGGAGATTTTGAAGCTACAAAATTTCTGATTCGAGAAATATCTAGTAAATTAGTTGTAAATGCTGAATTAATTGAAGAATTATCATCTTTAAGTGTTAAAGAACGACTTCTGAGGTGTATATCCTTACACTATTATAGAAGTGAATTAAATCTGCTTACCAAAAAACAGCTTGCTAGCGAAGTAAACGCTCCAATTAGAAGCATTAATCGTGCTATAAATGAATGTGTACAAGAACATCTAATTGCTTATGAAAACAAAAGATTTAGTGTAATTAATCAGCGAGAGGTATTAAAGAATCTTCCTACAACATAAGTATAATTTCAAAAAAGTATTGGATAATAATTATTCAATACTTTTTTATTTCGGGTCAAGTGACCTATTTTTTTTTATTTCTTCATTATATAATACTCCTATGCATAATTATGTTGGATTGATAGCTAATAAAAGAAAGTGAGAGGTGTTATATTATGACTAAAACACAACAGGAAATGATACAAAACGTATTAGAATTTTCAAAAAGAGATAGTAGGATAATAGGACTTGCAATTAGCGGTTCTTATATCACAAAATCGTTAGATGAATATTCTGATTTGGATTTTCTGATTGTAGCAGATGATAAATCCTATGAAGAAGTTATCGAAGAGAGATTACTTATTGTGGAACAGTTTGGAACATTAGTTTCTGCTTTTACTGGCGAACACGTTGGAGAACCTCGATTGATAATTTCCCTCTATGATTCCCCTGTTCTTCATGTTGATTTTAAGTTTACAACCTTAGATGGTTTACTAGATAGGGTTGAAGATTCAGCTATTCTCTATGAAGAAAACAACTGCATAACAGAAATTTATTCTAAAAAAGAAGCATACTTCCCAACTCCAGACTTACAGTGGATTGAAGATAGATTTTGGATTTGGGTTCATTACGCTTGCACTAAGATTGGACGTAGAGAACTATTTGAAACAATTGATTTTTTATCTTTTTTAAGACAATCAGTACTTGCCCCATTAATACAGCTTCTCTTAGGTAAATTACCTCGTGGAGTTAGAAAAATTGAATTGGACGCACCCCAATATATTGAAGCATTAGAAAAGACGGTTGCTACCCATGAATATGAAAGCTGTGTTAATGCATTGCAGGCTACTATCAACCTGTATCTTGAGTTAAGAGAGGAATTATCACAAAGTCCTATTGTCCGAAAGGTTGAAGCTGAAAGGGTTGCATTACAGTATTTTCAAGATTTAATCAAATAAACCCAAAGTAAAAAAACATTGAATAGTAAATTTGAAAGTAACAGTATGGAGGATAACTATGAGTGATATTTTAAGTAGAATTACAAATAAAATTGGGGATAAGAATATAGTTGATAAGTTAGCAGCTCTATCAAAATCAGATTTGAACTCACTTCTATTAGAAGTGTTTGATAGACAAGCAAATACTTTAACTGCAACTGATATTCTAAAGTCATACCAACTAAATAGATTTACTATCCCTAGCGGTATAGATCCAGAAGAAATTCATGCTTTGGAATCAAAATTATTGAGAAAAGCATTCAATATGGATATCAAGACGATTATGCTTTCTCCCTCTGCTCCATTAGGTAGCTGTAGCGTTTTTGGCTCCGTAGATCAATATAACGTAGTAAGTGCTCTACGAGGGACAGAAACACTTGCAGACCCCTCAAATATGTTGGCAATAATTATTGCTGATAAATTAAAAAGAAAAGAAGAAAATAATACCATACCTATCCACATGGCTACTACTGCTAGGGCAATAAGAGCACAAAATTTTGTAGGTAAAGGTTTATATTCACATTTTGGCTTATATTGTATGGTTTCATCTGGTATAGATACAGGGTCTTACACTTGTGAAAAAATGTTGTTAGAAAAGCATTTAAACTATTATAAAGATATATTAAGTGAAATAGAAAATGTTCGTTTCTCTATTATTCTACGCAAAAGAAACGGATACAAAGATAATGACGGATTTTTCGACAGAATGGTTGAAACTATCAAACTTATTTTTCCTAATATAGAGTTATCAATTCATAATGATGATGTTGATAATAATTATTATAAAGGTATCAATTTCAAATTATTGGTCAAACAAGGAAATGAAACCGTTGAAATAGTTGACGGTGGATTTGTTGACTGGACTTATCAAATGCTTGGAAATAAAAAAGAACGCTGTTTGATAAGTGGTATTGGCTTAGAAAGATTTCTTGTAGCTGTTTCATAAAAGGAGAAGAAAAATGGAACTTATAGAGTGGAATTATGCTTATATTACCGATTTAGTTGAGTTTGCGAATGATAAAGAAATTGCAAAGAATCTTCGTGACAACTTCCCCCACCCTTATAGGGAGCAAAACGCTAGAGATTTTATTAGTTTTTGTTTGGCAACTCCAGATGTTAAACAACTTAGCTATGCTATTTTTTATCAAGAAAGGGCTATTGGAAGTATCTGCCTAACATTTGAAGAAGATACCTCTATTAATAAAAATGCTGAATTAGGTTACTAGCTTGCTAGGAACTATTGGGGCAAAGGGATAGCAACAAATGCAGTAAAAGAAATATGCAAAATTGCCTTTGAAAAATACAACCTTAACAAAATTCATGCTAATGTATATTCCTACAATAGAGGGTCAAGTAAAGTATTGGAAAAATGTGGTTTTAAGATTGAAGAATACTGTCACAATTCCATAATAAAGAATAGAAAAATGCCGATACTCCTTGTAGATACAGGATATATCGGCATTTACCAACTTATGAAAAGATAATCAAATTTAATATAAGTTTTTTTTATGACAAACTATACAATAAAATTAAACTACTAATTAAAGATACTTTTTTATTTACAAAGTATTTGCTATCTGTTGAATTGTATTTTTCAAATCTAAAATCCCATATCCTTGTGATACATTAGGATATGTATATATATCAAGTTTTGTTGCTCCCAATATTAAATATGTTTTTAAAACTTGTGTAAATAATGATAACCTTGGTATATTATCTTGTTTTTCTAGATATTCCATTAATAAAGCTAAGACACCAGTAACTATAGAACTACTAATACCTGTTCCTGTTCCTGTATTATATGTTCCGTTTTTGTATGTAGATATTATGTCTACACCTGGTGCTACTATATCTGGTTTAATTCCTCTTCCTCTAATTGGACCTTTTGAAGAACCAATCCACATACTATCTGTTTTATTGTTAAATGTACCCACTGTGATTACATCATCACTAGCTGCATACATCGTTATTGTCGCAATTGAATCAGGGTCCAGAAATCTTGTATCTGGAGCTATCAGGTTTTTATTCGGTAAATATATATCATATTCTCCTCCTATTATAAGTTCTGAAGTCAATCTTAAAGTCCATACTCCAGGTTTTATATCTCTTAACTTTATCTCCAAGTTTTCTTTTCCAGAAGTGATATATGGATAAATAAATCGCATTGCATAAGTAGTATTTTCTAAGTTGAATTTTCCTCTATATACATAAAAGTCTGGAGAATATCTTATATCATGACTAACTTCACCTGAAGGAGATATTATCTGTGCTCCTATCTTATCTGGACCATTCGTATTTAGTGTTATATCAAGTGCATAGTCATCTCCATCTTGTATTATTACATCTTGTACTTCACCTACACTACTAAATCTTCCAGAATAATGAATATCTGTATTGCCTTGATTACCTGCACCACTCACTACTACCACACCAGCACTACTCAATAGATTAAAAGTATCTAATATTGAAGTAGTTGCTACAGCACCTGATTTAACTCCAATAGTTAAATTTATTATTATAGGCTTATTTTCTGTTCTTGCTATATTAGTGACATATGTTATAGCAGCTAGAAAATCTGAAACACTGTAATTTATCCTTCCAGTGTAATAAGTATCCACATATGATTTTAATTTAACCACTATTAAGTCTGATTCTGTAGTAATACCTCTATACTGTGAATTTACCCTTCCATTTCCAACCAATATACCAGAAGCCAAAGTTCCAGTACCTATATTATCTTGACTTAAACTCCCATCATTTCTACTTATAGCTATATTTAACTCACTTCTTGTAAATTCACTTCCAAAAATAAAACCTTCTGGAGGTGGATTTGTATTTGCTTCTTGGTCCCATAGTTTTAAAACTTTACTACTTCCATCCGCATTTATAAAGTCAGGATGTAAGTAATCTATGCCTGAATCTATAACTGCCAGTAGGATTCCTCTTCCTGTTATATCATTGTATGGATTTTCATAGATATATTCAGTTTCGGCAGCTGTAGTGATAGTTTCTCCGTTATTTACATTGTTAGTTATATCAATCAAACTACTCATGGGAGCTGACTCTTCCCACCATGCTACTTGCAATATGTTATTTAAAATAGTTTCATCAAAATCCATAGGTACATATATTACTGCAAGCTGGCTATTTAAAACCATATACCTATTTATACCATTTTCTTGGAGTGCAGTTTCTATATCGCCTTGATAAATTATACAATAAGATTTTTCCATAAATCCCTCCTACCTTAACACATCAAACATACCCCTAACATCTAAAGAACCATATCCGGCACTTGTATTTGGATATACTGTATTTAAATTTTTCTTAGCCCCAGCTTGCATAAATGTTTTTACTTTTTGAACATATGCTTGATTTGGATATCTACCATCAGCAAAAGTATATTGAAAATACATTGCAGCAGCTCCTGCAACGTGTGCACTTGCTGCTGCTGTGCCAGTTATAGTTGCATATTTATTTCCAGGATAAGCTGCTATTATATTTACTCCTGGTGCCACTAAATCTGGCTTCAATCTATTTTCAATGGTTGGCCCTCTTGATGAGCTTTGCCATAAACTATTGTTGATAGTGTTATATGCTCCTACAGTTATTAAATCATCTTGAATAGCTGGATAATTTATAGTAAAAAAAGGGTCAACTTGTCTAAATCTAGTTCCACTTTTTAGAAGCACTCTATTTGGTAAATACAAGTTATATATACCATTTATAATATAAACCCCAATTAATCTGATTTTCCAAAGGCCTCTTTTAGCATTTTTCAAGGTAATATTAGTGAACTGCTGACCTGAAAAAGTAGTTGGATATACATATGTTATAAAATAATCAGTTCCTTCTAAATCAAATAAACCAGTAACTCTATTGTAACTTGATACACCTACACTTTTACTCTCTTCACCTGAAGGTGATACTATTACTACATCTGCCTTATCTGGCTTGTTTAACCAAAGTTCTAATGATAATTCTTCTTCATCTTCACTTAACTCCAACTCAATATCAACAGAGCCATCTTCATGTAGTATCCTTCCAGATGTATGTGTTTGTGTATTGCCCTCATTTCCTGCCCCTGCTGTTATGCATAGACCTCTTGTAAAGAAAGCTTTTTCACTATTACTCCTATTAGTTAAGCCAGCTAGACTACTACTACCCAAAGATACATTTATAACTAATGGTCTTCCAAGTTCAAAAGCTTTTTTATATGCATATTGAGACGCAGCAAATAGCATTGCACTATTATAAAAACCATCTATCTTACCAAGTTTTATTATTATTAATTCTGCATCTTCTGCTATCCCTGCATATTCACTATTTACATTTCCCAATCCTGCACATATACCACTAAGCATTGTTCCTTGACCAACCTCATCCTGAGATAGACTAGGGTCATTATTTGCAATAGCTCGATTTATATCTTCTCGTGTATATTCTGTTCCAATATAAAAACCTTCAGGCGGACTTCCTTCTTTGGTTTGATCCCATAAATATACTATCTTTGAAGTTCCATCTGGATAAATAAAATCTTTATGTAGATAGTCTATTCCTGTATCTGCAATCGCTATTAGAGTACCCCTTCCTGTTATTGTAATATTTGGATTGTTTTTAAAGAAATTTACACCTATCTCTTCTGTTGCAACTATACCACCAAAAGTCCCTTGATTAATAGTTCCAAGTAATGACATCTTTATAGTTGATTCTGACCTTATAATTGATGGAAGTTCCAATATCCTTTGTATACTATTATAATCAGAAGCATCTATAGGTAATATGCCTAATGAATCGCTTAATTTAATAAAATTAGAGCCCATACCTAAAGCATTTAATTCACTTTCAAATTCAGGAGTATGAATTATATTTATTCCTGCCAGAACCCCAGTTTGTCTATTCATATCCTCATTACAAAAACTATCTAAGCTAATATCATTTTTTATATTATTATAACCATCTATAAGTTTATAATTATTTTCTTCATCTTTAAATGATTTGTTAACACTTCTATATACAATACCATCAGTCTCCAAGTCTTGATTTATATTAGATAAGGTGTATAAATCTATATCTGCTAAACTTAAAAATCCAAAACCTGATGAATTGTTTGGGTAAGATTGATTAGTTAATCTTCTTGCCCCTTTTAAAAGCAATGCTCTTAATTTCTGAGAGTATAAAAATAAATCATTTCCATTTACAATTCCCCACTCCATAAATAATGAACAGACACCTGTAACATGAGGAGTAGCCATACTAGTTCCACTTAATGCTCCACTTGTACCTCCTGGTAAAAAAGATATTATATCTTCTCCTGGAGCCAATAAATCTGGCTTAAATACACCTAATTGTGTATCTCCTTCCCCAGAAAAAATGGATACTATATCTGTTCTTGAATTAAAACTACCTACTGTTATAACTCTACTTGCTGTCCCAGGAACTGTTACAGTAAGTTCTTGAGTAGGAATCAGAAATCTAGTATTTCTATTTAATCCTTCAGAAGTTGGCAAATATATGTTTACATTACCAGTTACAATGTCTATTGGTTCAAATATAATTCTCCATAAACCTGGATTTATTTGTGTATTTGAACTTAATTGCAAGGTCACTCTCCTTGTGAGAGAATATGGTGCTATAGGATAAAAATAACCAGTTACTCTAGTTTCTCCCAAAGTATTTCTTATTTCGCCTGAAGTCAGAGAAATTGATTGTGTTTGAGTATTTGATGGACTTACCAAATGTACACTAAAGTCATCAACAAAATCTGGCCATATATTTATATTTAATATACGTTCTCCTTCTCCAACTACAAACTCAACTTCTTCTGTAATATTATTTCGCAGTCTAATCCTTTTATGACCACCTTTATCTGCATTATTTCCAGCTGCTACAACTATATTATTTTTCCAAAATAAACACATATCATCTATATATTGTTCAAATAAGGATGTTCCCCTATGTGAGCCTTCATTACTTCCATAACTTATGTTTAGCGTAACAGGCATTCTTAATTCTAATGCCCTATCTAAAATAAATTTAATTGCCCTCATGAACTCTGTACTTCTTGAAAAAACATCTGTCTGTATATTTCCTACTCTCACCACTATTATCCTAGCATCACTTGCAATAGTTGCACAGATACCTCCAACATGTGTCCCATGTAAACTGGTTGTTGAAATAGGTATATACATATTTCCATCTATTGCATTATTTATATCTTCATTAGTATATAATGTCCCCTCTCTAAAACCCTCTGGTGGATTTCCCTGAATAGATTGGTCCCAATAATATAATATTTTAGACCTTCCATCACTATCTCTAAATACAGGTAGAGTATAATCTATTCCCGAATCGATTATACCAATTATAGTTCCTTTTCCAGTTAATCCAGTTCTATTCTTAAACCCTGTTATTCCTGTGCTTGAAAAACTTTGAACATCCTGAGTCTGTAATATGAAAGGTTTTTCTATAAATTCAATTTCTGGATAAGTTAAAAGTGTATTTACATCTTCTTCATTATTTGATGTTATTATCGCATATGATGAATTAAGTATCTCTACTGAAACTCCTAATTCTTGTTCTAATTTCAATATATCTCCATTGTATTTTACAATTAATTCATAATTTATTATAATCACCTCGATTTCTAAAATTATTATTAATGTATATGTTTTCTGTAGTTCTAAAATGTATCAGAGTATATAATTTTTAAATTTCATTTATGCAAACATATCTTCTAAATAGTATATACTATTTATAAATACTTTAGTTTTTTAGTTCATTACACCCTTTTTTGTATGAAATCAGATATATTTTTATTATTTCAACAATTAAAAAGAGGCTTATCTCTATTTTGAGACAGCCTCATTATTATTTATTTTACCTTGACACCATTAAATTTTTTAGTGCTTTCTCCAAACCTTTTACAGTTAATGGAAACATATTAAATTCACCTTGTATTAATCTTTGAGTCTGATACCAATAACTAATTGAATCCCATCCATCTCTCAATTCTGGATTCAACCATACTATTTTACTATACTTTCTTTTAAATATTTTTAGCCATTCTATTCCAGGAGTATAATTGTATGGTCCACGATAATTACCACCAATATTAAGTAACTCAGTAGGTGACATGGAAGCATCTCCCACAATTATAACTTTATAGTTTTTATCTATATTTTGTAATATCCATTCAGTATCAATAGATTTACTTAGCCAACATTCAGGTGTTGTAAATAATCTATCATAAATACAGTTATGAAAATAATATACTTTTACATCTTTAAAATGGTTTGATTTACTTACAGACTGGAATAATGTATTACATAGAGTGCTATATCCTCTCATTGAGCCACCTGAGTCCATAAGTAATAAAAGCTTCACTGTATTTTTTCTTGGCTTCTCAAAAAACAACTTTAAATACCCTGCATTATTACAAGTCTCTTCAATAGTCTTATCCAAGTCAAGCTCTGTTTTTGGAGTATCTATTCTAGTAGAAAATTGACGAAGCCTTTTTAGTGCTACTTGAAACTGACGCATATTTAGAACTTCATCATCTCTAAAGTCTCTATATTTTCTTTCTCCTGCAACTTCCAAAACAGCTCTCCCATAGGTTGAATTTCCACCTATACGTATACCAGTTTGTCCCTTTCCTGAATGCCCTAATTCAGAAGTACCTCCTGTTCCTATCCAATAATTACCTCCATTATGTGGAGAATCTTGTTCTTTTATACGTTCTTCTAATTTAGCTCTTAATTCATCAAGATTTATATTGGGATTTTGTTCTAGTCTTTCAAATTCTTCTAAATTTATATCTGTTTTATTAAGCCAATTCATAATTTCTTCTGGAATTTCTTCTTGATGTTCTATTCCTTTAAAATACTCTAAAAATACTGCATCAAACTTATCAAAATTACTTTCACTTTTTATTAAAATCATCCTACAAAGGTAGTAGAAATTTGAAAAATTTGAATAACAGAGACCTTTGTCCAATGCTTCGATTAAAGTCATCCATTCATTTAAAGATATATCTAATCCTCTTGCCCTCAATAAATAAAAAAATTTAATAAACATAATTATCCAGCTCCTATTAACTATAAACGTCTTTGCATAGATTCAATATCCTCGTTATTTTTAAGTAGTATTCCTGCAAAAGGAACTTCTTTCTCTATTTTTTCGATAGGAATTCCACTCAAAGTTAATGCTTGTATCCAGTCTATTAATTCTGATGTACTAGGTTTCTTTTGTATTTCTTTTAGCCCTCTAATCCAATAAAAAGTAGTCATTACTTGTTCTAATAGATGTTCTTCTACCTTATCAAAATGTACTTTGACTATTTCTTCCATCATCTCTTTATCAGGAAATTCTATATAATGGAATATACATCTTCTCAAAAATGCATCTGGAAGTTCTTTTTCTGCATTTGAAGTTATAATAACTATAGGTCTTTGTTTAGCCTTTACAGTTTCTTTTGTTTCATTTATGTAAAACTCCATTTTATCTAATTCCCAAAGCAGGTCATTTGGAAATTCTAGGTCTGCTTTATCTATTTCATCTATTAAAAGAATTACTTGTTGCTTTGAACTAAATGCTTCTCCTAATTTACCATATTTTATGTACTTACTAATATCGTCTACTCCTTCTCCTCCAAATTGACTGTCATAGAGTCTTTGAACAGTATCATATACATAAAGACCATCTTGAGCTTTTGTAGTTGACTTTATATTCCAAATTACTAAATCTTTTTTTAGTTCATTTGAAATCGCTTGTGCAAGCATGGTCTTACCTGTTCCAGGTTCACCTTTAATCAAAAGTGGTTTTTCAAGAGCAATAGCAACATTAACTGATGCCATTAATTCTGGTGATACCACATAATCACTAGTACCTTTAAAATTACCTATTTCTTTTTTTATCATAAGTTCTACTCCTTTTAAACAATAATTTTCTAAATGTATATAGAGACTTTATTACTATTTTTAATATAAAAAATAATAAGACAATACATTTGTATAGTATTATTCTAAAATTCTATATCCAAGTAAAATTACCTCTAAAATATTTAAATTTTATCTTTATTTGTCATAATTAAATGAAATATATATTTAAAAAAGCATGAAAAGAGAGTATCTTATACAAAATTTAAATTATAATAAACTTACTTTAACCGAGAATATCACTTTTTTTAGAATTAAGTTATATATAAACATAACTTAATTAATTTTCATCATTTTTAATCATAAATATAAAATTTTAATGTATTTATAATTTCATATTAATCATACTATATTAATACTGCTTTTTATTGTATAATAAGCTATAAATATTAACTTGAACTTAAATTTAGATATTTTAAAATTTAACAAATATAAGAAAGGTTGTGTTGTTTTGCAAGATAAAAAAATTTATTTAAATATTGTACTTACGGTGGTTGTTTCATATATCTTAATTAAAGTTATTGATAATTATAAATACTTTTTTGGAATGGTAAGTCTATTAATGTCACTATTGACACCATTTATAATAGCATTTATATTAGCATATATATTCAATCCATTAGTAAAGTTTTTGGAAAGCAAACTAAATTTTAAGAGAATATACTCATTACTTCTTACTTATGGTGTACTCATAGTTATACTAATTGCCTTTATACTATTTACAGTTCCATCCATAGTAAATAGTTTAGCTGATTTGGTATCTCAAGTTCCTACATATATAGATAAAACAGAGCAGTTTTTATTTGATTTAGGTAAAAGTTTACAATCAGTAGACCCTAACACACTAAAAGAATATGGTGACAAAATTATGAGTGTAATGCCTAAGTTTAGTAACTTACTTATTGGCTCACTTGGAGGAATATTTAGTACTACATTCTCTGTTGGAAAATTTATAGTACAATTTCTTTTAGGTTTTATAATTTGTTTCTATATATTATTAGAAAAAGAAAAATTCTTATTATTTACGAAGAAGATAGTTTATATTTCTTTGGGTAAAAAGTATGGAGATTTTATAATAGAATTATGTCAGAGCTTAAACATGAATATTGGTAAATACTTTACAGGAAAGATTCTAGACTCTTTTATAGTTGGAGTACTTTCTGGAATTGGTCTTTACTTTTTAAAATCTGAATATGCACTGTTATTTGGTACGCTTATGGGTGTTATGAATATGGTTCCATATTTTGGTCCAGTAATAGGTATGGCACCAGTTGTAATAATTAATTTATTCTCTAATCCAACAACTGCACTAACTTCTTTGATTTATTTAATAATAATTCAGCAAGTTGAAGTTACATTTATAGAACCAAAAATCGTAGGTGGACAACTAGGTCTTAGTCCATTTTTTACAATACTAGCAGTTACTGTTGGAGGAGGATTTTTTGGTATACCAGGCATGATTCTATCAGCCCCTGTGATGGGTGTTATAAAGATATATTTCTGTGAATTTGTAAATCGTAGACATGATAAAATACAGATGGAATAAAAATACAATTTAATTACGATTTTGTAATCAAAGGTTACAGCTGTGTAACTGTAATATTATTCTCTTTAATGGTAATATTTAATTATAGGAAACATACAATATTATTAAGTAATGAATCTTATATAATTAAACACGAAAGAGGGTTTTAGTATGAAAAAAGCACTTATATCTTTATTAGTTTTATCTTGTTTGTTATTAACTGCACCAGTAAATGAATCTTCTTATGCTGATTCACAAAAGAATGTTACTGTAAGCCAAAATACTAAATTGACTCAAGAACAAGCTAAAGAACTTTTAATAAAATACAACAATGAAGTTGATTACATATATCAAGGAAATGCTAGCGATTTCGAAGCACTAAAAGCTAAAAATCTTAACGGTTATGTATTTTTACCAGATGCAGATGGTGACATCGGTTACTTTGTAAATGAAAATACTTCTGAGATATATTACTTCCACCCAAGTGGATATCTTGAATTAGTTAATCAACAACAAAATAATAAATAACTAATAAAAAATGGATGCAAATTGATATAAATTTAGCATCCATTTTATTTTTATTTTAAAGTTGTTTCTTTTTTTTGCAATTTAAATATTTATTAATCTTGAGCTTGCTCTTTTATAAGTTTCTTTATATCTACAGCAGGTTCATCTTCCATTTTTACAACTTTACCTTCCCATGTTCTAAGCATAACATAATCTGTTCCTTTTGATACAAGGTATTGTGGAAGTAATGGAGTTTTTCCTCCTCCTTTTGGAGCGTTAACTATATATGTTGGTATAGCCATTCCTGATGTATATCCTCTTAGATACTCCATTATTTCAAGACCATCATCCACTGATGTGTTAAAATGTTTTGTTCCCTTTACATGCTTGCTTTGGAATATATAATACGGTTTTACTCTTATTTTTAATAATTCTTGATTTAAACATCTCATTACAAATTTATCATTATTTATACCATTCAATAACACTGCTTGATTTCCTAATGGAACTCCTGCATTTGCTAGCTTTTCACAAGCTTCTTTAGATTCTTTAGTTATTTCCATTGGATGATTGAAATGTGTATTTATATATATAGGATGATATTTTTTTAGCATATTACAAAATTCATCTGTAATTCTTTGTGGCATTGTAACAAGAGTTCTAGTTCCTAATCTGACATAATCAACATGTGGTATTTCTTTAAGTTGACTAAGAATCCATTCTAAATAATCATCTTTTAATGTAAGAGCATCTCCTCCAGTCACCAACACATCTCTTATTTCTTCATTTTCTCTAATATAGTCTATAGACTCTTGTATAATAGCTTTTGACTTGTGAGAATCTTGTTGACCAATATTTCTTCTTCTTTGACAGTGTCTACAATACATAGCACACTCATTTGTTACATTTATTATCAGTCTATCTGGATATCTTCTTGTTATGCATCCTGCTGGATTTGTGTACTCTTCTCCCATTGGGTCTAAATCTTCTTGCTCATCTTCCAATTCTATATGTGTTGGTATGGCCAGTAATTTTATTGGGTCGCATATATCTTCTGGGTCTATCAGACTCAAATAATACGGGGATATCGCCCATCTAAACTGAGTACCAACCTCTTTTATATATTCTTTTTCTTTTTTAGTTAGAGTTATAATTTTTGATAAAGTATCTACGTCTGTTATTCTATTTGATAATTGCCATTTGTAGTTATTCCAATCTTCTTCTGTTCCATTTAATAAATTTAATATTTTCTGTTTTCGTTTATTTATCTCTTCTTCTTTTTCAAGCCCTCTGTTAATCGTTTTTCTAGCCTGAATATAATCATCAATTTTTGATTTTAGTTCAGCAGCTCTCTCTAAGGATATTCTAGTTTGTTCATTCATAATTCTTCGCTATCAAAATTAACTACTCATATTATTTGATAGCATCCTCCTTTCTGATGTGTTTATATCATTCTGATAGGCAGATTTAACTTTGCCATATAGATTTTATAACAAATAAAATTGAACTTATTTTTGCATTTTTTCTGTTATTTTATACATTTGTGAATATTTTTCCACTTTCGTCAATAAATTACAATATATTATGCATTTTTTTTAACAAATGATTAATTTTTTCTATTTTTAAGAATTATTTTACCATAAAACGATTATATTTTCAAGATTATTAAAGTTAAAATTTTAATAGAAAATAAAGTATTTCATTAAATAATAAAAGCGGAGGCTTATTATAATAAATTTCTCCGCTTTTTTATTTATTTAATTAAATCATAGTAAAATAGCTCTGATTCTTAAGAAGTGACTTTATTATATTCAGACCTTTTTCCAATTCTTCTACATCCTTTGGAGCTGTTACACAAATACGAATTGCTTTTGGTACTGTAGAATTGCCAACAGAAAAACGTTCAGCACAATACACTTGAACTCCTAGATTTTTTGCACATATTTCAAATGACTTTCCATCCAATTCGTCAGGAAGAAGCAACCAACGAAAACTACAATTTTTATCACCAATTAAACTGTAATCTGATAAAATTTTATCAGCAACTTCATTTCTTTTTACAATCTCATCTTTTTTCTCTTCTATAATCTTATCTATAATAGGAGAATATAGTAAACGGTGTACTATTTCTGCCATAAATGGAGATACCATTAAATTCATGTTATATAGTGCTTTTTCTAGATTTTCCATATAGCCTTTTGGAGCAACTACAAATGCTATTCTAAGACCAGCACATAAAAATTTAGACGTGCTAAAAATATATACAGTATTGTTACTAGCCAAAGAAAATATAGGCGTTTGTATATTAGGTCTAAGAATACTATTTATTGCATCTTCAATGATTATTATATTATACTTTTTTGCTATATCTGCTATTTTTTGACGAGACAAGTTAGACATAGAATGTGTTGTTGGATTATGATAGTCTGGTATAAGATATATGCCTTTTATATTTTCATTTTTACAGTAACTTTCAAGAGATTCTGCTGACATTTCATTATTTTCTTGAGGAATTGGAATCAATTGAATACCTATCATTTTAGCTATTGATTTAATTCCAGAAAAACTCAAAGAATCTGTAGCAATCCTATCACCAGTTTTAAACAACCCTAGTAAAGTTGCACATATAGCATTCTGAGCACCTGTAGATAGTAGTATATTTTCTTCATTAGTATATAAATTATTTCTTTCTAACCATTTTGCAATTGATTTTTTTTGCATATATGTACCAGACGGAGACATGTATTGCAAAAACCTATCCATTTCTGGTTGTTTTAACACATTTTTAATAAAATCAACAATATATGTATTTTGCTCATAGGGAGGATGCACTGTTCCTAGTTCAATTATATCTTTTGATTCTGTTTGATATAACAATGTATTGCTCACATTTACATCAGATGAAATAAAAGTTCCTTTTCCCACTTTTGCACATATCAACCCCTTCTCTTCACAAAGTTTAAATGCTCGTGTTATTGTACTCAAATTTAAATCGAGAAAATCTGCTAATTCTCGTTGTGGAGGTAATTTATCTCCAGGATTTAAATTTCCTCTTTTAATATCTTCTTCTAATAACATCGCCAAAGTTTTATATATTGGTGGCTTTCGACTATTTAATTTTGGCTTCCATGTCATAGGATAGTTTTCAAATGAATTTATTGGCATATAATTACTCCTTTTAATATAATTGTCCTCCATACAATTTTATTATTGTATGCTTTTATTCTAGATGCTATACTTGTATTTGTAAATAGCTATTTCCAAATACAGAGAACAAGAGAGGTATCAATATGAAGACTATAGGCTTAATTGGAGGAATGAGTTGGGAAAGTACCATTACATATTACCAAGTTATTAATACAGTAATAAAAGAAAGATTAGGTGGGCTACATTCTTCTAAATGTATACTTTACAGTGTAGATTTTCAAGAAATTGAAGAATGCCAGTCTAGTGGAAATTGGGAAAAAAGTGCTAAAATTCTATCTGATGCTGCAATTAAATTACAAAATGCAGGGGCAGATTTTATTGTTATATGCACTAATACTATGCATAAAGTAGCAGATAAAATACAAGAAAAGATACACATCCCACTACTAAACATAGCAAATGTAACTGCTGAAGTATTGAAAGAAAAAGAAATAAAAAAAGTAGCTTTATTGGGTACTAAATATACAATGGAGCAAGATTTTTATAAAGATATAATTATTAATAATGGAATTGAGGTTTTAGTTCCAACTGAAGAAGAACGTGTAATAATAAACAATACAATATTTAACGAACTTTGTGTAGGAATTGTATCTGAATCTTCAAAGAAAGCTTTCTTATCTATTATAGATACGCTTGGTGAGCAAGGTGTAGATGGTATTATATTAGGATGTACAGAAATAGGTCTTCTAATTAAACAAAATGATACTTCTATTCCACTATTTGATACAACACTAATACATGCAATAGAAGCTGCATTAAAGTCAATTTCAGATTATTTAAATTAATAAAAAATATTTCTTAAACTAAAAACTTGAAACCCTTATATAAAAAAGGATAGTATAATTCTACTTATACTATCCCTTTTTAATTTAATTTTTCAATAAATCACAAACTTAGTACTCTTAATCTGTATACAAATCTATCTTACGTTTATAACATCACTATTTTGAGAGTTTTTCCCATCGTAATTTGCAACAACATAGATATCCATATTTAAGTCTCCTTCAGGAATACTTATAGTATGCTCATTACCTTGTATATCACTTTGATACAATGTAAAATCTCCCTCTCCATTAGTATTGTTTTTTACATATATACTATAGGTACAACCCTTATGAGATACACTACTCCAATTAACCCTAATAACATTGTTTTCTCTGTCAACATTAGCTGATATGTTTTCAACCTTCATATCTTGAATATTATTATCATCATTTGAATTTGAATTTCCATTAGTAATATTTATGACATTACTTGGCTTAGTTGTATCTGAATCTTTCTTACCTACAACATAAATATCAAAATCTAAATTTTGATTATCTTTTATATCTACTTCTATAGTAGCATATACTTTTTGTGATTTTCCTAAATCACTTTCATTTACAGTTATAGATTTTATTTTCTTAAATGATTCTCCTGACAACTTGTCTTTAAGATATATATCATAATCAAAGACATCTTTCATATAATCCCATTCAAGCTTAATAATAACTTTATTATTTACTATTTTATGTGACCCTACTAAATTTTGTATATAGTCATTCGTTATAGTTTCTTTAACTACTGTTATAGTTATTATTTTAGATTTATCTCCACAAGTTATCCTTACTCTTTCCTTACCTTCTCTAAGTCCTACGATATTTCCATCACTACCTAGACTTATTGCTCTTTCTACAGGTAACTTTGAATCCGCTAACTCATAATATATTTTTGGTGGCTCTAAACCAGGTGGAGAAGTTATTATATCTGGTTTTAATTTTTCATTTTGGTCAACTTCTATTTTTACATCATTCATATTTATTTCAGCAACTCTAGCTTGAATTCTAAAGCTTCTCTCTACTTCTTTATTTCCACACTTAGCATATATTGTGGCTTTTCCAACTCCAACTGCACTTACTGTATTTCCTTTAATTTTTAGCACATCATCATTACTACTCTTATAAATAGGTTTATATGACTTTTTAAATTTGTCATAATCAACCTCTATTGTACTTTCTATAGTAGCACTATCACCAACATGTTTTAAATCCCCATTAATCTCCATATCTAGTGATTCTACTTCTGGGTCTACTACCTTTATAGTAGCCTTTTTCAACACTCTTGAATTCTTCATAATACCCACAGAAGAATACCCAACCTTTAATGCTGTCATCTTATTTCCATCTATTTTTAAAGTCCCTGAATTATCCAACACATTAAACCAAATATTTGGGTCTTTAGCATATGAAGGAACCTTGATATATTCGCCAGTAGATAAAGTAACTGTTTCATTTAGTTTTACTACATATTTATCTAAATCTTTAACATATTCCCCATCTACAATTTCGATTTCTACTCCCTTTACCATTGGTCTAAGTATTCCAAATTTAAAAAGGTAGTACTGCGCAACAAGCAATATAGGAATAGATATAATTATGGCAATTTTTCTGTATTTCTTATTTTCTACAAATCTCATCTATCCACTTCCTTTAGCCTAATATATAATCATTTGTTTTGTAAGCAATCTACCTAAGTTAAATATTGGGATAAACTGGAAAAGTATTATATTTCAGAATATCCCTATACTAATTATAAACCATAAATTTAAAATTTAAAACTAAAATTAGTGTTAATTTCTTACTATTACAATAGTCTAATTTTAGTGAAATAACATTTGTCTTGTCAGCTAAAAAGTTATATAATTAATTCAAAAGAAATTTATACTTGTATTATATGAGGAGGACTTTAAATTGGAAATCAATTACAAAAAAAAAGATTTCAAATCATTTGCTAAAAGAAAAAACATTGAAATTTCTGTTCAAAGGTATCTTATTGATGCGTTAAGTTACATGGCACTCGGTCTTTTTTCTTCCCTTTTAATTGGAACAATTTTTAACACATTAGGAGACAACTTCAATATTTCTCTTTTTACTGAAGTTATAAGCCCTCTTGCTAAACAAGTTACAGGTCCAGCTATAGCAGTGGCTATTGCGTATGGACTTCAAGCACCTCCACTTGTGCTATTTTCTTGTGCACTTGTTGGAGCTTGTGGTAACGAATTAGGGGGTCCTGTTGGGGCATTTGTCGCTACACTTTTTGCTGTAGAGATTGGAAAATTAGTTTCAAAAGAAACAAAAGTAGATATATTAGTTACACCTGCTGTAACAATACTAATTGGAGTACTTGTAGCTCAACTTATTGGTCCAGCTGTTTCTGCATTTATGACTTCATTTGGAAACATAATAATGCAAGCTACAACTATGCAACCCATCATAATGGGGGCTCTAGTCTCTGCACTGGTTGGAATAGCTCTTACATTACCTATAAGTAGTGCAGCTATTTGTATGATGCTTAGTTTAGGAGGTCTTGCTGGTGGAGCAGCAACTGTTGGTTGTTGTTGCCAAATGGTAGGTTTCGCTGTTATGAGCTTTAGAGAAAATGGGGTAGGTGGTCTAGTTGCACAAGGACTTGGTACATCTATGCTTCAGGTTCCCAACATAATAAAAAATTGGAAAATTTGGATTCCACCTACTGTTGCTTCAATATTACTTGGACCATTATCTACAACAATATTTAAAATGGAGAATATCCCTATTGGTTCTGGTATGGGTACTTGTGGATTGGTTGGTCAATTTGGGACAGTAACTGCTATGCAGAGTGCTGGAAAAGGAGGTATAACTATGTGGGTTGGTATACTTTTACTTAACTTTGTACTTCCTGCTATTGTAACTTTGCTAATTTCAGAATTTATGAGAAAAAAAGGTTTAATAAAACCAGGAGATTTAAAACTAGATGTATAAATTAAAAACTACTCCTTTTACTTGTATAAAAGTAAGGAGTAGTTTTTTTTATGAAAATTCCAACATCTTTTTTAATAACCAGTCTATTGAACCTTTTACTTCATTCCAAAGAACTATATTTTCATCATAGTAATATACAGCTTCAGCCTTTTCTTCTTCTGTAACAAATTCTCTACCAAAAGCATTTCTCCAGTCTAATAAATATAATCCAATATATTTATTTTTACTTTTAGCAACCTTAATAGAGTCATTTGCTAAAAACATACTGTTATTTTTAAAGTAATAAAGAGCTTTACTGTACATCCATGTAGCAGACTTTTCTTCTTTATAAAGCTCAAATAATTTATTTATTGAAGTTCTATCATTTAATCTAATCAATATATTTAACAACTTATATCTTATTCCTTGTTCATCACTAGGATTAATTGCTATTAAATACTCTAATACTTTTTTGGACTCATTTAAGTTGTCAATACTTTCTAGCTTCCTAGCAAGAGATTCAAGCGCTATCATATAAGCTCTAGTAGATAGACCTTTCCAAAATCCAAGCTCTTTATCTTCTTTTGTAATCATACTTTTCCCTATATTTACAGCTTCTTCCATATATCTAATTGATTCAATATTGCTATTAGCATCTTGTGATAGCTTAATGTATCTTTTATACAATATTTTCTTCTTTTCTAAATCTAAGTCTATAGAATTGGATTTAGAATTTGTCTCTTTAACCCAAAATTCTACATTAGAGATAGCTATAGTATCTTGATTTAAAAAGTCAATACTGCAAACTTCTTTTATCAAAGATGATTTATTATTTATAGTGTTTAAAGAAACACCTATTTGTTTTGAAAATTCTTTTTTTGTTATATGTAATGGATGCTTCTTATTATATAAAAGATTTTGCTCCAAAACTATATTTAGTATAGCTGAAGACCATATATCAGCTCTAGAAGAATGAATTGTTTCTTTGTTATTATCCAAAAGGTTTTGCAAAATTTTAAAACTTATATCTTTATATTCTTGATTCAAATTGGAGTTGCAAAATCTATTTATCTTGTCTTTAATTTCTTCTATCTTGCTTGTCATGACTTCTCCTCCATATTTTACATATATAAAACTAGTGCTACAAATTCAAGTTCTTCTTCTCCTATATTTTCTATAGAATGTTTTGCACCATCAGCTGTATACACTACATCACCCTCATTAACTTCTATAAACTCCCCATTATCAAATACTTTACCTTTTCCTTTTAATATATAGTATACTTCAAAATCTGTTGTATGGTCATGCACACCAATTGAACTTCCTGCTGGTAAAGCTATTCTTTTAAATAGTCTTCCTTTCCCTTTAAGCTCTTCATTTTGTATTATGTTTTCAAGCCTAACTTTTCCAATACCACCATTCAAATTTTCTTTTAATTCTACTTGTAATTCAGATTTCTTTCTTATCATAGCTCATCCCACCTGCCAAACAATCAATCTAACTACTAAATTGGCATATCCTTTCCATAATATGTTGTATTTTAATATAATAATAACATATATTCTCATAAAAAAATATTACTGAATATATAAAAATGACACTATTTTTACATATATTGCAATTTAATTAAATTGTCCCATAAGTTGACGTCTCTAACAAAAAAACATATACTCATATAGTATGGGAAATTTTTGTTAAATTTTTTATCTGGAGGTTCTATACATATGTCAGTTTCAAAAACTCAAGAAAAACTTAAACAACCTAAGGATTTATATTTCTGCTGTTCAATATTTACCTTTGTAGGACTTGCATACTATGGTATGAAGTTGGTATTATTATTATTTTTAGCTGAACAAGTATCCAAAGGTGGTTTAGGATTAACACCAGCAGAATCAGCATCAATGCTTGCATCTTTTTTGGCATGGACTTATTTTTCTCCAGTTATTGGTGGATGGGTAAGTGATAGATTTTTAGGTCCCAAAAACTGTATTATACTTGGAATGATAATGGTATCAATTGGTTATTTTTTAGGATATTTAGCAGATAGTAAAATGGATATAAATATCATGATATTCTTATCTGGATTAGGAATAGGTTTTTATAAAGGCAACCTACACACTTTGGTAGGAAATCTATATACTAATGATGACCCACGAAAAGATGGAGCTTTCTCTATTACATACATGGCTACCAATTTAGGAACATTATTTGGACCTTTAGTATGTGGTTTAGTTGCTAATGAATGGTTTGCTATGAAAAGTGGTGCCTCTATAAACATGTATGGTTATAGATATGTGTTCTTATTTTCATCAATTACTGTTCTAATAGGTTTATTATTTTTTATCCTTGGCAACAAAAAATTTTATAAATCTTCAAATAATAAATTTAGTAACGGAAGAGAATCTATAAAGAAATCACTTGAATATAAGAAGATGTTAGCTTCCAAACCATTAACTTTAGTTGAGAAAAAAAGAATAGTGGTAATATTAGTCTTAGCTTTCTTTACAGTATTTTTTTGGATAGCATACAATCAAGCCTCTATGTCTATTGCCTTATATACAAAGGAACACATAAATCTTGCTGTTGGTAATTTTCAAATCCCAACTTCATGGATAGACTCATATAATGGTCTTCTTTGTGTCATCCTTGGACCTATATCTGCTCTAGTATGGGTAAAGCTATCTCAAACTAAAAAAGGTGATTTAAGTGTACCTAAGAAGATGAGTCTAGGATTTATACTATTAGCTATTGCATTTTTATTCATGATAGTAGCTGTTATGCAAACAGGAACAGACCCTAATTCTATTCATAAGGCAAGTGTATTTTGGGTAGTTGGATTTTTAACATTCCAAAGTATAGGAGAAATTTGTTTTTCTCCAGTTGGATATGGTATGGTAAATAAACTTTCACCTGAAAAATATATTTCATTTCTAATGGGTGTTTGGTTTTTAGGTAAATTTGCAGCAAATAAATTATCTGGTTATACACAAGCTATTATAGACCAGCTTGGTATGTTACAAGTATTCATAGTAATACCATCATTCTTATTACTATTTGGAATTATATTGCTTATAATGAACAAAAAATTAGTAGAATTATCAAATTAAAAACTTTTTCTAAATAGAGTAAAAAATACAATAAAAAATCGAGGTACATAATACCTCGATTTTTTATTATATTTAGTTACAAACTATATAGCTCTAGTATATACTTTTAACCATTCTCTTTCTTCATCAGTTAAGAAAGAAGATATTTTATCATAAACTAGTTTATGATACCAGTTTAAATAATCTTTTTCATCTTGATTCATTAACTCTGGAACTATACCATCTAAGTCAATAGGAGCTAATGTAACAACTTCAAACTCCATAAATTGACCATAGAAGTTCTTTTCAGCTTTTCTAACTACTATTTCATTCTCTGTTCTTATACCATGAGAACCTTCTATATATATACCTGGTTCATTAGTAGTTACCATTCCTTCTTCAAGAACTGCACTATCAAATCTTTCAGGTACTACTCTCCATCTAAATCCATTTGGTGCTTCATGAACATTTAGCACAAATCCTATACCATGTCCAGTTCCACACTGATAATCTATTCCCATATTCCACATACAACTTCTAGATAATATATCTAAATTATATCCTCTACAACCATGTAAAAACTTGACTTTAGAAAGATTTATCATACCTCTTGCCACAGAAGTAAAGTGTAGTTTTAACTCATCACTTATAGGTCCTAATACTGTAGTTCTAGTTATATCAGTAGTTCCATCATAATATTGTCCACCTGAATCTACTAAGAATAACCCTTCAGCTTCTAACTTATAGTTTGATTCTGGAGTAGCACTATAGTGCATCATAGCTGCATGCTCTTTATATGCAGCAATTGTATTGAAACTTGGCTCAAAGAAACCTTCTTGTTCTCTTCTTAAGTTTTCTAATTTTTCAGTAGCACTTATTTCAGTTATTTCAATTTTACCGACATTTGTCTTTAACCAGTACATGAATTTAGTGAAAGCTACACCATCTTTAATGTGTGAGTTTCTTATATTTTCTAATTCTATTTCATTTTTTTGTGCTTTAAAGAACATTACTGGATTAAATTCATCAACCTTCTCAACTTCACAAGGTATGTTATTGTAAATCGCATAGTTAAGCTTAGTTCCATCTACTAAAACTTTTTCAGCCTTGTCTATAGATTTTACAAACTCATATACATCATTATATGGCTTTATTTGAACATTCTCTTTAGCTAGTTCATTTAATATTTCTTCATTTAATTTGCTCTCATCAACAAATAGGTAAACTTCTTTTAAAGTTATTACTGCATAAGAAAGTACAACTGGATTGTATTTAACATCTCCACCTCTTATGTTAAACAACCATGCTATATCATCAAGAGTAGTTATTACATGAGTAGAAGTACCCTTTTCACTCATTTTTTCTCTTAATCTACTTAATTTTGAACTAAAATTTTCTCCACAATATTTAACATCTAATAAGAATGCCTTACTATCTGATAAAGTAGGTCTATCTTTCCATACACTATCTATTAAATCATATTGGTATTCTACCTTTATTCCTTTTTTAGATAATTTTTCAGCTAATGTAGCTCCTTCTTTAGCACATATAACTCTACCATCAAACCCTAAAGTTCCACCTTCAGGAATATTTGTATATAAATATTCATCTGTAGTTGGGCAACCTTCTTGTCCCATTTTAAATAATTTTATAGTACTTCCTTCTAATTGAGACTCTGCCTGTATGAAATATCTTCCATCTGTCCATAATCCAGCTTCATCTTTAGTAACAATAACTGTACCAGCTGAACCATTAAATCCTGATATAAATTCTCTTGATTTAAAGTAATCTCCTACATATTCACTTTGATGATTATCAGAAGATGGAATCATATAGGCATCTATATTTTTTTCTTCCATAAGTCTTCTTAATTCACTTAATCTGTCTTTTATATTCACAACAAGACCTCCTCAAAATAATAGTTTTAATAACTAAATATATAAGTATGTAAAGTTTATTACATAAATATTTCTCTTATAATTTATATAAATCTTATACACTCTAATTATCACAATTATAATTTTAATTATATTATGTATCTGTGTAAAGCTTTTTTTCATAATTAAAGAGGAAATTACATTTTTATTTTATATTTAAATGTAATTTCCTTTATTTTCACTAATTTAGTATGAATTATTCTTCTTTTGTTAATAAATCCATAGCCATTAATTTTGTTAATATATTTCTTATTCCTAATAATATTAAACCAAATATTATTAATACTGATGCTATTCCTCCAAATATCTGTAAAAAACCAAGTGTAGCTGTAAAACCAGCAATTTTCCCTGATAATAAACTCGCAAAGAAACTTGTTAAATACCATGCTCCCATAGATAATGTAGCATACTTAGCTGGAGCTAATTTATTAAACATCGCAAGTCCTATAGGAGACAAAAATAATTCACCTACTGTTGTAAATATATAAGTTACTACTATAAACAACATGCTAGCCTTTACCATTCCATTTGGACCGTTAGCTAATGTAGAAAATACCATCACTATAAAACCAACACCCATTATTATCATTCCTAAACCCATTTTAACTGGAATAGAAAAGTCACCTCTTTTAGTATTAGATAATTTAACCCATAAAGCAGCTAATACTGGGCATAAAGCTACACATAATATAGCATTTAGTGATGTAAGCCATGCTACTGGCATTTCAAATCCAAATACAGTTCTATTTACATTATCCCTTACATAAATCATAAATGAACTTTGTGTTTGATAGTATGCTGTCCAGAATAAGACCACAAATAAAAATAAAACAACCATTGCTATTATTCTATTTTTCTCTAACTTAGTAAGTGGTCCATACTCAATTTTTTCACCTTTATTTCCTTTAGTAACAGGATGTTTTCCAATTTCATTTAGTAATTTTGGCGCAAGAAGTGTAAATATAATCATACCTAACATCATACCTATACCACAAATTAAAAACGCCATCTTGTATCCATAAGATACTATATCACCACTTGCTCCTCTTACTGCAAAGACATTATCAGAAAGCAATCCACATATTATTGGAGCTATAAATGCTCCTACATTTACTGCCATATAGAATAAACTGTATGCTGCATCTTTTCTCGATACATCAGTTTTAGGATATATATCCCCAACTATATTTGAACAACTTGATTTAAAAAAACCATTTCCTAAAATGATTATTGATAGGCCTACCCAAACCATTGCAATAGATGTTGATGAAGCAAATAGTACAAAATCGCCTATTGCTATTAAGAGTGCACCTATAGAAATACATTTTTGTTGACCTAAAACTTTATCTGCTAACCAGCCACCAACTAATGGCGTAAGATATATAAGACCTGTAAATAATCCAAACATAGATGTTGCTTCTTGTGTAGAAAGGCCTAAACCGCCTTGAGCTATACTTGCTGTAAAAAATAATACCAATAAAGCTGTTAAACCATAATAACTAAATCTCTCCCATAAAATTGTCATGCAAATAAGCCAGAAACTCTTCGGATGACCAACTTTTTTAGATACGCTTTCTGTATTTGACATAAAAAACGCCCCCTCATTGTTTTTATAGTTAAATTTAGTACTAAGATTACATTAATCATTTTAGTACATACTTATAATATCATCTTTTTTATGTTTACTCAATAGATTACCATCAGTATTTTCATTTTTTTATTATTATTTTTAAAATTATGAAAAATATTATTTTTCCAGTATTTTAAACTAAAAATATTAATATATATATATTTAAATAATATCTTTAATATTTAATTTTTTTTGTATTTATTTTTTTGATTTTCATTTATTTTTATTTAAATAATTCAATTATGAAATATTTTTTATTAACCTTTTTTTGCAAGTTATTTTTTTATCAATTCATGTGTGTAAATTGTTTTTATTATGAAATAACAAAAGCTATTTTAAATTCTCTATTTGAGAACAAAAATAGCTTTTATCTATATATCAAGATTTTCTTTTTTTAATAAATTGACTTAAATTATTGTTTAGCTTTCATTTGGTATTTATCTGTAATTTTAACTTTATATTTTTCTTTTAAATTTGTTATAAGTAAATTTTGTTTTTCTGATGTTAGACTACTTACTAAATCTGATTTTATTTCTTCGAATGGTTGATATTTTTCATCTGTCTTCTTAATTATATGATATCCATAATCACTTTCTACAAGTTTACTAGATATTTCACCTTTTTTCAATGCAAATGCAGCCTTTTCAAAAGACTCAACCATCTGACCTTTACCAAAGAATCCTAAATCTCCACCTGACTCTGCACTACTATCTTCAGAATACTTTTTGGCTAGAGTAGCAAAGTCTTCTCCAGCTTGTGCTTTTTTAAGTATCTCTTCAGCTTCTTTTTTAAGTTCAGCTTTTTTACTATCACTAACTTGTTTACCTTTATCATCAACAGTTTTTATTAAAATATGTGAAGCTCTAACCTGTAAATAATTGCTCTTGTTTTTATTGTAATAATTCTCAGCTTCTTTATCAGTCACTTTTGCTTTTTCACTTAAGTATTTTGATGCTACTAGTTCTTTTTTCATATCAGCTTTTATATATTTTTCAGTCAAATCAAACTGCTTTAAAAATTCTTCTTTAGTCATGCCCATTGCAGATTCTATGTTAGTCATTAAATTATTATATTGAGCATCTAGTTCATCATTAGTTATACTTACTTTTTCTTTAGCTGCTTCAGTAGATAATATGTCAGACGTAATCATAGTCTCAATCATATTTGATTCATATGAACGTATTTCATCATCACTCATAGTAGTTTTTGCATTTAAATAAAATAATGGCTCCATTCTTTTTCTCAACATCTCACCTGTTATTTTTTTATCCCCAATAGTAGCCACTGCTTCATTGCTACTATAATGCTTTGAAGTGGCTGGTAACTTTCTTCCGGCTTCTTTGCCAAAAACATAACCTCCACCTAAGCATATAACTCCTACTGCAACAATTGCTACAACTGCTTTAATTGTTTTGTTACTTAGTTTTATTTCTCTTTTCTTGACTTTGTTGTCAGTGTTTTTTTCATCTGACACATCATCTTTTTTAGAACTTACATTATCTGACTTTTTAATTTCATCTAATGAATTTTCTTTTGGATTTTTTTCTTCAGACATTAATATCCTCCTTAATTTTGTTTGTACAATACTTCACTTTTATTATTTTACATTAAAATAATATTAAATGTGTGAATCAGAAATGAAACTCTCATGAATTTAAAATGAAATTAAATATTTCTCAAACTATATCTTATAAAATTTCTTCCTACTTTTGTATCTCCATACTTTAACATCTGTATAACTTCATTTTTTTCTTTTTGCAAATAAATAGAACATTCTTCTAAAGACTTAAATATCTCTAATACTTCGCCTTTTTTATTTACTAATTCAATCTTTTTCTTTCCACCTCTTTTGATTATAGACTTATATTTTTTAAAATATTCATCATACTCCTCATCGATACATTCAAATTTATAATTCATTTTTAATGCCTCAATTTTATCATTGGTTAAAATTTCATTTCTCTTTTTATCAGAAAGTCTTGTACTAAATATCTTATCATTTAGAATATTAAATATCTCAGATGGAGATTTACTATTTTCTAAATAGCTCCATTCATTTTTACAATACTCTTCTATATTTAACACTTTACTTAAATACTTTATGGCATCTCCAAAATAATCCATATATCCATATTTTAAATTTTCTCTTATATATCCTAATGGTACTTTAAGGGCTTTGCTACATTGTATATGTGTATCAAAAATATTTTCTTCTTTAGTATACAAGTTTATTGCTTTTATGCTTTTTCCCCTTTTTATTTTTATTTCTTTTATGTATTCTAAATCTTCTTCTGTTAAGTATTCACTTGTTTCACTTATTTGTTTTTCTTCAATACGACTTTTTAATAAAACACAACTTTCTCCTTGGTCAAGTTCTTCAACCTTTTTTGAATCATCTTTTTTATTTTCAATTAATGTTTCCTTATCTCCATCACTTATATATTTATCAATAATTACTGTTTCCACTTTATTCAATATTTTATTATCATTATTAACATTTGTTTTTTTTATACATGGTACTTCGTTTTCATTATTACATACTATATCTTCCTTGTCTAAAATTTTATCATCTTCATTAGACAAAAATATTTCTTGTTCTAAAACTTTAACTTCTTTATTTTCAATTTCTTTTTTATCAGTTAATACTTGTTCCTTTTCGATTAACTCTTCTTTATATAATCCCTCTTCATTTTTTAATACTATTTCACCTTCTTCTTCTGCTTTATCAAATTTTTGTCTTTTTTTCATAATACCAAACAACTTTTTTAACACTCAAGGTTCCTCCTAATACTTTCTATACCCTTATATTGCCATATAAAATATTACTTTGTCAAAACTCTTATTTAGTATATAACTACTTATTACTATTTTCTTGATAATTTCTTGCTAAATCAGTTTTCCATATAATATAATCTACAGCTATTCCAAGTGCAAGCATTATCCTTCTTATTGATAAATTCTCTATATCAAAATCATCTTCTGTGACTTTTTCATAATCACTTTTTGGCATAATAGCTTCCATAATCTTATTTAAAACCATGTCTTTTGCTAAATCACACTCTTTCGAAAAATGTTCTTCATTATCACATAATGATTGTGCTAAAATAACTAGTAATCTTCCCACAGTTAAAAAACCATGTTTTAGACTAAAGTTTTCATTATTATTGATTTCACCATAAATCTTATTTATAATATTATCTACTATATTAGTAACTATCTTGTTATCTTCTTCATTTATCTTTTTGATTTGTTCTAAAATAGTTTCTTCTTGTATATTTTTATTACACATATTTATTCACCATTCCTTTATTTAAAATTTTGCTTATAGCATAAAACTAAACATTTTATAACCTATTAATTGTTGTTTGCGACTGTTTGATGTTATATAATAATAATCAAGCGTATATAAAAGTTATATAAAATATATAAATTAAAATTCATAGTGTAGATTCAATTATATTATTCAAATACATAATGTAAATTATTTATCATGTAAATTGTCTATTAATACTCTATCAGAATTTATAAAAATAATATTTAAAAGGAGAAAGTATATGAAATATTCAACAATGGGTATGAAAGCAGTAAATACAAAAGAAAATGACAATAAATTTTCTAGTGGCATATTTTTAGAGCTGTACACGTTAAATTTAATGATAAAAAAAGACGATTGTGTTTATGGGAAAGAAGTTACAGATTACATAGGTAGTTTTAATTTGTCTTGGAAACCTAGTAACGGAACCATGTATCCAATAATAGAAAAAATGCTCACAAAGGGTCTTATTGAAGTTGCAACAAAAAAAGAACGTAAAAAACTCTATAAGATAACTGAAAAAGGAAGAATCTACTACAATGAGAGGGCTGCTGAGTTTAAACAAATGCTAATAGAATCGGCAAACTTTTATAATACCATTGCAAGTGAATTAGAATAATTCCAAAGAAGACCACTCTTCAAGTTAGAGTGGTCTAAATTTCATATCAGTAATGCTTCTCATTCACTTAAGTAATTAATTAATCTAACAGCCTTTTTCAATTTAGATTTTGCACAAGCTCTTTTTTTATTTATTGTTCCTCTGCAAAGTCCAAACATCTCTGCTATTTCTGAATCAGTATTATCCTTCATATACCACATCACTAGTATTCGTCTTTCAAATGTTGTAAGATCTTTAAATATATTAGAGCATGTAATTCCATCAATCCAATTGTTATTTAAAAATTCTTCATCATATATATTTATAGTCATATCCTTTTCAATTATCGCAATCGACAATTGTAGATTATAAAAAAGCTCGACATAATCGAGCACTTCATCTATTTCTTTTTGTGCATTTTTATCACAAATAGTTTCTTCTATTGGTAATTGTTGATCAGAATCATATATATTAAATATCTTTTTCTGATAGTATAGGCCCCTTGCTATAGGGTCTTTAGATAATTTTTCTAAATGTCTAAAAACATAATAATGAAAATTTCGCTTTACATAATTGTGAAAAGACGGTTTTGTATCTTTATATTTATGACACATAGATAAAAAAATAGCACATATCTCCTGTTGTATATCTTCTTTATCATTGTTTGAGAATATACCAACTATTTTTGCAACTGTCTTATCTGCAATCATTTGACCATGACCATTAACAAAATACGAATTTATTTTCAATCGTTCATGTTCTTCTTCTACAAATAATTTAATAAAACTTCTTATTGAGTAATCCTCTATAGAATATTGTCCATATACTATTAAAGAAATATACTTATTTAACATTGCTCTAAACGAATTAATTAGTTCTTGTGCTGCATCTTTTGATCCAGCTTGTAATTCATATACCAAATCATGTATTTTTTGATACTCATTCATTCCATATTTTTGCAAATTATTTTTATAAGTTATTTTTTTTTCATATTATATACCTTCTTAGCATTATATTATTACTTCTTATCTATTAAGATTATAAAACTATACATTTATACTAAAAATATCTAATCAAATAAATATTTTCTTTCATTAAGTAAACCAGGAACTGACTTGTCTGCCAGTTTCTCTATGTATTCAAAGCATTTTGGATGTATATGCCACTTAAATTCTCTCTTTCTTTTATATTCATCTATAGAAAATTGTTCTGGTAGTATTGGCTTATTACATATTTGGCATATCATTATCTCTCCTTTTCTTGGTGGCTCTGGTACTTTACTTCTTTTTGTAATATAATTTTCTATATTTTTATCAATAGTAAAATTCATATTTCCCCTCCATAAGTTTGATAAAATCATATATAAACTTCTGTAATATCTTTATGTACATTCTCTTTTGATTTTAATATCATAGTTTTAATATCATAGTTCAATTTCAATTCTATTTTTTTAGTTTCACAATCTCTTATTAAATCTGTTAATACATAACTCTTTATAACAACTGTCTTTGTAATTGAATTGTAGAGCTTTATATTAAATAACAAGTTTTTATTTTGTAAATCAAACTTCAAGAAATAATAGTTTAAATCTTCTTTACTTATATTACATATCAATATATTATTAATAAATAACTTTAACTCATCAATGATTTTAAAGATAAGATTAACTATTTTAGTTACTGTTTTTATTTCACTTTTATTTTCATATAATAAATGCATAGTTTTCACCTCCTAATTTTCAATCTCACTCTGCCTACTATTTTAATAATAAATCTAAGTATAAGAGTATATAGGTCACTTGTCACAATCGACAACTAATAAACAAAAAAAAAGTCTTCTATAAAAGACAAAGTTAAAAAAAGCTTTATTATAAACCTACACAAACACTATCAAAAGTACCACCTCCAAATTTGTACTACTAATTATATCACATGCAAAATATTAAATACAGTTATTCACATCTAAAAATGCTCTGAATCCTCTCCAGAGTAGGTATAATTTATATCAATACTCTTTATATTCATTTCACTATAAGTTTCTCCTATTCTACATTTGAACATTAAGTTTTGACTAGGAGGTCTAAATGGAAAAGCATCAACTATTTTATGATAATATTCACCTTTATCTTCATAATATATATCAAATATAAAATCTTTAGAATACTTTCCACCATCACTGCTATTATTAAAATGGGGTGTTATACCTGTAATCATTACATCTCTCTTTTCATCAATATTACATTTAAAACTAAATGTAGAAGATTCATAATTATTATAATAATTTATATATGCTCCTAATGATTTTATACCATAAACGAAAGTTCTTAGATTTGTCTCACATTCTTCATAATTATAACTTCTTAAAACTATCTTTATTTGATTAACTTTTTTATTAGGAAAATTTATTCTAAATGCTCTAACTGAATTTGAAAATTCATTTGTTGAATTATTTTGTGTTATTGCTGAATGATATCCAATTCCCTCTACTTCTTCCCAATAACTAGAATCTCCAAACCTTATATATACATTTTTTACACTACATAAAAACGGATGTATATATATTTCATTCATTTCTAATGTAGTCATAATATCTTCTGGAAGAGTAATCTCATATTCTGTGTCCAAAAAATCTACAGAATTACCTGTAACTACTCTTTTTATCCAATATAGATTATTATCTTTAGAAAAAGGAGCATACACATCGTTGTCCTTTTCTGATATAACACCAAAACTAATAATTTTAGTTTTAACTGATAGACTTTTTGGAATAAACATGGAATTTGATACATCATCGAAAACAGCTAATTTTGAAATTTTTTTTGAAGGTCTTATAGTTATATCTGATGTTATATTGTTTATTATGGCTCCAAAAGTACTCTCATCAGACTTACAATCTTGTGGTAAGATTATTTTTCTTCTCAATTTATTAGACTTTTGTATATCAATATACTTATTTAATAACTGATTATATTTTTGTATCAAGTTTGAGTTTACAGCTTCTAGTTGAGCATTTTCAAGTTTTATTAAATTTATATTATCATTTAACATACGTTCTATCTCATTAGTTTTATTAAACAAATCTAATATATCATTTAGCATGTTATTTTGATTATCATTATGCATTGAACTTGTATTTATAGCTTTATATCCAAAATCTTTTCTATTTGATACTGGTAAATTATTAATAACTACTTTATTCACCTAATCCCCCCTTACATCATAGAATGTGTCTATTTCTTCTTGTATATTTCCAATTATATCTGCAAAACTTCCATAACTGCAATTAGAGTCTATAGACACGTCTTCTTTCATTACATCTAACCTATCTATCTTATCTCTTAATTTTCTTATATTATGCTCTGCTTGATGGTACATTGAACTTATCTTATAGCTTTCTTGTGCTCCTCTATACCTATTATTAAACCTTACAGCATTTGGAACTTCATCTAATACTCTATTTGAAGTGTCATATACTTTACCATCTACATGAAAAATCTTACTTTCTACATTAGATTTATTACCTGAATAATCAGTTGTATAAACTCTAAACATATAATATCCTTTTTGAAGGGGTTGTGTCATAATGGTCTCTCTTTGAGTCTTATTATATATAATTGGTGAATTATCTAAGGTGATTGGATTAATATCACTTTCTACAGTATGTAAACACCAATTATACTCTTTAATACCTGTTGTAACTATTGTTGTAGCTACATTTGATTCTGTTACTACCTTTGAATCTAAATCTACTCCTTCTACATAATACTGATATATACTTCCTGTATCTGTAGAAGTATACTCCAAAATGACCTTTCTATCCTCAGTAGTATACTGATTTGTTATACTTGGTTTAATTGGAATAGATGTATCTCCTGGCTTGTCTTCAACAGACATATTTTCAGTCAATTGTTTCATTCTAAAAATAGTATTTGCCAATATCTTCTTTTCATATTCCGCTATATCTTCAATATCATCTATATTGTGTCCTATTTGAATCATAGCTGTATTATTCCATGTTGTAAGATAATAGGAAGATGCTTTCTCTTGTGAAGCAGACCAATTTGAATTTCCTTCTATTTTTTGTGGTACTATATTAAACCATATATCTCCATAAGCAAAATTTGATGTAGTATGAGTATATGATATTTTTATTTTTTCTTCATTATTCACCATATTCCAAGGATATAATGTAACTGAATCTGATTTATTTACAACTACTTCATTTCCCCATACAGAACTTGTGAATCCATGACCTTCATCAAAAAATATATTATTGTCATTCCACTTTCCAACTTTTATATTAAAAAACTCTCTTAATTTATTCAAACTTTCATCTTCTCTAAATATAGATGAAATTAAATCATGACTCGCAATAACACTTCTATTTGTTTTCATAAACTCAAATATAGCATCTAGTGCTCTTTTGTTTAATTTATTTTCAACAATATAATCTTCACCACTAGAAAATCCGATAACTATTACATCATAAATATACATCCCTCTACTATCTTTTAAAAAATCATCTGGATTTTCACAAAATTCTCTATTTGATACAGGAGTTACATTTATCTTAGCTAAACCATACCCTCTTTCATCTTCTTTACAAGGCTCTTCCATCCATTTTTTTAAAGAAGCAGATTTCTTAATGGTCCATGTAATACCTCTATAACATTTGAAACTAATCTCTTCTCCTATATTTGGATGTATATTTAATACCTTTATGTCACTTTCTAATCTTTCTAGTTCACATACAGAAATAGGTTGAAATACTTCGTCAACAGAATTCCCAAAATCATCTCCTATTTTTTTTCTAAATACTCTATACAAATGTGGTGAACTTGATGTATTCTCCCATTTTAAACTAACTTTATTTTCTCTATCAGATGATTTCGTATATAATGTTATTGACATTATTCAGCCACCACCTTTATATTATTGATTACAGGAGTAACAGATATATCTGATGTAGATAATTTTGCCATTACTCTACATCTTATTAAACTATTACCATCCAGAGATTTTAATCTTTCAATTGTTGAGGGTAACATATGTTTATATTTTACAAATATTCTAAAGTATTCAGCTGTATTAATTTTTATATCTGGTCTTTGATATTGTGGAATCTTTTTTTCTTTTAATTCAATACTTATAGGGTCGTTTGGAGTAATTACATAATTAGGGTCAAACTTTATAACTATACTATCCACATTATCTATAGATTTTATTGCATAATACTTAAGAGAATTATTACTTATATTTTTCACTAAAGAATTATAGGTTATTCTTTCCATCTTTGAACCAGCAAATATAGAATCACTATGAGACATTAAATTAAAATTATGCTTAATGGTTTTTACTGATTTTGATAAATCTAATTCACCAAGTAAAAACATTATTTGAAGTTTATTTTCTCCCTTTTTTAACTTAAATGCATATTTATTATCTTTTTTAAATACTTGTCTTCCATTTACAAGTACAACTACATCAAATACTTCTTTATCTTTCTCAAAACTAAAGTATTTATCTTCTATTATAGTTTCTTCAAGACAATTAACATACTGACTCATCACTATATAATTCCATTTACTTTTACACATTATCTCCATTGTATTTGCATCCATTGGAGCTATTCCAGTGACTCTATGCTTTGCATAATCATTTATAGATACTCTCAATGAACTTGGATATTCTTGATTGTATTTATCACTTACATCTAACCTCTCAATAAGCCATTGAGAATGTCCTGTTCTCATTTCAATAGAATTTAAATTTACATACCTTGGAAGTTGTTGCACATAAAATAAAAAGTTTTTTAATTGTATATCAAAATCGCGTCTTCCAAATAAATCAGATGTATAGTAATTAAGTATTTTTTCTTCTTCGTATAAGAGATTTAAATCTAAAGCAATATTTGGCTTTATGTTCTTCCATTCTACACTATTATTTTTGTCTTCTATACCTATGAAATACGATATATTGGTCATAGGTGGCACTTTATTTTGAGGATTTAAAGTTATTTTTGATATAGGTTCATCAACATTAATTCTATTACTTGTGTACACACTGGTTTTAGAGTATTTATCATTATAAAGTGAAATATTATTTAATACAAATAATGAACCTAAGTTATCTAGTTCTTCTTGACCAATCTCATATTTTTCTATTATAAATTTAATTACTAATATATCTTCTTTGTTAAATCTCCATATATTATTTTTTTCTCCTTTATATTTAAACTTTTCTTTAAAGTTCTTATTGTCAGAAGAAATTAATAATGTTATAGTGGTATCCTGTAGTGAATAACCACTAAGTTCAATTCTAGATACTGTTTTAATAGTATCTAACTCTAAATCTATAGTGATTATTTGAGTTTCACTTTTAATTGGTGTTATGTCTAATGATATATTTTCATTAAGAGCCTCATTTAATACCAAATTTATATTTGTATTTGAATCTATCTCTTGCCCATTTAACAATACTTTCAAATTTGACTTACTCAAATCTATTTTATCACTTGGGATTGAATGAAGTTCATTTCTAAGTGTAGATGTATTGTAATCTATTTCACAAGTTGACTTAGGTATGTTATTTTTTACTAAATTAATGGTGTTCGTATCTTCAAGTGTATTAAAGGTTATAACATAAGGATAATACGATTTTTTTTTGCTTGAAAATTCATTTGCTATTTCTGAATAAGCAATAATCTTATTTGCTTCGTTATATATGTTTATCATTTCTAAGTCATATTTATTTATAGTCTCTATAGAAGATTCTACTTGATTATTATGTACTTCATAAATAGATTTCAAATCATATTCTATATTTTTAAACATAGTATTAAATTGTTCTTTATCTGAATTTTGATATGGTAATAATGTAAATGGCTTAAAATATGGTAACCCAATTATTTTTTTCTCAAAAAACTCACTTATAAACTTGTTTACTTCGTAAAAAGTTACTAAATCACCATTATTCAGAAGTCTTTTTATTATCTCTTCTTCTTTAATTTTTAATTGATACTCTTGAATGTTCATCATATAATTTCCTCCGAACCTACATCTATCCTATAATTATATACTATAGGTGACTCATCAATTATTTCATCTGGTCTATCTAACTCTATTTTCAACCTAAATTCATTCACATCATTAAGCATGTCAACATATGTAATATTTTTGTTTCTATTTATAGTTGATATATTACTATTTATAACTATTGCACAAGAGCCATATTCAGCTCTATGTCTTGGTCTTATTCTAGTCCATACTGAACCATCATCAAAACTTATATAGTATTTAATATAGTCATCAATTTTTTTATTTTCATCTAAATATTCCATAAATCTTCTTGGTATGTAATCTTTAGAATTCAAAGTAATTGACCTTATACTTTCAGTTGATAAAAATTTCTCTGATAAATATACTCCATACTTATCATAAACCTTGTATTTAAGTTCAATATTTTTTATACCTATAACATATCTCTTTGCATTTACTTCTTCATATTGAAACTTATAACTATCTTCACTTATCTTTTTATAAAATAATTGAGATTTCACATACTCTCTTGTTGAAAATTTGTTTGTTGACTTTGTAGATGGATAAATTATATTTTTATTATCATGGTTATACTTAAGACCTATAATCTCTATACTTTTTTGAGGTTTATCAAATTGTATATAATCTTTATTATTGTCATAAAAAAAATATGGAATTTTAGTTGGATCTATATTTAAAAAATACTCTCTACATACTTTAGTAAAATTGCTATCTTCTTGCTCTAATTCAACTACAATTTCTTTAACTATACTTGATTTAAAGGTTATTATATTTTCTTCCTTTAAAGATTCGTTTAGTTGTAATATTTGAACATTCTCATATTTATCTCTTACAACTATCCTTTTTATTATAGGGTTATGTAGATTTACATTTTGATTTGGTATTCCAGAAATTTTAAACCAATTTATATTAACAGGAATATCTAAAACAATCTTAAAATGTAATTTTAAAATCTTATCATCACTTATCCAACTTATACCTTCTTTATACTTAAATCCAACCATTGCAGTTTTTATTTTTATATCATCTTCTAAATTATACATTTCAAACTCAAACCAAGTATCATCATTTCCATCTAATATGTCTGATAAATATATATGAGGATCATCTTCTCCAATATATTTTATTTTATTGTAAGATGAATATATTTCATGTGTATTCCCAGGAAAGCCATTTGATACATCTAGAATTTGTATATTTATATTATCATTTACACATTTACTCGATATTGTTGCTAATGTTAATGCTCTATTTAATACACTACAAGAAACATTATTTAAGTTGTTTATATTACTAATTTTTGTAAAATCATCTGAATAAATCATATTGCTGACAGTTTTCAAGGAGTCTACTTTTTTATCTAGTTCATTTATCTCTATTTCTATACAATTTAATTTGTTAATTAATAGTTCATTCTCTTCTTTAACATCTTTAAAATATATTTGTAAGTTATTTCCGATTTCCTTATAACTGCATATTAAAATATGCATATCACATTTGGCTTTTTTCAACATATCACTATAGCTTGAAAAGGATGGTATATCTACTGCCTCATGGAATTCAAATAATGGTTTTCCAAGTTTATTATAAAAATCGATAATCATATTTTTAAATTCATAAAAATACTCTGTTTTTGTTTTGATTTTCCCAGAATCAAAATCCTTATTTAAATCCTCTATTAAAATTTTAATTCTTTCTTCAAACAATATACTTGGCCTTTTATATTTATAATTATTCATATTATCACCTTTAAAATGTATCTATCATATATTTTATTTCTTTTAAAACAGGTGTCAGCCAGCCATCTTTAACTGTATTTCTTCTAAATAATGCTTTTAATTTTATTTTTGATACTAAATGCTTATATGATATATCTATCATATATTTACTTTCTATCTCTTTATTAAAATAGATTGAATTCTCAAATATATAAAATTGAAATTTATCATCTAAATTATTAAAATTCTTATAACTACTACCATTTTCTGATATATCTGTTACATTTACAGTTTCTATTTCATAGTTAATATTACTAGTTAATGTATCTGTAACTTTTACATCACAATAATCAGCATCATATTCTGTAAATGGCCTATATTTAAGTTCAAAATTTGATTTATTTTTTCCATTAAAAGATTCTATAGTTGTTTCTAACTTTGATGATAAATCCACAGAATCACTACCAGCAACAGGTTTATAACTTATACTATATACTGCATTATAATCATAGTTAAATATTTGAATACAGTAAAAAAATCCAGTTTTTTGATTTTTATGTATATAAAACTCCTCACTATTTAAAGGTATCTCTTCTCCATCTTTCATTACTTTATAAATAATTTCTGCCTCAAATCTAAAATAAGCTCTAGTACTCCCTGTTATAAATAAAAGTTCAGATTCTATAATATCCTTATTAGTTGGTAATATAGGAATCCAGTCTTTAGTTTCTGGATTATCAGATGCAGTAATATAATATTCTATATCAGTAACGGTTTTTCCAAATGAATTTCTGGGATGTAATTCATCAGTTACTATCTGTACATTTTTTATATTGGAATTTAAATTTATAGACTTACTTGTATAAATACCTGTCCTATCAAAATGATTATTATAGCATCCTATATTATATAAACCATAGTTGTATTCATACTTTAAGACCATATGATTTAACTTGTCATTTCCGACTATTTTAGACAGTAACTCATCATAAGAATAAGACAGGACTCTATCATTGATTTGTTGCCATAAAGAATTAACCATCTTCCTATCATAATATACTGGTTTAAATACAGCTTTAGTTACTTCTTCTTTTCTATCATTTTTATTATTAAACCAAAGTAAACTTTTATTTATTTCAGTTGGATTATATACATATGTTTCTCTTATATAATGTTTCTGTGTAAATAATATGTATATTCTCTTACATACTATATCTGGAAACCTAAATGTAATTTTATCTTTTGTAAAAACACTTTTTAATGTTTTATCCTTATTATCTGGTGTTACTAGTTCTATCAATGCTTCATCTTCATCATCTGTCATTTTATATCTTATAGCTACTATATCAATAGGATATTTTGTAAATGGGGTAAGATTTATCTCATTTATTTTATTGATAGATTCAAAATTAAGTTCAAGATCACAAACTGCACCAGAGTCTATTCCATAAAAATAATTATCTCTTACATATATAGCTTGTGGTTTACTATTTTCAAATGAAACATTTAATGGAGCATCAGATAGTATTGTATCACTCCAAAATGAGTTTGGATTTCCATCTATAGCATTTTCAAGAGATGTTTCGTTATTGCAAGATTGTATAAATCCTTCCCCTAGCTGAAAGCTATAATTTAAACATGCTGTATATACTTTATTATCATACCTCAACATATTATCTCGTTTTAAAAATGGCAATGTTAACACGTTTTCATTTTCATCAAAATTAGCATAACACTTCTCTAGTATCCATTGCCCAGCTCTATCTTTTTGAATATTTCTACTTTTATCAAAGTTATTTGAATTTCTAAACCTCTCTATTATAAATTTAGACATATGTTTAAATGAAGTAGAATATCTACAACTCTCTAATTTATCTTTTATTTGATTTATCTTAGTTGTTATGCTATTTATATATGATGTACTGATACCATCATACTTTGATATCAATTCACTCATTGAGTTAACTACACCAAAACTGGTTAATAAATCTATATATAGTTCATTCATAGTCTTATTGATTGATTGAGATTTAATATTTACCTCATGCTCATTTAGACTTGATATTAGTGTATTATTTTTAATTTTCGTCTTAAATTCATTTTCTAAAATCTTTCTTTCTTCATCAGTTGAACAATTTGAAGCTATTTGACTTACAATTTCTTCTATAATCTCATCTTTTATTTTATTTATATTCAAGTTAGTACCTAGCATATTATATTCCAACCTTTAATTTATACTTTTCGCAACATTTATCAAGTATATCAATTAATTCATTTATAGCTGTTTGTACATCTTCCTTAGTTTTCATTATTTCAAATTCTACTCTGGTACCATCCCATTCTGATTTTTTCCAATTAATTGGTCTAATACCTTCCTTTATCAACTTAATCCACAAAGATAATTTATGAACTTCATACATATTTTCATCCATTAGTTCTAGTTCTCTAGTTAACTTTTTTCCTATGATAACACCGCTTTCCATAATATACCCTTCCAAACTTTCTTTTGAAATGAAATATCTATCTTCTTCAAAATCTTGCACAAAATTTCCTCCTTTATCTATTTTGTTACTTTATGTTCATTCAGTATTTTTATCTTCTTTTATTTTTCCATTTATAAGTATTAAATCTTTATTAGTTATTATAACTTTATTTTCCTCAAATGATATTCCCTTTTTTAGTAAAAATGCTTCCAATAAATCTTGAGTTTGAGGTAATATAAATTCTTCTTTAACTCGTTGTATGACCTCATCTATAATTTGCTCTTTAGAACCCAGAACTTTTTTACCATCATATTCAAAATATCTTTGAATTACATTTATTAGATATGCATCAACTTTATCTAGCCCTTTTACATAAATGTTATCTTTTTTCTGTTGTATTCTCATATTTCACCAACTCACTATATTGTCTATATGTGTTACTATTTTTTCTTACTTATAACTTGCATTAATACTTTTTCGACTTCTTTATCACTATTTTCATAATCATCATATATAAGATAAATATCCTCTTTTTTATCTCCTGATACTGTTTCATAAATATTTATTGTATCTAAATTTCCTTCTTCACTATAATTAAGCAGTACATCTTCATTAGCACTGCTTACTTTTATTAACTTATCATCATTTTTAGAATCTCTTAATATAGTTGTTACATCATTTAAATCTGGATATTCAGTATTTGGAAGTCTTCCTAAATCTGGATTAATTAAACCCATTTGAGCTTCTGTAAAATCATCATTATATAAAAGTGCTATTGCATTAATTTCAGGGGATTCTCCTGCCAAATTTGACCATATCTTAGCTCTTATTTTTACAGTTTTAGGTATATCTTCCTCTTTTTGTATAGTATATGGTACAGTATTATTTGCTCTTATCTGAAATACTTCTTTTTTATCTGTTATTAGATAATATATTACTTCTGACCCTTCTGGTATATCTTGGTCCACCAGTAGAAAAAAATTATTTAATGACGAACTTTTATGTTCATGAGTATAAATATCAACTGAATTATATTCTCCAAAACTGCTACCTTCATTTAAAGATATACACGTTTTATCAAAATCAAATTTTATATTTATGCTATTTAGGACATCAGAAAATTCCTTATTTTTAAATTCATTTATAAATAAGGAATTTGCATATCTATTATTATCAAAATTAAATAAAATTCTATCAAAAAACAAATTATCTGAATAGTAAGATATATCATTTTTAGATGAATTTTTAACTATTTCTTTATCAGTACATAACTTATCTATTATATTTTTGCTTGAAACCTTAGTAAATTTTTCACTCATAGTTCACCTATAATATAGAGTGTTGCCCTGTCAAATATTCTTTATTAAAAACAGGTATTACACTATACTCACATTTATTTAAAGTTTTATGCACGTATTTTATTTTATCAACTTGATATTGTATCTCAATAAAGTCTGTAGGAGAAAGTTCCATATGAATATATAAAATTTTAAATTTAGAATTAAATGTATAACTATTTCTATCTAACTCTATATTATTTACACTAACTCTTATATATTTACTTACTACTCCACTTATCTGCTTGGATACATACCACTTTTGATTTGAATTATACTCTAGCATTTTACTTTCATTTAACAAAACTTCAACCTTTGGATTCGGTATTTCTGTTAATAAATATTTTTTCCACTTTTCTCCTATTTTTTCATTTACATATAATTTATAACTTGTACATTTTAAATTTTTTATCCTTGAAAAAGTTATTGTATTTTCCGTATATATCTTTGTAAGATTATTGATATTTTCATACATATGTATACCTACAATACAGCCACTACTGGGTCTGATATATTTCCTTTCTCATCATATAAATATATAGTGTAGTTGTACTTATTTGAATAAAAGCAGTAATCCTTTATTGACAAAAGTGGATATCTAGAATTTAATACGACCATCTCAATTGTATCATTATCTTCTATATTATTTATATAATCATTATAGTATTTGCCACCTTGCCTTATGTATATTTTAAATATCGTGGCATTTTCATCTTTCATGTCAACTGGTTTTTTCTGCTCATCTATACTTAAATTTGTTACATCTTTTCTGTAAATGAGCATTTTATCAATTAATATTTCAAATTTATCTTGAAATATTATTGGTTTACAATAGTCTGTTGATATGTTTTTGTATATGTTTTTCATCCTAAAAGCTCTAGATTTTCTATAAAATAATTCTCTTTTATTCTTATGCCATATATTTGGTAATTTCACATATCTTATTCCATCAGTTATTAAAGTGGAATCATCTGAATGTATCTCTTGACTAGTTATAGTCTTTATTACTTTACTATATAAGTCATCCTTATTGATATTTATATCTTTCGAAACTTTTTCTCTCTTTATCTCTTGCCATTTGGTTATTTTAATGTCATCCTCTTTTACTTCTAATACTTGAATTATTTCATCTGGATTTTCATATAATTCACAAACGCCTACATTTGATAGTTCTGAGATAGATCCATCTTGAAATTTACTTATTACTCTATACTCATATTTATTCTTTTGTTCTTCTTTTTTCTGGTAAAATAAGATGTAGTTTTTACCTTCTATTGTAGATACTACTGGGTCAAATACTCCATGTGCATGTATATCTATATATGTAACTATATCTATAGAAAAATCTAAGGTAACTTTATTGTATTCAGCATTGGATTTTTTTATTAGAAATCCATTATTATTTCTAATCTTTATTATGTCGTCAATTTCATATTGTTCTGTTATAGTTCTATATGTCTCATATCCATTATAATCAGTTTTTTTCTTAAATAAAATTCTTGATATAGTTTGATATGAACTTAATTGTATTTCTATTTTTTCTTGAGGAACTGAGGATAAATCATTTTTTAAATTTACAATTAATTTTTTAAAAGGAATTACTATTTCAAATGGTAGCGTAAATTCAGTATATCCATTATATCCTTTTGGAAAATCATTTCTACTAAGTAAAAAATCTTTGATGTTAGTCGATTCTATGTCAGCATTTTCTTCTAATATTTCTATAATTGGGTCTTGATTATTTATGTACTCTTCTATTTCTGTTTCTGATGAAATATTTTTAAATCTATAAATATAGTGTAGTAAATTTCCTTCTGTAGATTTACATATATTTATTTTGGGATGTTCCAAATAAACTCACCTCTTTTCCATTTTATTTTTGTAAAATCACTTTCACTCTTAATATACCTTGCTTATACTCGAATTTGTTCAACATTTTTTATTATATTATCAATTTTTTATACAAATAAATTTTGCAATTTAAGTTTGCCACAAATAATATATATGATTACTATAAAAGGGATTGTTTCAATTTTAATTAAAACAATCCCTTTATCCTAATATACTTACTATTTTTTTTGTGCTATTGGAGTCCATTCTGCTAGATATTTTTCACCACTAGTTGTATTACCATCACTTTTAGTACAAACATAAAGACCTATAGGGTATTTAGCATTCTCCGCATCTTTATCTTCTGTTTTTGTATCCAATATATGTTTTATCCATATATCACCTACTTTAGGTTTTTTAAATGGTTTATAATCTCCAGGGGGACAAAAAGATAGTATAAGTCTAGGACCTGGCATACCCTCTCCATCTCCAAAACGAATAGCGTTATTGAAAAACCACACACATCCACCATTTCCATCTTGAGGTCTATATGATAATATTCGTCTACCTTTCCTCTTAGTACCAGTATTATCTTTATACTCAATAGCTTCATCATATAAACAAAAATGGTCAACCTCTCCATCACTATCAGGATGTTGAGTATCCTTAATGTCTCCACGTAATGATATTTTTCTATCTCCTTCATCAGTTATAACTATCTTAGAATTCTGAATCATGGTTAAATCCCCATACATGGAATCCCCTCGTCTTTTGACATAATCTTTTTTAATATTTTTAATTTCATTTTCTATATTGATTATATCTCTTTTTATATCATCAATATCATCCCTTAGTTCATCTAACTGCTCTTGAACATTAGTTCTTACCTCTTTAAGTTGAGCAAGTTCTCTAGTTGTAACTGAACTTTCACTAATACACTTATTAGTATCACTAACTAAAACTCTTGAGCCATTTCTTCTATAATCTGTATGTCTTTCCATATTATCATTTGAACAAAAAACATTTCCATTATCATCTGTCATAAGAATTTTTTTAGCATTATCACTTCCTTGAGCTATTACAACATAATAATCAAAAGTATCCCAAATTTCTTCTACTTCATTATCAATCTTATCCAATCTAGACTCATAATCATAATGTCTATGTCTAATATGAGAATATCTATTATCATAAATCGATTTTGGTTTTATAAAATGATTTGTCTCAGGAAGTCCAGATATTGTAATTGGACTTTGATATTGATGAACTATACAAGAACTAGACATATATGGTTGTATATGTACTTCTGTTTTTTCATCTATAGCTAAATATAATTCAAACTTATGAGTAACTATTTCCACACCATCAACTGTAGTAGAGTCTGACTTCACATGATACAGTCTTAATACATCTATATCTCTTTGATAACTATCTCCTTCATGTTTATATGGTGGAAATTTTTCCGCTTTATAGTCATTTTTACTAGGGTCTGGAGGAGTCTTATAACCACTTAAATCAATAGGTCTTTCATGTGCATGATTTTCACTTGGTGGTGTCATACTTGAATATGTTGAAACACTTTCCTCTATATTTAACTTTTCTATAGTTGCTTTTTCTTTATCTTCTATATTGTTATTTAAATGATTCTTTACATCATTATTTTTGTGTGTTGTTATTCTATCTTCTTTTGTTAAAGTTTCTTCAGAAGATAAATCTTCGTTTATAAATGGTAATTTTTCATCATGTAATGACACATAAAAAAACTTATTTGTACAAGTCCATCCATCCTTATTTTTGTTTGTAGGGTCTTCAAACAAACCAATATGAATATCCATAGTAGTTGGATTATTTCCTTTAAGAAGAGTTATGGAACCTCTAAATAGTGAGTTGTAAATTCCTTCTGTCATCATATCAGTATGGTCAAACTTCCCTATATTAGGCTTTGTGTAGTCTATGTAATCAGATGTAGATTTAACAAATTCATCAATATAATCTTCATTTTTCATTTTAGCTACCATGCTATTTGCAAATATACCTTGATATGGAAGTTTACCATCTGTAGAAAAATCAGGAGCATTTCCAACTCTTCTCGGAGTAAATGTAGCTATTTTGATATATCTTTTATTAGACACCATTGCGGCATGTTTAAAATGGTTGTATCCTAATCTATCTTTAAAATCAACAGCATGATATCCATCTAGACAATCTGCATTTAATCCACTATTAGGTCCTTGATTTAACTCGCTCCAGACTTTTTTATCATTTAAAGTTAATTCACTTGTTATAATATTTAATCTTGGTTTATCTATCCACCAATCGAATTTAATATCACTTGCTCTAAAATTCATTTTTGCATACGAATATCCATCATTTAAGTCAGCATCTCCAAATGTAACTGATAACTTAACACCTTTGAAATCATGCAACTTCAATTCATTTGTAAGTAATGTTGCTGAAGGTAAAACACCCAATAAAATCACCTCATTTAATCTAGTAATACATTTTTAAAGTTATATTTACTAATCATCTAATTTATTTATTTTTTAACGAGTTTCATTTAAATATATTTTTTATGAATCTCAAATTATGTTATACATTATAGTTCACATTTTCTATCCATATACTTGGTCTGATATGTTTTTGATTGTCTATATTTTTATGGACTTCTATGCTAGTTTGAGGCAATTCCTCATCTCCTATTACATCTACAAATTCAATAATAGGATAACTACCATAGGCAGCCCATTTTTGAACAGCTTTTTTAATATCTTCTTCAGAAAACCTTCCACCATTTTTATAAAGTAACTTACTATCTATTCTTATTATAATTACAGAGTTTTCTTGATATGGTTTACCATCAAGTGTACCAATATCTAAATAATAATCGCTTTCAGGCTCTAAATCTCGACGAAGTCTATCTTCCATTTCTTTGATAATACCTCCACCTCTTAATCTAGTATCTATTAGATTTGTAGACTTTAGCGAGGTATGATGTCTTACAAAAATTCTACCTATATGTAAATCGAATGGTTCTAAGGCTTCTTGATTATCAAATTTATGATATACACAAAAATAGTTGTCTTTTAGAATATCACCTGTCCCTCTATCTATTATTCTCATCGGCTTTAAAAAAAAATGGATTGTTCGATTAAATAAATCATATGAGTTTCTCATTTCATTTATCTCATTTGAAGTGTCTGTATAAAAACTATACATATTTGGATTTAAATTTAAATCTATAATTTTACTATTTTTATCTTGATTTTTATAATAGCCTCTATAATTAAGGTTTTTTTCTTCATAGCTATAATCTACTAGTATTTTATCATTGTCACTTATTGAATCATTAATTTCTATAAATCCATACTTGAAATTAAATCCTTTTATTTCAAGTTCTTTTTTATTTTTATCACTTAATATCTTATAAACTCTTAAATTAGTTGGTTTCCAACTATTATCTACTTTTATATACATTGGAGTATTCTTTACTTTAATAGTATTATTTCCAACAAAACTTCCCTTTTCTTCAGATATATCAATGTATGGCTTCCCATATTTTCCAAATATTTGTAAGTCGTATTCTGGTATAGAATATATAAGTTCTATTGTTTTATCAATTCTTTCGTATTTTTTACTAAAATAAGCATATTTAATGGTTGGGAACCATCCTTTTAAAGGTTCTTTTTCTAGAGGTGTTCCCACAATAATTTGATTTATGTTTCTACATACTACTGAATATCCTTTATAAACTTTTCCATTAGCTGACTTATATATAGAATCTTTATCTAAGGTTCTAGTGTTTTTATTATTTCCAATAATACTTGAATTTTGTTCTGGAAATCCAGTATCTTCATATGTTCTCCCATATATAAATCCACTTCCATCTGATGCTGTATATATCAAAGTTTTATCCTTTGAATACATGGTATTTAAATTTTGAATATTATATTTAACTCTAAAAGTTGAATTTTCATTTATTTTGTCTCTATCTTCATCAGATGAATACTTCATAAATATATCTCTTGCTGTCATATATCCGTTTGTATCCTTTTCAGATATAATCATATCTTCATTCTTAAAACTATCGAGTTCTGAATATAATGCATATTTTTTATTTATTATTTCCTTTGTAATAGGTGCTATTTCCAAATCATCAGCCACTATAATATATTCAATTTGTATTTTGGTTCTTTTATCCTCTAATATTTCATATTCGAACACTTCTATAGAAGACTTATTTGTTATGCCTTGAAGCCTATTCACTTTATACGACTCTAAGTCACAACATTGAACTGGATTTATTTTTTCAAGTATTCCTACTTTGATTTCTAAAGGATTTACACTGTCTTTTCTATAAGCTTCTTCTGACAAACCATCATACATAACATATATAGGATTTTCTATAGTTGGAATAAATGATGTATATATATATGCATCATATACATTTTCATATTTAGTTTTTTCTATAAAGACCTTATACTTAAATTTATTTTCATCTATTGGATAATTATTTCCTGAAACAAGACTTATGTTTTCTGAATTATACAGACCATTTATATCTAATCCAACATTATCATAAATTTTGTACTTTAACTTATATTTGTAATACAATGGAACATTGTCCTTAAATTTATTTGTTATATAAAATAAATCATCATCTACCAAATATTCTCCATTAATCTTATGTAAAAGACCACTTTCATCTGGATACATTATTATTTCCTTTGCCTGTTCTGGATATAGATTTGATATCTCATCTTTTTTATTTACAACACCACTGTACTTAGCTGACCCATTATATAATACTTTTAATTTCCTAACTAAACCTTCATATCGCGTATATGCATTATAAGTTTTGGGATTATAGTCAATCAATTCATTCTCAGTTTCAACAAAATTTACAGCTTCGAATATCGAATTTGTCAGATTTAAAACACCATATCTGTCACCATCATTGTATATCTTATCTATAGGCACTCTTTTTGCTAATAGACCTTGAAATTCCTCATGTTGAACTTTATGTTCTGGCTTGAAATCAGTGATAGTAGATTCATCCCACATAACAAAGTCTCTGTATAAAATTCCCCAATATCCTTCTAATTCTGTACCTTTTTCACCATCAAACTCAATAGTCTCTGGAAAATAATCTTCATTTTTTGTAGCTAAGTTTCTTTTATGAATCCAATCATCAACAAAATGCAATGTTACATTATTGGTATTGGTTTCTATTACAGAAACAGTATCATCTAGAGATGCTGTTGTATTATAATAATAGGCTAAATTTACTGCACCACTTGGAATATTTCTTCCAAGTTTAATAGATTTATTACCTTTATTATCGATTTCCTTATGCACTTTTGTATTGGAAAATAAATCTCCCGATATACATTCTTCTTTTTCCAAAATAGATTCATATTTTGGTGCTTGCGGATAATCTATAGTAGGTATTTTGAAATCAGGCGTACTTATATCAGGTCTTTGATTTACTACAATATCATCTTTAGGATTATATTCGGTTGCAATTGTTCTTGCATGCCAAACTATATAAACTATTTCTCTTGTAGGTGAATCAATATTGTATTCTTTATTTACAAAGTTTTTAAATATAATTTTTCCATATTCATCCCCTAAAAACTTCTTATTTTTTATAAAGGATATATTGGCACTGTTAATTACTTTTATACTTGCTCCATTATTTACTATATCATTCTTAACTTTAGTCACTATCTCAACCTTACAATCATATAAAGGGTATGGTATTACACTAAAGTTATTTATAGCATCATTAGTTTCAACACATTTATCAATATTAAATTCTTTATCTGTTGAACTATAAACTACTGTGGTTGGTAACTCTATAGATTGGTCAACATTGCTTGATATATTCACATTTACTCTATCTTCTTGTTCATCATCAAAATATATTTCTATAAATCTTTCTTTTGAATTTATAGGTACTATTTTTTGCTCAATTAAAATATCGATTGTTTGAATATATGTCATACCATTTTCTAATTTCACAACAAAGTCAAAAGAGTCTTCTCCTATGTATAAATCATTTGCATAATAATTAAAATAAATTATATTGTTTGAAATATTAAAAGTAACATCTCCAGCTAATTTTAAAAAAGTCTCTTCTTCAATAGAGCCTTTTTTATATGCATCTCCTAAAGAATTTATTTGACCATCATTTATCAGAATAGCTCCTTGAAGGTTAGACCCATTTGTAATCTTATAATTTAATGTTTTCAGTTTACTAATATCCATAAAACATTCCCCTTTTGTAACTTATCTATATTTTTCTATTTACTATATTAATTTCATCTTTAGCATTTTCATTGGCAATTGCTTTTATAACATCTATACAATTGCCTGTCCAACTTGTATAAATACATGCAATTATTCCATTAATATCAGTTCTATCATTTAATTTTTCTATTGTTCCAAGAGCAGCTTCTATGTTTACAGATGCACCTTCAATTGGATTATTATATTTATCTGTTACTGATATTAAGATGCTTATATCATCTTTTCCATTTGCAAATATAAAGTTGTTTTCTGAGTAAATCTTTAAAAAGTAAGGTTCTAAAGTGTAGTCTGATATGTATATATATCCATTGTATAGGGTATTGTAGATTGGATTTAATGATATATGCTTTAATTCTTTTAGTGAAGATGTTTTATGAGTTTCAAAATATACCTTCACCTTAGTTGGGTATTTTTCTTCAAATTTATGCAATTTTATTTCAACTTCATCTTTTTCATAGTCATATAAAGCTATAAAAGAGTTCTTAATTTTGTATCTAACATTTATTGTACTTCCTTTAGGAATTTCCTTTTCAAAAACTACAACATTATTTTCAATATTATAGTTATTCATTGATATATCATTTATTGTAATCTCTATGGTTGTCTCATCTATACCTATATTTTGTAAGTATAAAGTTTTAAATCCTAGAGATTCAAATTTTTCTTCATTTTCAAGTGAATATTCTCCTGTTTTACTTATAAAAAATACTTGAGTATATGGTTCCTCTATTCCAATTTCATATATAATAATAGGTGAATATTGTTGTGGTATAGGAGACATTCTTATAGTTTTAGTATATGGAACCTTAAATATTATTCCATCTTGGTCTAATTCTGCTATAAAATCATTTTGAGATACATATAATGATTGTGCTTTTAATGGTTTTTTAGTTATTTTACCTTCACCATCATATAAAAGATTATATTCTTCAGAATATACATCTACTTTGGTAAATTTTATACTTTGAATATTTTCTACTTTGAAATCATTTGCTTTTGCGACTGCCTCTGCATATTCCTCAATATTTTTTATAATTGTATATTGTTGGGTATCATATGGTAGATTATATGATGTTATATTTTCATATTTAGATGAGTGTTCTGTAGGATTATAAGTGGCTTTAACTTGTATATTTCCTATCGCAGGTACAAATGTTTCTAAATTCATTCCTGTATACTCATATCTTCCAACTTTTAGATTTAAACTATATAATTTTGCTCCCTCTTTCAAAACAATTTTAAATCTCACAAATCTCTTAGTTTCAATCTTTGTATTATTTTCTACTTGAATCCATTTATCTGAGTTTAGTTTTCCTTCTAGATTAATCAACACATTATCATCCTGTATATAAAATTCTACTTTTCCATCAAACTTCATTGCTGGCATTATATATCTTAAATCTGCTGATTCTTCTACTGTATCTCCTAAATCAATTATATTAGTTATAGATACTGAAATAGAATTATCTGATAATGGCATCAATACTTCTTCTCTATAATAAAAATTGAAACTCAAGAAAGAGTCAATAAAATTTCTCCAATCAGATTCACATTCATAAATTAATTCTCGATGTTGTAGTTTAGGCATTTTAGACGGTTTGAGTACAAATCTTAATTTAAATACTTTGCATAGTATTAAATTTTGAGGAATGGGTTGTCCATAAATCAATTTAACTGGTTGCATCCATTCTCCATAAATATCGTTATGCCCTACATAATATACATCTACAGTACTGAATAGACTAGATTTTTGTATCCATGATATTTCTTGAATAGATGTAGGTTTTTTGTTGAATACAAATGGTGTTGTTTCATAAATATATTCATCAAGAAAGTCATAATAATAATCGTTATAACATTTTGTTGGTTTTGGCCACAGCATATTATCTTTGTAGAAAAATTTTGAACTGTCAAGTAATAAGTCTTTTTTATTAGTTTTTCTAATATCGTATCTTTCAAATTTTCCTTCTGACTCTGATACATTCAATGTAACTTTTATTAATACTCTAAATTTATTAAAAGCATCCTGTAATACTTTTTCTTGACCATTCATATTGCATTTATTATATAAATAATACTCATCTTGATTATAATAATAATATCCATTATGTATACTTGGACACCAACGTGCTAAAGCATTTTGTAATGTCCTTAAAGACACAATTATAATATCATCAATATGCCCATATCTTATAGTAAGCACTTTGGGATAATCTAAAATCACCACATCACTTATACTAGCTTCCACTACAAGCTCAAACCTCTTATACTCAGTTGAATTTAAATTAAATTCGGTAAGACCATATATATAAGTGTGTTTTCTATTATCATCAATTATGAATTCCCCTCTATCAACTTGGCCTAAAAACTCCTTATATTCAGTTGAATCTGCAATTATAGAATCTGAATAAAATTTTATTTTATCTCCATTGATTAGAGTATAATTATCTTCGTCTACTTGATTTTCAAATTCATATAAAACATAAGCTTCTTCTGGGCTAAATTTTTCTATGATACAATAATATTTTCTATCATAAACATCAATAGAAGCTTCAAAGGGTGGAGCTGTATCCATCATATCTTTTTTACCATTTTCTGATACCTGAAAATCTCCATTTATAACTCCAACAAGCGAATCATATTCTAATGGTGGAAATATCTCTATATACTCTTTTTGTCTTGTAACTTCTATCGCTTTTATACACACCTTATGGTCAAAATAACCATATTCACTAAATTCAACCCTATTATCAGTTTCATTATCTTCTAAAAAATCCCTATATCCATGCGTATATGAATATATTCTTACTGGTCCTTTTATATCATAAACTTCTATATCAAATTTATATCGCTTTGAATAATCCTTATTTTTTAATTCTGGCATCAAACTATATAAATAAATATCTGCTACTTGAGTATATTCATCAAATATATAATCTAAAGTTAGTTCAGATGTGTAAGTTGGTCCAAATGGTTCTCCTTCAATTTTTTCCCCAATTGAAGATACTTCTCTTGCGCTTACTTTCACTCTTACTTTAGAATCATAAGTTATATAATTAATTTTTGCTTCCATCTTATATCTATAATAAAATTTTATAGTGTTGTATTTCACTTTGTTACTTGCTCTTATTCCATATATTTTATTTAACAGTTTAAATGTCTTTTTATATGTAGTATCTTCTGATTTATATAACTTACAATCATTATAATCTCCTATTCCAGATTGAAAAGCTTTCATTCTACTTGCTATATTAGTATTTATATGTGGAACCATTTCCACTCTTTCTGGCAATTCAAATTTAGTATGATTTGGTATTTCATTTTCTTTCATAATTGTACTCTTTTCTTCTTCCATCTTTTCACCTCCAGTCTACTTTTTATAATATCCATATTTTGAAAAACCTTTTATACTTGAGTCAAGAAATGTTGGTAAAAACGAAAAACTATTGTCATAATCTTCATCTTCTCTTACCCATATATCTTCATCATACTTAAAATCATTCCAAAAAATTGAAGTATCTTCTTTTATCTTTGTTACATAATCAATTAATAACTTGGTTGGGGTTGCATCTGAATTATATAATTCTATACTTAATTTTTTATTATTTATATCTACTAATTCATACATTTCAAGACTCTTTATAAAAGAAACAACTGATGATTGATTTTTTTTATCAGGATTTCCTTTTAATAGAATTTCCCCTGTAGAAGTGATGTAAACATCATCTAAAGTTATTAAATTGTTATCTACTAATATAGTATTTACCAAAACCATCTTTTCAGATATAACAAAATCTTTACTCATATCTTTCCATTCTTTTACTTCTCTAATTCCAAGCTCTCTTGAAATTCCATTGGCAAGACCTCGTTTTGTGGAATTAGCTGGATTTTTAAAAACATCAAGAATTCTAAGCTTATATTCATGGTTCTTTTCTCCTTTAAGCCTAGAACATCCTACTAAAAAACCAAACTCATCAAAAAAATTCCATACATGATGTAAATTTAACTCAAATAAAAATTCTTTATTATTGCACTTTACTTTTATTTTCCCAAAAGGCAAATCTTCTTCTTTATCATATGATTCTCTAACATAAATTACTTTTTTCTTTTTATCAATAAAATAATAATCTGGCTGACTTATGTTGTTTTCTAAATTTTTTTCATTTTTCTTTATTCCAAAAAAAGTATACAAATCCCAACTTCTTTCAAGTATAAGTTGATTTGTATACACCATAGAAATATTATTTACATTAAAGTTGCTTGGTAATAAAACTTTATATACCAAATCGACAAAATCCTCATCTGCTGACTCAATATAGATTTGCTTTGAAGCATAAAGCAATATTTCTTCTATTTCATCTAACTCCATGCCAAAGATATTTAAAAACTCAATCCCAATAGATTTGTTAGGGTTTTTCTTCATTTCAAACCAAAAGGGAAGCATTGATCTTATTTTTTCTGTATATCTTGCAAAATCACTTTCTTTCATTTAGATAATCACTCCTCTAAACTTAAGCCCTACTAAATCTCCATTTAAATTATTTAATGTTTTATTTGCATCAAACATAATATCATTCATTACAAATAAAAGTGTGTCAAATACTGTTATAGACTTATTGTATATATCTGTATAAAAAGCAGATACACAAATTTCTTGAATCCTAGCAACTATTTCCTGTTGCCTATCTGAATTCCAATGATTATACTTATCCATTACTATATCAAGTACATTTACTTCTTCTTGTGAATAGCAATTGCTATCTTTATAAAAACTTTTCAAATCAGCAATAATATTATTTAATGTATAAACACTCTCTGTATATAATTCATCTGTATCCACAATCTTTCCAGAATCCACTTTTTTACATAGTTTTAAAGCATGAATTTTAAATATATTCATATGATTAATTAATATTTCTCTAAAAACAGCCTCTTTTCCCTTATTTTCAAGTGTAAAATGTATTTTTATAATATTTTTATTTAGCTCTATTTTTTTAAATATTGGATGCGAATACAACATTAACTGATTATTTTTGGCTCTATACTGTTCTTTATTCTTTATCTTATATTTTTTTCTACCTAAGTAAGCTCCAACTACAGTTATAATTGCAGTTATAATTGCTACAAAACTCTTTATTAATTCCAAATATACGTTTTCAGTCATTATGTCCCCTATATAATTACTACAGAATCCTCATCTGGAGAAACAATAAATTTCTCATCCCATCTGCAATCATGATTAATTAACAAACAATTTTTATTGTTTATCTTAATACTGTTACAAGAATAAGTTAGTATAGAATCACTAACTTGCATTATTCTTTGCGTCAGTTCATTTATAAATAGTGATTCTCCTATATTTATTGAATTTATATAGCTTATAATTTTTTCTCTTACAGACACTCTTATAGACTGTTTCTCTATTTCATCCACATATGAAGAAAAAACTAAATCTATATTTAACTTTAGATATTTAAAATTAGGTAACTTTACTACAACCTTTTCTCCAAATGATGTTATATCTAATAATGCTTTTTTTACACTTGAAAGCAATTCTTCATCACCTATATTTTCAGCTATTGGCACAATAGTCATACTGCCTGGACCATGAGAGTATCTTTTTAATATTACATCTTTTACACCTTCTATACTTAAAACGGCTAATCTTATTGAAGTTTCATTTGCCTTAGCCAAAGTTAATGTTTGATGAGTAATTCTTTTTCGGTAATCTTCATCTGATTCTTCAAATAATCTTTTGCATCCCACTAATAAACCTATAGCATTTAAAAATTTGCCTGTAGCTGTAGTTACAAAAGCTTGAAGATGGCTCATTGTAAGTACATCATAAAATTCTGATATATTTTTATTTATTATGTCAGAAAAAAGTTTAGCTATAGAACCAGGGCTTGTGTCAAACCCAATTTTATTTAACTCAACTTCTGTTTCTTTAACCAGAGATTCAAAATTTTTATTGTGTATTAATATCATACTTGATTTTCACCCCACTAACTATGTCAATTTCCATGTTAATAACAATCGGATTGTTATTTCTTCTTTCTTTTATGAAAATTAATAATTCTATCTTATTTCTGTGTATTTTAGGTATAAAAAACAAATTATTTTCTCCAACCAACCTGTCATAAAATAATGCATTCTCAATAGATGCTATAATTGAATCTAGCGTATCTTTATTATTTAGTTTTCCTAAAAATTTTTCTATATCTGAACCTATATAGTCCACATTAAACCAATCTTTTGTTACAGATTTTATTCTACAAATACATTTTTGTCTAAGTAAATCATCTGAATTTAAATACAACAAATTATTGGAATTATTATCATATATAAGTTCTCCACTATCTGTTATGCAAAAATCAAACATTTTTATCTACTCCATTTATTTCTATCTTTTTTGTATCAATAACTATCTCACTTCCAGATAAAATAATTTTATCTTCAGCACATATATTTATATTATTTGAGATTATTGACCAGTTTTCTGATTTAGTAGAAAAATCTCCAAAAACTTCTATAGTTTTATTTTCAGCATTTATCCTTAATCCAACATTAGTTGCTGTAAATATGTCTATACTGCTATCATCTCTTAATTTTACAATTGAAGATTTCTTAGGATGATATATACCAACTTCCTTACCTGCAAAACTTCCTTTTTCTTCTATTTTTTCTAAAACACTATCAATAGGATTTTTATCCATAAAATCTTTATATTTTGATTTATCTTTATTATCATAATCTAACCAAGTCTCACTCATTTTCTTAGTTATTTCTCTTGAGTCTCTCTTTATATTTGATAACAGACATCCATCTCTAATGTGAGTTTTTCTTTTTCTTGATAGATGTTGGTGAGACTCATTTGCTATTCCTGTTATCTTAGGCTGAAATACAGAGCCATTATTAAATTGTATATAGACTTTATCATCTTTTTCTAATGGTAATAGATGAACTCCTTCCCCTATATTTTGAAAAGGTACGTTTGAAAAAACTGCACTATTACCTTTTACATTCTCTATATATATATCTGCTGTATTTTTATGCCTATTAAAATCTATGACTTTTCCTATAGAAGTTGTAAATATTGTATTTGAATATGGATCTATGATGTTATCTATTAATTTATCTTTGAGCTTCACATAATCCCCCCTACTTTAGATTAAACTTCATATATGAATTAGACTTTATATAATGGATATGTAATTATAGTGTTTTTATAATTAAACATTTCATATTGTGTAGTAAGCATATTATTTAGATTTTCATAATTATATAATCTTGTCCGTTTAAATTTATCAGTTGTATCGTTTAGATTTGCTAATCTTTCATTATTTAATATATTTGATACAGAAAATAATGCTTTATTGCATGATTTTAGTACATTACTCATACCGCTATATTTTAATGAATTTGTAGTTAACAAACCTGGAGTAATTGATGTTGTAAATCCAGTTTTCATATTTAGTGAATGTGTTACTTTCTTTGCTAAACATACACCTACCATTCCTCCAAACAAATCATTAATTGCTATTAAATCATATACATTTATTTGCGGTTTTCCTGTAATAATCAACTCGCCATCGTAAGCTTCTTTCCATGAGTTTTGAATTTCTGATATACAATTTCTTATGGCCATATGTCTATTATTTGCATATAATTCTCTGTATTTTAAAGTTTTATCCTCTAAGTTAGAAAATACATTAAAATTTTGTATTCTTGAATTGTCTAATACTTTAAGCTTTTGGTTTGACCATTTTATATTGCTATCACTTATTATAAAAGGTGTAGATTCTAAATTACCTAATACATTATAGATTCCTCTTACATTTGTTATTAAATTATTATTATCTATAATTATATTATTATCTATAATTGAGTCATAAAAATCTACTATATGCATTTGTGAAAAAACCTTAGAGTACTCATATATATCATTTTTTATATTATTTATATTAAATTTATACATCCAAATAGGTAAACCAAAAAACAATCTATGTTCAAATAAAAATGGTCTTGGATATACTACAAATTCAGGCATAGATTTTTCACTCATTTTACATATATCCCATATCTTTTTACCTATTGGTAAAAACTCATAAATCGATTCTCCCGTATAATCAATATTCTGAATATCATTGAAGTATATTCCTTTATAAGTACTTAAATATATATTTTTAGATATGTCATTTTGAATTGTTCTGTAAGTTCCTATAGAGTTAGAATCGTACATACCAAAATGCTCTACACCGTATTTACTCTTAAGATTTTTTTCATTACATTCAACGTTTTGGTATTCTATTTTTAAATTTCTCTTACTTATTAAATCTAATATTATATTACTTGCATCTTTTTTTAAATCTATATTATCATCTGAAAAATTCATTTTTTCATCTAGATATTTATCTGTAAGCTCTATACCATCTGATTTTGCTTCTATTAATATATTATCTTTTGAGATATTTATTTCAACTATAGTTCCATTAAATACAACTGGATATTTTGAAGGATTTGAACCATACCCCATACGAATATGTACTCTGGTTCCTTCTTTTAAAACTTTTTGACTGTCTAATTTATTTCTCTTTTCTACTATATCTAAATCAATTTCAGATTTTGAATCTATTTTATATTCCTCTGAACATTTTGATGATATAGGTTGATTTTTATTAAATATATTTAAAACATCATTTTTTATATAATTATTATCATCTAAATTTTTCTTATTATTAAAATCATTAGAAATGATTACTTTTGCACTTGATATGGGAGAATCAACATTTTGTGATATTTTTATATCTACAACAGATTTGTATATATAGTAGTTTGTCCAACTTTTTTTCCCCTCTAAAAAGCCTATATCTTCATCACATAACATAAATATAAAGTTTGGAAATGCTCTAGTAAATGTACCTTTTTGTGAATATAAAAATTCATCCACTAACATATTTTCTACAACTGTACTTGGATTATTCTCAGGAAGTTTTTTAAAGGATTGCTTTGGTTTTACTTGTTCAATATTAAATTTTCCAATCTCATTACCATGTATTTTATTAAAATTTTCATTCTTAAATATTAAATTTTCATCAGAAGGTAGCTCTTTTCTAAATTCGTTCTCCAATTTATTTATATCTTGAGGTTCATATCCATATTTATATTCTGGTTCTATAACTGTATCTGATTTAATATTTTCTAGTTGTACATTAACTTTATTAAATTCAAATTTATCAGGATATATAATATAAAAATCTGGTTCTACAAAACCATTATATTTTTCATTTTCTTCTATTTTATTCATAACAATATCTGTTCTAGGATATTTTATAAGAGATGTTTGTTTAACTCCATTTTTAAATCTAAAATCTCTTATATTTTGTATAGCATTGTCTATTTCGTAATATTTTGGTAAATTTAGAGTTGGATACATTTCTAAATACATAATTTTCTTGTTAACACAAATATCTTGCATAGTTTTCCTATCTATACCTCTAGATGTACAATCTATAAAATCCTCTTTTGTACCTAATCTACCCTCAGGAATTTCATTATATTCATATCCATTTGTTTCCTTAACTTCATCGAATGGTCTAAATCCTATTGGTTTAGTCTTTTGGATTTTATCTATATCATAACTTCTACATTTAATAGTTATATTGTATAGTCCAGAAAATCCTAAAACAGTATCTACTTGAACATCTTTTATCATTATGTATTCTGTGCCAGTCAAATTAACAAGTTCATTTTCCACTTTTATAATATCTATATTTTCATTTTCAAAATTTCTATTTTTATTATTTAATTTGTTGAATTTTTTTATTATACTCTCATCACTAGTTTTAAATACAAACACAAAGTCAATTTTATCAAATCCCATGTATTGTTTTGTTGGTATTTCACCATTATTTAGTTTTATGTTAGAAAATATATTATTTAAATTAAAATTGATATATGTAAGATACACATTTTCTTTATCACTTAATATTTCATCAAAATAAATTTTATTTGTTGTTGTGGTTTTGCTCTTTATTTTATTGGAATCTATATTTTTTGAGTGTAATTTTTTAAATGTAAATTTACCAGTAAAGTTTACTGACTTTATCTTATTAATCCTCGATAAATTAGAATTTTCAAGATTTTTTTGAGTATAAAATCTATACAAATCCCAATCTATATGGTTATCTAATGAGACATAATCTTTATTAAAATAAGGATTTACATTAAGCTCTTCCATAATTATTTTAATTCTTAGACTCTCAGAAAAACCTTCTACAGTTTCAACTGACATACTTTTTAAGGCCACATTATTTATACCATTTGCATTATTCACAACTTTACATTCAATTGGAACAAATGGAGTATATTTAAATTGACAAATTAAATTTCTTAATCCATCTACATAATATTTGAAATCAAATGGTGATTCCACCTTATATCCATTAACTTGATTTATACCATTTGTCATTAAGTTTACAAATATTTCTCTTCTTATATTCTGTTTTTTAGATTGTCCTATATTTGCAAATCTATTTTCATTAAAACTTTCACCATCATTGGTAGAAGTTACACTTATATATTCTGGAGGTATTTCAAAACAGCAATCTCCTATTCTAAAAATATTATCAACATTGTCTTTATATTTGAGTCTATGTTCATACTGAATATATTCATAATAACTTAAAGGTTTATATTTATTACTTAAGTTTCTAAGTGTTGCTTCTTTATATAGCATATTAACTATTTCTTGACTATCTCTATCTGTTATTTCCTGAGCAATAGCTCCATAATATGATTGATTTGAACTTTTATTAGACTCATTACCCATAAATTCACCCTCTTTAGCTCATAAATACTTTTATAAATTCATAAAATGATTTTAGATATTATGCTTTCAATTTCATCGCTTGTTATATCTTTTCTATCATCTTGTATTGTAGTTCTTATATTTAAATTTTTTATATTTTTAAATAATTTTTTTATAATCTTTTCACCATAATCTATATTAACATCTAAAGGGGATTGAGCAGATATTTTCATATTTAATGCTTTATCATTGTTTATCAAAATATCATCTTCTATTATGTTATCTTTACTTTCTGAATTATAATATTCGTCATTTAATTTAGATTTAATATTATTAAAAACTACCTTAGCTTTTATTCCTCTTCCTAATAAAAAGTTTTCATATTCTTCATAAAATTTTTCTTCAATATTATTTATACTATTCATGTATAATATCTCCAATCATTTTTAACATCTTTATTTTAAGTTTTTCAAGTCTGTTTTCATAAAAATTTAAATCTATATTTGAATCTTTTCCACCTAAAATATAATTTATATCAATATTTTTATATCCTGCTCTATTTAAAATATCTCTTATTTCTAAATGAATCTTTGATATGTTGTTATAATCTTTTAAACTTTCGTCGATATAAAAATCATTTATTTTAGAATTAATTCTATAATTACCATTTTTAAAGTCATCTTCATTTTCAGTATAATCTTTATTCTTATCTTTTTTATATATTGAATAAGTAATATTATCTTTATTATTTTTATTCCCTATATTCAAAACATTTGAGCCTATATATTTAGTTTCTATATTTAGTTTTTGTATATTTTTATTCTCTATCACTTTTAGTTTATCTGGAGTGTCCCATTTTGTATTTATAAATTTATTAGAATCTAGATGATAGTATTTAGGTCTTATATAATTAATTTTGAGGTTTTTCTTGTTTAAACTTTTTATCTTATTTTGACTATTCATATATTCTTTATTAGATTTATTATTTAAATAGTCTTTGTCATATTCAAGATTTACATCTACACCTCTTAGTTTAAGAATATATTCAGACTTAGCTGTCATATCCATAAGCTTCTCATAATCCCAATTACATATTTCTTTAAAAGAAATATCTGGAAATGCTGCTTTTACAAATAGCTTACTTTGTTCTAAAAAAGTATTAAGTTTTCCTCTACTTTCCTCAAAACAATTTACTATTGAACTTTCATCTAAAATATGAGATTCATAAATTAGTTTTTTAGAAATTTCATCTGTTAATCCTGCCACTGAACTTTTTGAAAAAATAAATTCCTTAGGATATATTAATGCAGATTGACATATAAAATCATTAAATTCTTCGTATGTATTAGAAATAATACTAGCTTTCATATATATATTTAGATTAATCAATTTAAATATATATTCATGTGTGCCAAATTTGATATGAATTAATTTTTTATAACCCATTTTTTCTTTTATATTTATAATATCTTGTATTGAAAGCATTCTATATTACCTCTATTACAAAATCTTTTGTAAAACCTGACTTCTCCATAATAACTTCAGAATATGAAGTTGCTAATCCTGCCTTAGACTTATCTTTCCAATCATAGTTTTCTGGCCATAATGTCACAGTTTGGCATATAATTTCTTCACGTTCTAAAGTATCAATATTTTGAAGAGACAATAACTGCTTATATTCAAATCTATTAATAGTTCTAAATATAAACCTTTTTTTTAAAATATCAATCATATATATATCATAATCAGACCATTTCTTTTTCCATGTTTGTAATTGAATTGTCCCTGGTCCATCTTTAAATAATGGTGTATCTTCTAACGCTAAATCTTTCAGTTTTTCATTTTTACTGCCATCATTAAAAACATCTGCATATAAATCAATTTCATCTATATTTTTTCCATATTGAGATTCTAAATCCAACTTAGCCTGTTTTGCCAATAAATCTATTTTTTTTTCATCATAATTCATTTAATCTCCTCCAAACACTATTTAATTGTTAATTTCAATTACATCTTTTGCTATAAATTCATAAACATCGTATACAGGATTTCCTGTTGTATCTATTTCTTGACTTACTGATATAGGTGATACTCCAATAATTTTTCGATATTTTTCTTTTTTGTCTCCATATATAAGACTTATAGAAAACTTACTCTTTTTAAGTGTATTTATATTATTAGGATTAAAAGAAAGTTGATAGTCTGAATCTTCTAAGTCAAACTTTTGCTTATTCTCTCCATAATAACAATCATCTATTAAAGCATCAATCAAATTATAATCACATTCTACTTCATCATATATAAAAGAATTTATAGCTTTTAGATTACAAGGCGATTTATATTGATTCTCTTCTTGTTTATCTTTAATACAGATTTCTTTTTCACTATTCTTCAAAATAATTATATTATAATTGGAATATAATTTTCTAAATATCAAACTCCAGGTCTTCTTACACAATCTTCCAGTTGGTATTATCTTATGTTCTTTTTGAAAAACCTTAATCATATCATATGTACACACACAATAATAACCATATTTTAATTCACTAAAGCTTCGTTCCTCATACATATATCCCATATATACTAAAGCTGTTTGAACAGAATGTACTCTAATATCATATTTGCTACCAAAATTAACATAGAACAGAGATTTATCATAAAGAAATGAGACATCATTGTCATATACATTACATTGATTTTTATATAAGACATTGTCATATTCTCCATATATACATTTATCATTTAGATTTCTTAAATCATATCCATATATCCAATCTGGTATAGATATTTTTTCTTCTTTATTTGAAATAGGCTCATCACAAGTATTTATATTTTGTTCTAAAGAATTAGAGAAATTTTTTAAAGCATTGCTGACAGGGATTTTTATATAACCTAATACTATCCTATTTCCAATAGCTATATTATCAAATGTATTAGATGTATATCCATAAATAGGTTTACTTTGTTCTTTGACATAAAATTTTATTGCAGATATTTGTTTATTATGTTTTCCATTTATATAAATCAATACATCCGAACTACCATAAAACTCTTCTTTATATGTACTATAATCTCTCCTTTTTTTATTTACATCATCAAAGTTTAAATTTGTCATATTTAACGCCTTTCAAATTGCTTTTTTTAGAATATTCATATCCTTCAATCGTAAAATCATAATAGAATACTGAATTTGAGTATATATTTGAATTACTTATATTATTTGATACTGTTTTATGAGTTTCTAAATCTGCAAAATCCTTCAAATCCATTGCTACAAAGTGAATTATATTTTTTATAAAAACATCCTCAATAGAAATAATTTGACTATCATTGGTAATATCTATTCCATATATCATCATTTGTGTGGCATATTTGTATTCATTTAAAGATACTATCATCACATCAAATAAGGGCAATTCATCTGAACTAATCTTTTTTTTATTAGATAAAATTGAAACTTTATTTGTCAAATCACTTATTAGATTCTGATTTATTAAAGTAAAATCCATTTTCCCAGAAATCATCTTAGGTCCTCGAGTATATCCAGATACATGTGTACTTCCTATTGATGCTACTGGCTTTTTATTTCTTTGAATTAAGTAGGATATACTTGTCAAGTTACCTAAAAGAATTGGCTTAGATTCTGGAAATAAAATAAATGCGAGAGAATCTGTACTTGAGAATGCTTTGTAAAAAGTATTATCTAAATCCATTTTATTTACCTCTCTTTTTATTTATATTTAGAAAAAACCCATATAGTTTTTAAATACACAAAATATACTTACAAAGATTTAACTACATGGGTTTTTTAATTTTATGATTTATTTTTATTTTTCATCTTTTGAGTATACACCTTGTATAAGTGGTGATATTTTTCTAGCTCTATAATTTAGCTTTTTCTCTAAGACGATTGTATCAATAGATACCTCACTAGATTCATCTACTATATCAACATCATATATCTTTTGAAATGCACATTGACCTTGTTCATTTCCAAATGTCATTGTTATATCAAATGGTGGCAAAGAATCTAAATAAACTATTCTATTATCTCTTATCGGACTAAATCCATTAGGTACTTTAAAGTTTTCATCACTTACTCTAGAATTATTTTCATTATACTTAGACTTACTATTCATATTCATAGCATCTTGTGCTGTAACATTCCACTTCAACATTTCTACTGCATTTATAAAATTTTCCTCTTCAGTTATAGCTAAAGTTCCTGAAGTTGTAAATACTGTAGATTCTGATGATTTTAAAATGCTTTTCATAGATTTAATTAGAGAATCTTGGTCAAACATAGCAAATACTAATGACCCTTTAATCTCTCTTTTTCCACTTGAAAAACTTCGTGCATCTGGACTTCCTAATGTATATACTGGCTTTTTTCACGTTCTATACTCCATGATATTTTTTGTAATTCTCCAATAACCTGATTTGCAAAGCTTACAATTAAATCAGCTCCAGAAAATGCTGTTAGTGTGTTTATATTCGTGCTTGCCATAGTGATATCTCCTAACCATTAAATCTAAATGGATATTTTCTTCCATTTTATTTTTTTAAACCTACTATAGTGGTTATTTTTCTAAGTTCTTGTGGTGCTACTATACCAACTTCTAGCTTAGCCTGTCCTAATATTAAATCTTGTTGCGTTGCTATTAGGTTAAAACTATAATCTAGTATAGCTCCTTGTAATAGTAATGTATCTAATCTCTTTGCAATTGTTGCACTTAATGCATTTCTCTGCTCTATTGTATTTGCTTCCCCTATAAATGGGTCTGCTACTTCTCTTATATTATCAGTTACTGCTCTCATAACCTTTAATGTAGATAATTTTGAGTATACACTATCTTTCTTTGCGGATGTTGGAGCATCCACTACAAAAACCTTATTTAAACAAGTTCTGCTATTTAATTTTTTAGAATTGAATGAAACAAATTTATTCCCTGTTATATCATTTAATTGTGCATTTGAAAAAGAGTACTTTAATGATTTTACACCACTTAATATCTTATTTGTTGGAGATGAATATGGTAAGATATTCGTATTTAAAGCAGCATAAAGCACTGCCGCATTTCCTTCTCTAAGTGAACTTACCTTATGTTCAACTATAGGTGTAGGCCCTGCAACCACTGATATAAACTTTCCAAGGTCTATACAATTTCCCTGTCCATCAGTAATTATAGAGCCTTTATCATCTTTCATTAAAAACTCATTATTATATTGTGTTAAATATTTAGAGTGTAATTGAACACCTGACAAAGAGGTGTCTTTTAATGGCTTCATTGATATCACGCCATATGTAGATTTATTTCTATAAGATAAGACTGCACAAAATAAAGCAAGTTCATATGCAAAATTTTGATGTCTGTCAAATAGTTTATCATCAGCATAAACACCTAAGGGTACTATCCAATCTACATTATAATTTTCAAGCAACTGATAAGCACCTTGTTTTACTATATATCCATTTCTATCCCTTTCTCCTGATAATGCCTTAAACATATCTTCTTTATTCATGTCTAAACCATTAGAGCCTCCTATAAAATATGTAGCTGATTTTATCAAGTCTTTTGTTAGTACTTCTGGTGTATCTGTTTCTGCAAAATATGTTGTTTGTAAAGTATTTATTGCATCTACTAACTCTCCAAAGGTTATGTAGTCAAGAGTTGACAATATCAATGGTTCTTCACCAATACTCATTTTAGATTCTGGCTTAATTATTTTTACATATTTTCCTATATAATTGCCAAAAGTATCTCTCAAATCTTCTACTTTCACTTGACCTAAATTATATATATCTCCAGCAAACCTAGATTTTAATCTTATTTTTCTTTCTATATTTTCTTTAAATGGCATATAATAACTTACTGATACTACTTGCCCCATTTCAAAACATTCTTTTTTAAGAGTTATAGTCTTTGATTTTTTATCTATTGAAAAAGAGTTCAAATCGAGTACTTTACTTCCACCAACATATAATATAAGTGTTTCATCTACTGGAGTATTGCTTAAAAGTAGTTTTTGAGTTGTTGTAGCTGTCATAAAAATATTTCCATCTAATTGAGTTTCTATATCTTCTCCAACAACTTCTACCCTATAACCAACAGCTACTTTTTCTCCTTCACTTAAAGATGGCATTGTTATAACATTATCATTCATTTCAATGTCATCCTCTATAGGTTTACCATCATAAGTAGCTACTATAGCAGCTCCATTTGGTATATTGGATAGAAAAATTTTTTTATCTTTATTTAAAGTTAAATATTCTGGTTTCTGCTCAACCCAATATCTATAACTATAAGATACTGAAACAGGTACTCCTGCATCACAAGCATTTTTTTCTATTGATATACTTTTTGTAGATTCATTATATGTAAATCCAGATAATAGCTCAATTCCTTTTACATACACTCTAATCGAACTTGGAACAATTCCTTTTCCACTTAGTTTTATATCAGTTTTCTCACAACCTTGAATAATGGATAAATCCTCATCTATTTTTTTATTTCTTTCAACCACTTGTGATGGTGCACTTATATTTGATGTTGAACATGTACCAGATATTCTCATCACTCTTATATCTTGGCATCCAGCCTCTCTAGCTTGCTTATATGAGTGAACTAATGTTGCACCATTTGGAATTCCATTTAAATTAATATCTGAGCCAAATAGTAATTCTATAGAAGAATCATCTATAGCTACTGGCTCCATTACTGGTCCATCAACTGCTGTACCAAGTAACAACATGCTATCAGTATTGTATTCATCTGAGCTAAATCTAAGTGCAGAACCACCATCTTTAAATTCAACTAACATTCCTGGAAGATTAGGATACAAATTTCCTAAATTTGCCATAAAGGTTTTCCTCCTCTAAATCTTGTAGATTTTACAGATTTTATACCAAGTAAAATTCACATTATTCTTGGTTAAATTCTATCCTGTATAGAAAATTTCATTTCTATACTTTTTAGTTTATTAACATTTAAAGTCTTTACTTTCTCTAATCGTATAAAATATTCAGATATTTTGACTGAAATATTTTTATCAAAACCTATGTTATCTTCAGTCGACATCTCCTTTAAAAAGAAAATCTCTCCAAGACCTTTTTTCTTTAGAAATCCTGTATAAGACACTATTATATCTTCGAAATCTTCCATGAGTTTTCTACATTCTCTTTGTGTTTTAGTTAGAAATCTAAATTCTAATATACAATCAAAACTTTGTCTATATACTTTAATGACCTTACCTGTTTTTTCTTTATTTTCATTTGATTCATCTATTACATCAGTCAACATTGGTTTATGACTTTTTCCTTTAGATGTTTCTCTTAATTTTACAATATAATTTATTTGTGGAAGTATAATTTTATTTGCTTCATCTTTTTTTATTGTGTCAAAGGAAATTGCTCCCCAATTATCCTCTAATTCTACATTTAAAATGTCTCCTAATATTTCTTCCATTTTTTCAAAATTATCAATATATTCTTCAGTTGTAAGTATATTTTTATTATTTTGCATAAATTCCATATCCATTTTTTCACCTACCTATACTCAATCCACTATAGGTTTTAACATACTCTAACATATATACTGTCTTTAAACTTAAATCTAAAAATAATTCTCCTGACTTATGTTTAAACAATTCATTTATTATATATTCACTTATAATTTCTTTATCTATTAATTCATCTAACAATTGTGTTAAGTTTTCTTTTAAATATCCAGATGATAGCAAAGCATCCATATTTTCACCTATGTATGAATACATCATTTTTTTTATATAGCACATAGTCAATTGAATCATTCTTACATTACATAGATACTTATATTCTGTATGCTCACTCATTGTAATTCCGTTTGATACAACTACTCTTCTAAGTAACTGACTGAATCTAAATGATACATATCCAAGCTCATTCATTTTTTCTATTGTTAAAATATCAAAAGTATTAAATAATGAAAATGACTCTGGAATTTCTTTATTTGTAGTATTTTCTATTATGTTTAAACTGGCTATAAGAGGAGCATATACAATACTTGCATTTACAATATTAGTACCATATGTGGTATATATGTCACCAGCTACTACACTTATCAATTGTTCATAATTTTTATCAAACTTTGACACTTCATTTATTTTTTTAAAATATTCTAATCTACCAATATATTCTTTCTCATCTATCCAAATCTCATTAGTTGGATTAAGACCAATTACACCATGAGTTATAATACCTGTTTTCATTTGTACTATGCAGAAATTAAGTAATTGTTCATAAAAAGTTACGTATCTTTCTCCATTTTTCAGAGTTAGATATTCTCTAGTTAGGTCATAATATTTATCTATTTTTTCTATATCATCTGTAAATGTATCATCATAGTATACTCCTAAAGGCATAATAATATCTATGTCAAGCCCTTCCAAAATAGTGTATGTGCTATCTAAATTATTGTACATTGTGTTTTTATTGCAATCTAATCCACTATATCCTCCACTAAGTTTGTATATACTTTGATTTACTTCACTTATAGATTCCTTTGTTTCTATATAAGAATCACAATAAATACTACAAATTATCATCCCTTTTAGTTTTTGAGAATCTTTATTTATAGCTTCTGATAGGTCATATAGTGTAGGATAATTTTTATATGGATATTTTAATACATAATCCCCTAAACTTTTTGGATAGATTACCTGCAAATCATCCTGATTTACTATTATTTCTATATCATTATATATTTCATTCGCATACTTTGATTTAATATGTATACAGTTTTTTATTACTTCACCATTAGTACATTTTACATCTAAAAAAACTTCTGCATGTGCTCCTGTAACTTTGCATAGATAAACTTTACAGTCTAATTTAGATTCTTTTATAATTTTATATGCTTTAACTAAAGAGCCTGTTTTTCCAAATTTTGAATTCATATGAGAAATTGAGTTTATTTTTATTGGAGTGTTTACTGGTCCAAATTCTGAAGTTCCTAATAGATAAATATTTTTACCATAAAATTCATGTTCATTAAATAGCTTTTTTGATGTGTCCATATTTATTTAATTCCTTTTAAGCATCTTTATTTGTTATGATTCTTTAAGATTAGTTGAATACACTATGTATCTTGACATTATTTAATATACTCTTACTTATATCCATTTTGTAAGTTTTAGATTAAATTTTATTTACTATCTATTAATAATTATTTTCTTATTTAAATCTTAATTCATTATAATGTTCATTTCTTATTATACAAATGCTACTCCATAAGAAATTAAGTTAGAATTTTTATCTAATAAGAATTTTAACTTTGTACTTTCGATTACATCAATAAATTCTTCAAGATCTGCTGATATGTATTTATCATTATTTAAATATAAAACATTGTAGTTGTCTTTTATATTTGCACAAATAATCATTCTATCTTTGCTATATTTATTTTCAATAATAGTAGAAGTTATTGAGTGATTAAATATAAAAAGTTTATCTTCAGTAGGGAATGTATTTATTCTTATAAATGAACTAAAATTATTTTCATCAATTAAAGTAATCTTTAGTTCATTTTTCTCATTTAATATAAAATCATTTTTATTAAACACATAGCCTACATTTAAAGAACCATTTACTATATCTATCAAATCAGTAGATACTAAAGTATGAGAATTATTTATATTTATTATCTCTATTATTGCTTTAGGTTTTTTTATTGAGACATCTAAAATTATATTAGTTATATTAAAACAATTATTAATATCTCCAAAATAATTTATATCAAATATTGGAAATATATATGAATGTTTAATAATTAATACTGGTCTAAACCCAAATGTTGTACCTTTATTATTAAAAGTATTGTTTGTTGAGTAGTTTGTTAGACTAGAATACCCTCTAGTTATTATTTTAGAATTATCAGATGCTGATATAGAACTTGTTATACTACAAATGTCCCAATTCCAAATAGTTTTATCTCCTGGAGTTATTAGTCCATCCAAATCTGAATTTACAATATACTTATCATATTCAGATAAACCATTATTGTTAGAGCCACCAGTTAATGAACGCACTATTAATAAATTATGTTTGTAAGGCTGATTATCTAATTCATTACCATATATAAATCCTTTTTGATTTATTTCATCAAAAGACAAATTAGGAAAGACTTTATCAGATATTAATATTGATTCTCTATCTGTATGATTTACACAAATAAAATTCATGTCTGTCCCACTATAAAAATCTGTGAAACCATTATTATAAGTGTAATTACATGAAATGTATTCTCCAACTTTTATTACATTAATAATTCTATTTTTTTCTAAAGGTAAATCAGCGATATATCCTTCTTCATTTATATCTATACAATCAACAACCACAAATCCTTCTTTAACAGGTGATATTACAACTTCATGTATAGAATTTTCTAGATTTTCTAAACTAATTGCAAGTACCTGTGGAATAGGTTGACTGTTATATGAATTAGCTATATACTCAATTCCATCAATAGTTATCTTGGTATTGTCTTTTGGCCTATTTGAATTTTTATCTGATATAAGCCTTAACTTATTTCCATAAAATTTGAATTTATAACTGCTATCAGTACTTTTAAGTAAAGTGATTGAGCCTCCATAATAAGCACTATTAGACTCTGAACTACAATTTTTATTTATAGATCGTATTTTTGATTCATCATATCTTTTCCAACCTGCTTCTGGTTGAAGTAATTGTTCACCTACAATAGCCATTATTCTTCACCACCTATAACCAACATAGGTCTAAATCCTACATTAGAAGCCGTATAGGTATTATTTATTATACCATACCTTTTAGGGCTACTATCATTTACGAATTGATCATTATATCCCCTAACAGCAATTGAGACTCCATTTGGTCTTGTTCCCCATACATCTACAACTGATAAAATCGCAATGTTATCTGTTAAAGATGCAATATGTTTATAATTCCATATGTCATTATCGCCTACATCTATCTTTCCATTTAAATTATTTTTCCATATATATGTATCCCAATCATTAATAGTTGGCCAACCTCCTTGATTTTTATTAACTAAACTTGAAGAAGAGTTTTTGTACTCGTACTCTTTAAGTATTTCTAATTCTCCTATAGCTACATAACCTGTTGCTCCACTAAAATTAAATTGATAATATAAGTATTCTACTTGAGAATTAAAATAATGGTAAGATACAGCTCTAGCATTTTGAGGAAAGCTTGATGACTCATATATTTTTTCAAACTTTTCGTTGTCATTACTACCATATACGATACATAAATTTGGAGCTTGAGGGAATGAATCACTATTTCTATTAGTGAATATAAATCCATTTGAAATTATTTTTTCTTTTTTTGAAAATATTTTTATATATGAATTTGCTTCATTAGGACTATGCCAACAATCATTAGAATCAATGTTTGTTTTATTAAATGCTTTATACGTAAGAAGTGCGTCACTAAGAGACCCACTTGCATAAAGTATATATTCATCAGTTTCATTTGCATTTAAAGCTTTTTTAGGAAAAGATATTGTTATATCATTATTGTAAGCCACTCCTCCATCTGGTAAACACATAGAGAATTTTTTATAAAAAAAATCTAAACATTTTATAGTTACACACCCAGAGTTAGAATTTGAATTTGTTATTTTTATTCTATAATGATTATAAAAAATTTCATTTCTAAAGATATAATTTTTAATTTGATCATGTTTTGGAGCTGGATTTTCTTTAACTGTATGTAAAATAATCCAATTTAATTCATCATTACTAGCCTCTATAGTCCATTCTGTTGCTGACTGTGGAAACTGTTCGTTATTTCCAAAGTGAAACTTATATGAGTTTATTCTTTGAGGTTTTCTTTTGAAACTAACTTGTAATATATGTGGATAGCTATATAATCCACTGTGCCATCCTATTTTGTTACCAAATGCATTGTAAGCATACCTATTTGCATACACACTACTAGCTTTTAAAACATATTCATCTGTCTCATCACTTTCACAAATATTCAGAGGAAATATTTTTTCTCTATAAAAGATATCTAAATTACCATTAATCTCATTCCAAGATATATTATTTTGTATATTTCTATCTGCTATTAATTTATTATCATCTACTTTAACAAAAAAGAATTTTCCATCTGGAGTTGAATTTGATACATCCCTTGGAATTTCGTTATAGCTACAAGTTCCCAATTCTGAAAAATCTCCCACTTTCCCAGCAGTTGGAGCAGTATATCTACAAGATACTATATCTCCTATCTCCATACCTTCTATTAATGTTCTCTGTGTCAATTTAGATTCTATTGGTGACAATATATGTCCACCTTCATCTATATCTATACAGTCAAAGAAAAAATAAACAACAACACTATTTTTATTTATTGATATTTTAATATTATGTAGTTTATTATCTAGGTCTAATTTTTCATATACTATTTTAGAAAAATTCATAGCGTTACCAGTTCTTGTGCTAAATTGTTCAACTTTACCATCAAGATTAATATCAATTAAATCAGACCTATCGCTACATACATCACACATTATTCTTACTTTTGAACCAATAAAACTAAAATTAATATCTGTTTCGTCATAAGGAACATTTCTAACATATGTACCTGTTCCACCATAACATGAACTCATAGGAACTCTTTTATACAATTCAGAGTAGAATATATTTATACAATCATCATTATACCTTTTCCAACCTTCCTCTGGTTGAGGAAGGGCGTCTCCAACACTAGCCATACTATTCACCTTCTCTTTCTACTGTATCAAGCTTAGCATCTATATAATAATTAGATGTATAATTAGCTGAAAGATTTAATTCTTTGTCATATTTTAGTTGAATTTTTAAATCAGATATGTTTAGATTTTTATTTATTAAATCGATTTTCGGATTTACAATTTCATTTACTATTTTCACTATCTCTTCTTTATTTACAGACCCTGAGTCTCCTCCAGTTATTGGGAATTTATCTATATTGTTTGGTGGAGGTAAAACTTCATCAAAGTTAATGATATTTGTATCAATACAATCTTTCACATAAATTTTATAGGCATCAATTATAGCGTCTGAATCCATCAAGAACATTAATTTTATATTATTTGAATTTATTTGTGTAAAAGTGTTAATATTGCAGTAGGTAAATTCATTATCATCTGTTGAGTATAAAATATTAATACTACCATGACCCAAAAAGAAAGGTTTAAAATGAGTATATATTTTATCAAATAAAATATTATTTACCTCAAAACATTTACTTGCAAGTATTAACCTTTGATCAGCTTTATAAATTTTAAATCTTTTTATAATACGCCTAACGTTGTTAAATGTCATTAATAATTCAAATTCATTAAAGCCATCATTATAATTATCTAGCAATAAATTGAAAGAAATATTATTGAAATTATCTACTATAGTTTCTTTTAATGAATCATTTATAAAAATTTCAAGCTTATTCATTACATTCGATTTATCATTTATTGATAATATTAATTGATTTTCAGATGCTTGGTTTGCCTTCAATATAGGTTCGTAACAATATAGAATATTTGTTGGTTTAAAATTTTCATTGTATATATTCACATCAGAAATTCTAAACATGCTTAATTCATTAGTAAAACGATAATTACCTCCATCACATCTTTTTGACATATATATGTTGTTGCTTGCATGTTCTTGTGGTATTTCAGATAAAGTATCTGTTTTTTTAAGTATACCATTATGATAAATCTTTATATATTTGTAGTCTTTAATTTCAAAAGCGAAATGATGGTAAACACTTTTATCGAAGTTTGAATAATCTATAGAAGAATATGAATATTCACTAAGATAGAATGTTAATTTTTTAGATTCTGTATAAATTAAATATCCTTTGTTATAAGAAGAAACTCTAGTATCAAATAATATATCTTGTGTACTATTATCATTAAACTTCAAATAAAACTCTATTGAAAAGTTTCTAAAGTGAGGATTAAAATTTTGTATTTGCAAATACCCATAACTCATATTATAAAACTTATCAAATTTACCACCATCAGACATTGTTACTCCATTATTATTTATAACTTTTGGATTATAACTGCTATCCACTACATCAGTGCCGTTTAGAAAAAAAACAGTGTTTTCATCAAGTCTTTGTCTATAATGATACATCTTTTCTTCTACACTTTTAGCATCATTGTATTCAATAATAAATTTTATTTCATTTTTCCCAATTATATATTTTTCATCATATATAATATCAAATATCAAATTTTCAAAAACATCAATGTATTCTTTTTCTATTTTATTGTTTATATATACTTTAACCTTATTTACAGTAGTTGTATTTGCTAAAATGTTAAAGATTATATGATGTTCTGTTTGCTCTAGCATCTCAATATTAGGAGAATAATCATATTGCTCTATTGGTAGTTCAAAATCTTCTGTCCATCTTGCCACATCAGAAATTCTAATATTAGATATATTTGCATTAACTTTGTTTGTCCAAGCGTCGAAAAATAAAAGTTCATTGCCACAGTAAATAGATAATTCTTGTTGTAATTTCTTTTCATATGTTTTTATGCCATTCTCAAAACAATATAAAGTAAGATTTTCTTTTGAATAACAAAAAGCTTTATGTATCCATTTATTAAAGGTTTTACCTCCACAAGTTTCTTTACGAATTATATCCCAAGAACTTCCATTACTACTACAATAAAGAGTTGAAACATCTCCCTCATAATATCCTAAAAGTAGGCCATGTTTTAGTCTTTCATTAGTACTAAATATAGCTGCATCATAAACTGAGATTAAATTCTCAAACCATTCTATTGTAAAACTGGTGCTTCCATTCAAAGCTATCTCTTCAGATGGAATTTGAATTAATCCAGTATTCGATTTGAATGATTTTCCAAATAAATCATCTTCAACAATCAATACATCTATAGCAGTTACTGTTTTTGGATTTAAACTTAAATCATTAAAAGAATCACCTTTTAGATATAATAAAGTATGTTCATCTATTCCTTGTATATTATATACTTCTTTTATATCATTTATTATACAAATATCAGAATCTAAGTTTTCAGTATATCCACTTAAAAGGATTTCAAATACGTTAATCCAACTACTAGTACTGCTACATTCTATACTTATATTATTATAATTAGCAGTTGTGACATCAATGTCAACAGTAGTTAAATTATTTGGTACTACTAACGTTTTTTGACCTATTATTTTTGTACCAGACTTAATTACATAATTATTTTGTGATTCTGGAGATGCACTTACTTTCATTTGTACTTTATTTATATTTGTAGCTTCTTTAAATTCTAGTCTGAAAATTGCTTCAAAAGTTGAAGACATCCATCGTGTATTTATATTTCCATCTATTGCTTTATCTGGAGTATTATCACTATAAACACTATTAGCTGTAGCCATAATTCCTGAAGGTATATAACCATCATTATTCTTAATTAGTGTTATCTTCACATTAAATTTTTTATATACTTTTATTTTTATAGTTTTTAATATTTCATTTATTTCATTTTCATTATGTTCTTCTATATAAACAACCTTATCTTTGCTACTTACTTTGTTATTGTTTATCTCATATTCTGTCATTACATCATAATTTATACCTAAATGTTCTATTTTTAATCCACATTTACCATTAAATTTTGCAAATGCATTCGGAAATATAATTTTATCTTCTTCTACCTTTTTATCACCTAGACTAATTTCTTCTTTTTTATATTTGAAACTAAAATCTACCCTTGCTTCATTTATATATACATCTCTAATATCAGACCAGCCTCCATGAAATGTAATTGTTTTAAAAAACAAATGTTTATATTCATTTTTAGGAATAGGTACAATAATACTTTTATTTACACTACTGTCACTACCATCTGTTTCAACTAATTTAACAAGCGTTCCAGTTTCATCTTCTCCCCATACCTCTAAAAACTCATCTTGTAGACATACTGTAACAGACTCTATAAGTTTATTTTCTCTAAAAATCACATCAACACCCTGATTGTTAGATGTAGCTTGCCAATAAGTATCTTCGTTACTATCTAAAACATTACCAGCAACATTTTTTCCATAACTCTCCTGTTCGGCTTTAGCAGTTGTTCCTTCTGGTATAAGTGATAGGTAAATAGAAGCATTGAAATCATTAGTTGCTTTTATTTTTAAAGTTCTTAAAACATTCTGTAACTTAGTTACATCTTCTTCTGTTATTATATAAGTATTATTTGTAAGTTTTTTATTTATTTTTTTATTACCTGAAACATATTCAATTTCAAATTCATTTTTAAATCCATTATTTATTTCTATAACAGAACTTACCTTTCCAGTCTTATTGGCATTTATGGTTATATTTGGAAAAGATATTTCATTTCCTTCTACATTCTTATATCCTAAATCTATTCCTTGCATCTTATCACCTCACTTTATGTAACATTGTCATTATTTATATCAATCTTACAATCAATTAGATTTTGTATATAGTCATCATTTATCAAAGTATCAGTAAAACTATTTTTATTCAAATTGGTGTTTTTATGATACTCATCTACAATAAGTTTTGTTTTTGCAAGTTCATCTTCTAAACGATTCACTTCGCCCAATACATTAACCACGAACTCTTTTAGTTCCAAATTATTACCATTTAGTATAACTACATTTTGTTCTAACACTTTTACTCTTTCAATAAGGGGAGTTATATCAGCTACACCACCAGAACCTCCACCAATCTCCCCATTTTCTATCATTCTATTAATAATATCTATATCTTCTCTGTTACTTCTTATATTATTTACATTAATATTTATATTGTTGTCTATATCATCTAATTTTTTATTCAATCCAGTAATAGCTTTTATTGGATGTTGATCTTCTATATCCGTATTTTTTAATTGATTATGGTCATTTAAATATTCTGTTTTTCCATATCTTTTTATTTTTACACCCATCTCACCTACCACCTTACATGAATATAATATTAAAACTATATTTATCATCAATTGTTATGCAACTAGAGTCCTTTATTATTTTAATCAAAAACTTAGTTGTAGTTCCAGGCAATAAACTAACCTCTAGTTCTTTAAATAAATCAGAATTTCCACTTGAATCCCCATATGGCATCAAATAAGCCATGCTATTACCTTTATCATAACTAGAAACTCCTACTATTTTTAAAATTCCAGTTTTAGTAAGATTTCCTTCATTTACTACTTTTAACTCATAAACTCTATCTTTACCTTGTACTAATCCTAAATCAAAATCACCATTATTTATATTAGCTTCATCTACAATAAATTTAATTTCTGGTTCAAATGAATACACATCTCCACCATACAACTTATCTATAGTCACACTGTCAAATAATCTACCTTCACTTTCAACTTCTATCCTTACATTGTTTATTGGAAAAAGTTTTGATGATAAATCAACTACAACAGAATCTTTAGTATATTTCATATCTATCTTTGTAACTATTTCTTCATTATTTTCATCATATATTTTAATATTTTGTGTTTTATCAATTCCTATAAGTGTTATAAAATTACTCTTATACATTTCACAATTAAATATTTCTAATGAATTTTTATTGTCATTTAGATAATATCCTATAGAATTAGAATCAAGTAATTTTGTACTTCCAAAATCTTCCCAATTTAATCCATCTTTTGATGCTCTAAGATTTAATACAAAGTTCTCAGAATATATTACTTTTAAATATGAATAATATATTAATTCCATTTCTGCTGATAGTTCGCATTCTATGTAATTTTCTGTAATAGACTTTACTATACAGCCACCATTATTAGATTCTTTTGGTTCATATCTTATATGTGTTTGAAATACATATCCAGACTCTTTTGGACATGGTATCAATAATTCTGTTTTGTCAACATTTTCAAGTATTTTAATAGAATCACCTGTAAAGGTGATTCTATTATTATCACTTGGAAATATATCCCATAGAGGATTCATTGCACCATTGAATTCCTCACTAAATATATGTCCTGTAGATATTTTATTCAATTTTTTTTTACTCTGCATGAACTTCAACCCTTATACTAGTTACTTTACATATCTGAAAATTTTCATACCCATATTTTTTCACTAGTGATTTAGTAGTTGCTATTGCTGATTGTAAAGTTGGCATGTCACATACTACTCTCCAAAATTCATTTGCTTCATTTGGTGGTCCAGATAATACATTTTGATTTACTTTCTCTTTGTATTGAATTTGATAATTTACCATAATATCTCTTCCCTTCTAACATTTTTGATAATTACTTAGTAATTTATACTTGTTATTTCCTGATTACTCTTCGTCTACCTTTTTCTTTATTATCATGATGTTTAAACATGTAATCTTTAAATGTATCAAGTGCATATGCAACTTGTACTGAATTTTGAATTCCCAATTTAACTTGTGTACCCTCTATAGATTCACCTGCAATGGTTAACATATCTATCAAATATTCAACAGTTTTATTCGTTTTTCCAAGCTTTCCAAGATACTTTATATTAACAGATTTATTGAACATATCTTTTATTTTAAAAACTGCTATATCTATGAAAGATTCCTCATTATCATAAAAAAACAAAATTTCTACTTCTTTAACTTCTTTTGGAATTGTCAAATCTATATTGTAAGAGGGCTTTTCATCTCCTAAAAATGTATAAATTGCTTCTCCTATATGTATTTCTAACACGCCACTATTTTCCATATAAGCTTTAAATTTTAATTGTAAATCAAATTCTTGATTAACTTTAAATTTTACCCCAGAGTTTACACCTTTTTCTTGATTTGATAAAACAAAATCATTGGTCAATTCTAAGTTATCAATATATAGTATATTTTTTTCTAAATTTCCCAGCGTTTTTTTAGAATAATCAATCTCACAATCTTCTCTTATATACACAACTTCATACTCTGAATTACATAATATACTCATTTCTGCATACCACAAGAAAAGTTTCAATGTTCTTTCAAGATGTGGTATTTTGCATCTATCCCAATAGTATTTTTCACCTATATATTTCATGGTTGAATCTATTAAATCTTTTATAGCTTTTTCAGGCTCTATACCAGCATATCTATAAATATTATGCCTCCATTGATTGTATAGTGTGTCAAGAACATACTTCATAACAGAAACATCAATATTTATAACATCTATTGCTATATTTGCAAAATAATCTACTGGATTTTCTATAGGCAATTCAATTACTTGGTTTCCTGCTTGTGTATATTTTTTTACATACTTGTCCTTATCTAATATTATGAGGTTATCACCAAATATCTTATCTTTATATATATTATAATCAAAACCGTTTTTAGGAAGAATCAATTCATCTTGACTTCCATCAATAACCACAAATTCAGGAAAATATTCTGTTGCAACTCCAAAGAAGCCATCATTATTTTTATATGTAGGTAACTTTGAAAATTTTAATTCAATTGGCGATTCATTAGATGATACACCTTTAATTTTTTTTATTATTCCAAATTGAATTTGATACATATTATAGAGATTAGTATTACATTTATATAATTCGTCTATACAACTTGGAATACTTAATAAATTACCCTCTTTATAAAAATTCGTCAGATTTGAATCATAAAATATCTTAAAGTCATTTTTTTGTATTGTTCCTTTTTCAAATTCTTTATTTATTAGAAGTGTATATTTGCTACTTTCTAATAGCTTATATATATAGTTTTCAAATACATACAATGAAGATTTTGAAAGATATTCTGGTGATATAATTGAGTCAATAAGATACAAATTACCCTCTTGATATTTTCCAAACAACTCATACTCAGTTATTGATGTTTCCTTATTGTTAGATTTTGATATTAATAAGTTATATTCATCATTTTTAAAATCAAACTTTGGATTGTAGTATTTGGAAAATAAATCTGTACTAGAAATATAAATTTTTCGATTGTCAGCCTTTCTTGTATTCATATCTAGGTTATATAAATTAAATGTAGGCTTTCCTTTTATAAAATCATAACTATCTAGTATCTCATATATTTGAATATTTGAACCTGCATGTGTAAAAATTTTAATATTATCTACAACATGAAGACTACCATCTATGTTTTTTTCAATATTGTCTAGTAAATTATATAACTCTATATAATCTTCACCTTTATATAATTTATATTTAGATTCTAAAAATGTTTGTATTTTACTTGAATATCCCTTTGATAAATACTTTTTATCTTCTATAAGTATTTGTTTATTAAAATTATTTCTCAGTTTTATATTCTCATTTATTAAAATCTCTGACATGTTTGGCATATCAATAAAATAGGGCAAATTAATATATATATTAGATGAAGAATTTGATGTAGATGTTTTATTTTCTTCAATAAAAACATTCCTCAAATCTCCATCTTTTATAAGTTTTTGTAAATCTATAGATAGATTTTCAGTATAACCTTCAACCAACTTTGGTTTTTCCATAAAGATTTTATTATTTATTGAACTTTTAAGATTTATATAATCATTTATATTTATTTTTTTGTCTAAGTCTCTAATATTTTTTTCAAAATCAAGTATGTATGTATCATTTTCTGTTTCACTTATATTTACATCTATATTGTCTCCAAAAATTTGTTTACTTGGTGTGCCTATCATATCCTCATAATCATAATTTTTTAGATACTTATCAATATTACTTACTTCTGTTATATTGTATTGGAAAGATAATGTGTTTTGATTAGTCCGAAATGTATTATAATCATTATTTATTTGAATTTTATTTCTAGTATCTTTATATTCTACAAATAGTAGATATTCTATAATTGATTTATCTAAATATTGCTCTTCTCTAATTAAATACTTCAATGCATCATTAAAATTTCTAAATTCCTTAAGACCTTTATAAAAACTTATACATTCATCACTATTTTTATCATATAGCTTTTTATATATTTTATTTATACAGATATTCTTAACTGATATTGGTTGTAAAGACTTCTTACTTTTTATAAAAAATTTCTGTTTTTTACTAATATTCATTGACTTTATATCATTTTTTAACCTCAACAAAGTATTGCCTATATTGCTTTCTGTGTGTTCACACTCTATCTTATAAAATAAACTTATAGAGTTTTCATCCCCAGAAAGATTATATTTAAAATTAGCACTGACGAAAACGCCAGTGCTAAACTTAAAAGTTGCAATCATCTATTCTTCAATCATAGCTAATATCTTAGCTGAATATATCTTAGAGGCCTTAATTTCTTCTGAAGTTTCTTCTCCTGATAAGACAGTGATTTTAGCTTCTATTTTTAAATTAAAGCTAAAGTCACCAGTGCTAGAACTAGGTCTTACTATTATAGCTTTATAAGAAAGAGACTGACTATCAAGTTCTAATTTTATATTTGCTGATGTTAAATCTTCACCTTCATTATCAAGTGCTGAAAAAGTTAATGACATATTTTCAACTTTAGCAGGTAATGTAAAATTATTGCTAAGTTCTGTTAATGATTTATTTGGTGCAATATATGAAGCAAAATCAAAAGTTTTTACAAAATCATCAACCTTTTCTTGATTAGTAGGGTCTTGTTTAAGTATTCTAATATTAGTTATGGTCTTAATAGATGTAAGTTCACCCTTAGTAAGAGTTGCTGTAACAGATACAATACTATCGCCATCTTTATATGCAGGTCTAGTGACTACCCCTTTGTCACTTAGACAAGCAGAATTACTTGTAGTCCATGTTATTGCTATTTCATTTCCTATAGTAGTTGGAAGTATTAAATCAGTTGTGACCTTATTTATATCAGAATTTTTATTTCTAATAAGTTCCCAAGTTATTGCATTAGCTGCAGATTCGACTTCACCTTCTTGAGTCCATGCTGGTACTGTAACTTTAAATTCTTTACTTCTACTTACACTTCCCTTTGATACAATAACATTTATAGTAACTTTTGCATCTACTTCTCCAAATACAGGTCTTGTTACTCTTCCTGATTGTCCTATTATATTCGGACTAGAAGATGACCATACTATAGTTGAACCACAACTACCTTTTTGTATAAATGTTAGATTTTCTGTAACTATACTTGGTATAGATATGTTTCCTATATCCTCTAGGATACTTTGCAAATCAGTTCGCTTTGATGCTTTTACAAGCACCTTAAATTTTTTAGTTTTAGAGACTTCTCCAGATTTCACGTTAGCAGATAAATATATTTCCTTATCTCCTTCATAGAAATCTGGTCTATTAATTATACCTAACATTAATATTCATCCTTTCTATTTCTAATCATATTTTATATAATAGGTTCCTCTTGTAAATCTGATTCATCCAACTCATCTGTAGACTTTACATTTACTTCAGTTTGGACTTTTCTGCTTTTATATCTAGCAGTTATAACGGCTCCACCTATTTTTATTCCATCCAATTCTCCATTTTGAGAAACAGTAACTATACTTTCATTTGATGAAATCCAAATTACTTTATCATCCACTACTACTTCTTCTCCTTCAAGTAGGGAAAGAGCTTTTTTTGCTCCAACTGTTATAGTTGGGTTTTCAGGAGATATTTTTAATTCTAATGTAGGTTCTTCAACATCTGCTCCTTTAGAAAAACTTACTATATTCATGTCAGAAGAATCCCAGATTATTTCTAATCCATTATTTGTTTTATCAGCAAAATAAACTGATTCTGTATTGTTTGTACAAGAATAGATATCTTTATACATATCTTGTATTTCTCTTAATGCAGCTTCACACTTAGAATCATCATTACTTTCATTATATTTAAGTTCTTTTAATATTCCAACACCGTATCTTTCATTTGGAGAATTTGCAAAAGGAGTATAAGGAGTAGTTAATGGAAGGTATATATATGTTTCTTCTGGTTTATCTTCGTATTTCTCAAAAGATTTGTTTACTATTAATTCATCAAATGGGAAGAGTGATTCAGCATCTATCACTATCATACCTGATAAAGCTCCACGAACACCTTCTGCACTATGGACAATTTTTATTCTATCTGCGAAGTATTCGTTTGTATAAACTGATTTGCCATACATATGTTTTTTCATGAATTGCTCTGTTGATGAGAACATAAAATAGTGACTTTGGAAATAGTCAGCAGAATCTGTCTTATACATTGCAAAATCTGTTGTTCCATTTGCTGTATGTACACCATAAGTCTGATGGTATTTTATATCTACAAGATTCCCATACTTATCTCTATTTGAACCACCTTCTTGAGTAGTTCTTTCTTCTACCTCATCAAAACCTAGATAAAAATAAATTGGTTTTTCAACCATTCCATCTTGTGAACCATAGATATAATAACTTAAGTCATTTAAGAGACCTTTTCCATCATTTTGTGCTACATATTTTCTTATATAGTTGTATAAGTCTTGTTCATTATAAGTTACCTGAACTTCCACTATCATATCTTTTACTATTGGTTTATTTATAGTTATTGGCAATTCAGATGGAAAAGTAATTTTTTCTCTTGATATGGATGTTCTTGCATTAGGTGTAATATAATATGTTCCATATCCGTTATTATATTTTACGTTTGGATTCATTAATCCAAACTCAGATGCAAATTCATTGTTTACAGATGCACCTATTGTAACTTGTAAACTAGGTTCATATATAGTCGTTTTCCCACCTGCAATATTTGATCCAAAATCTCTTGGTATATCCCTTCTATTATAGGTATATTTTATTACAGTATCTGCTGGTCTATTACTAAGTAGTGAATTATTTAACCAAGGAAATGTACCTATATTTACCCATGCTGACTTAGCACCTGCATTTGATATAACAGCCTTTCCTGATGTTTTGCCACCATCAGTGCCAAGTGTATTAACTCCATTGAAAGGCTCACTGTACTTAATATTAAACTTTGGTATAGAAGGTACAGATGAAGAAGTTGCAAATATACCAAAATTTCCAGCTATATCCTTTTTAGCAAAATCAAAACTGTCAATAGAGCCTATATATGCTTGACCAACTAAATATCTATTATCCTCATAATCTACATTTGGATTACCTGTAACATTTATAAGTACTCTATTTGGATGTATATTAGCAAGTACTCTTATCTTAGTCTTATTGTTTAAAGAAGATGTAATAGGAATTCTTAAAAGAGCATCTGATCCAGTTATACCAAGCTCAGATTTAAACTTTTCATCAAAGTCTGTAAACCAAGATAGTTTACACCATTCAGATGAAGCAGAGTTAAATTCAGCTATATCTCCAGTTACCATATCTATAACATTTTCTGCTGGACCAGAATAATCCTTATTTGGATTATCAAAAATTCTCATATAACAGTTATGATAGTTTCTAGCTTGTGCATCTTTCTCACCAGTTTTTAGATTTACAACTTTTGGTACAGTTTTTCCATCTCGTTGTTGAGTAGGGTCATCCAATTCTGTATCACATAAATACTTTGGAAAGTACACTTCCATATACATAACTGCATTTTCTTCTATAGCTTCATCCAAAAGTCCATATTTTGAAACTTCATCAGAACCAACTTTTATTGTTTGCTGAGTAATTCTATCAACTGGTCTTGTAACAGCTCTTACAACAACAGAATCAGTTATTTTAGAAATTTGATCTTTAGTTATTATTTCATATTCTCTTGCATTTACCTCATCAAAAGAAGAGACTTCTCTATCTTTTATAAGTTTAAAGTTTGGATTTGGATATACTATATTCCAACAATCTTCTTTTGAAGGCAATGACTTTCTCATTAAATTTCCAGATACATCTTTTACTTCTTTAGTATAATTTCCTAAGGCTAAAACATTTGCTAAATCTTTTACAAAACTATCTGCATCTGTTTTAAACTCATGGAATACAAAGTCTTTTATTTCATTACTTAACATATTTAATTTTCCTTTCTATCCCTAAATTGGTTCTGGGTCTTTTAACATTCTTATCCCAAACCATAATTTCTTAGAAGTTCCACTATCATTATGAAATTTTAAAACTACTCTTGAATCTGGAGGTGCTAGATATACATATGTAGATGAACCTAAGAAAAGACCTTCTTTTACTTCTCCTAAATACCAATCTTTAAACCACAATTGTCCATTAAAATATAAATTATAGTGGTCATTTTCTCCATATCCACTACATGTAACAGATATAGCAAGAATCTCAACCTCAGATGGAGATAAAACTATCTCTTCTTCAAATACTCCTCTAAGTGCTGGAACTTCTATTAGCCTCATATAATTATATGGTTGTGTTTTTGATGCAAATCCTCGTATACTCCCTATCGCTTTTATTTCTTTTACTACATTAACTTCATTGAGGTTATCTATATTAGAAACAGATTCAAGTTTTTCTACGCTTTTAACTTGCTCCAAGTTTTCAATATTTTTAAGAGTCTCTATTTTTTCTATTTCAGATAGGCTATCTATTTTATCTATACTTTCTATGTTATTTATTTCTTCTATATTTCCAACTTTTTTTATTTTATCTAAATTCCCACCAGCACTATAAGTGACATTAAAGTTACTCATAATTTCACCTCTATCATACTATTTATTAAACTTCTTCTTTAGGCACTGGTTCTACTTCTATAGTCTTGTCCTCAACACCAGTTAATACTGGAGGTATATTATCTATTACAGATACCAGCCTAACTGCTATAGTTTCATTTGATGATTTATCAGATACTTTATAAGTAACTTGATATTCTTTTACAACAGATGTATCAACTAAATCTCCACCTTCAACAGTTATTAAATCTGTTAAATCTCCATCAACTTCATCTACAGCTGTTACCCCTTCTAAAGCATCAAAGTTCTCATTTAAATTTAATGTTAAGTCATCTATACCTGAAAACACTGGCTTAATAGTATCAACAACAGTAACTTTTCTTATAGCACTTGCTTCATTATTTGCTACATCTGTAACTTTGTATGTTAATATTTGTTCTCCTAAAATAGAAGTATTAATTACTCCTTCTATTACTATCTTTGAAGTTAAATCTCCATCTATATTATCATTAGCAGTAACTCCAGCCTTTGAATCAAATGTTGAGCCATATTCTACAGTACAATCTTCAACACCAAATAATATAGGAGCTATATTATCAACAACTGTTATTATTCTATTTACTACACTTTTATTTTTAGATTTATCTTCTACAGTGTAGACAATATTATTCTCTCCAGGTATAGCATTATCTACTGTTCCATCTATAACTATAGAATCAGTTAAATCCCCATCTATATCATCCATTGCTGTAACTCCAGCTCTTAAATCTAGTTCTTCCAATAAATTTATAGTCTTATCATCAGCACCACTTATTATAGGAGCACCTGTATCTACAACTGTTATTGTTCTATTTATTGTTGTTACATTTCCAGATTTATCTGGGGCTGAATACTTCAAAGTATATTGCCCTATTACATTGACATTGACTTCCCCTTCAACTGTGACAAGTTCTGTAACATCTCCATCTATATTGTCTATAGATCTAACTCCTTGCATTGGGTCAAAAGAACTACCTCTTGGTATCTTCAAATCATTAAAAATCATAATATTTTCTCCTTTATTTTTATTATAAATATTTTTGAAAAGTTTTTTAGAATATAAATATATTAGCTATTTAAGAAAATCTATTACTTGTCATCTAAATACCACTTATTCTCTGTAGCATTATCATTCAATATTCCAAGTGCTGTGAGTAAAGCTAAAAAACAATTTACTGTATCAGAATAATTTTTTGGTAGTATATCGACATATCCAAAAGATTGAATTGTAAGTACTAACATCGCCGATAGAGAAACCCAAAACCCTTTGTTTCTTAATCTCTTTTTTAAATAGTTCTTCATATATTCTCTCCTTTGACTAGCGTTTTATTTTTTTACGTTGTTTTCTAGGAATGTTTGGAGTTAATGTACAATAAGTTATATAACCTGAACTTTCACTAGACTCCTTTCTTGCTTGATACAAACAGCCTTCTTTTTTAATACAATAACAACATTTTATTCTTACTGCTTTTGAATAAAGTTCTTCTTTATCTTTCTTTTTAATATTTTTTTGTTTAACAGCCACATATTCACCTTCCTTATTAATACTTTTCATTTTCTGAATATACCAACTATCTTTCTCTATTGTAAGTTATTTAGTAAAAAATTCTCTTATTTTTGATTTATTCCATAATGAATTGTAAATATCTCTTTTATAAATTACAGATAACATACAAGCACTTATCAGTTCATCAATTCTAATTTCTATATCGTTTAAATTATCTTCCTTTATTTCATTAACTAAATTGGAATCATCTTTCAAAACATCTAAATTCATAAAACCATTTATAAATGTATTTACATCATGTTTAGCTAAAAACAAATTATGTAAAGAAGTCTCTATATTCCCATAAACACTTTTGTCATTAAATAAATCATTTTTCATAGTTTTATTTATAAGATTAAACTTTTTGCTTAAAATAGTATAAGTTTCTGAATTTATTGGTTGCCTTTTTTTATTATTTTCAATCAAATATAACTCTTTAACTATTTTTTCTATATCATTACAGTATTCTAATAAAATAAATGCACTTTGGACATCATAAAATAAAGAAAAATAATTTATATTATGATTAATATCTTCATATTCATATTGATTCAATTTATCAATAAATGAATAATCTACATCATCAAATAAATAATCATTCTTTTTGGTTGTATAAATTCCATTTATAAAGACTTTTCTTATATTCAATAGTTCATCTTTTATATTTAAAATTTCTAAGTAACTTTCAAACTTAGAGTCACCATATAAATTATTAAAATTTTCGTCTTTTAGTATGTCTTGTTCATTTTCTGTAAAGGAAAAACAATAATTTTTCATAATTTTACCTTGGTATGTATCATTCTCTATCAAACTCAAATATGATTTTGATAATGATATAAGTTTATTTAATTTTGATACTACACTTGATGGATGATACATTTCAAATGATTTTAAAATATTAGTTTTATAATTCTCAGCTGTAATAGATTCACTTGTACACTTTGTTGATTTATATTCAAAATCATCAAATCTACCTACTTTTAAATTAGGTCTATAGCTCAATACATCTTCTTCATTTATACTTTTATTCATATTCCTTAAACCTTCCTTGTTTAAATATCTTAGATTTGCATACTTAAGCTTGTTAGCATTTAAATAATGCTAACAAGCTTATTTGAGGTTATTAGACTTGTTGGTATTGCGTGGCTTTTTGAGTGGACATATTTTCTATTCACTTGGTAATATACCCTATATAAAATATACTTTGTTAAATTAAAAAGTATATTTTTTCTTTTATATAAAATTTTTTTTTAATTTACTTTCAATATCTGCTAAAGTATTTCCATATGTAAAATCAGTTATGCTCATATTATTTGCTACATTATGATTCAAATTTTCATCATAGGCTAACTTATAATACTTAAGCTTACTCTGAAAGTTGTTATTTGTATTTATTATTAACTCCCTGTGATTTTCATCTACTTTTACAACTACACCTAAATAGTTATATCCTTTTTCTATAGCATGCTTAAAACAACTCTCTAAATTGATTTTTTTTAACATTTTCTCCCCCTATTATGTTTAACTTTTTATATTTATTTATATACATGTATACAATGATTAATTTTCGTATCATCAAAATTAATATTATATAAAAAATATTCTACCTACCATACTATTTAATTTATTAAAATTTACATTATTAAATATAATTTTTACATTACAATAGTAAAAGAGCTTAATTTTCGTCAAATGTCAAAGAATATTTATCATCTATATATATACCTATACAGTTCTGCATTTTGTAACAAAAAAACAAAATTTATATTATGCTTTTTGTAGAATATATGTATTTAGAGCAAAATATTGTCTTTGTAATTATATACTTGTTTAAATATTTCAAATTAATTTTCATAATATAAGAAATTATACAATCTCTTATACTAATATATTTAACAAAAAATGGATTTAATTTATCATATAACTTCTTAAAAACTAATATGAATAAAATTAAATCCATTATCATCAATTGTGAAACTATGCATTTGATTTTTTTATTATAAAAGGAATTGTTACAATTGTACCTATTAAAGCATCTACCATATCAATCATAGTATCTTCTAGTCCACCAGCTTGTGTAGTAGTACCAATAAAAGTATCCATTAAAAATTCACCTATCTCCCACAAACTAGCTACTCCCATACTAAACATAAATACAAATATAATTAAAAATATTTTACTCATTTTGCTTATATCTCTTTGTGTATAGAAATATTTGATTATGGAAAATGCCACAATAGCAGATATTATTCCTGACCATAAATGTAAAAAATCATCATAATAATTTATATCATAAAAATTAAAACAAGTACCTAATAATGCTGAAAACATTATAAATAAAGCAAGAACTATATATAGCTCTTTACTTAACAACCTTTGATTTTGCTTATTTATAAAACTCAGTATAAAAGTACCAACTAAACTTATTGCTACTAATCCTATGTTACCTAATTCTTTGTTGATTGCAAAAAATATAGCAGAAAAAATATAAATTATATATAATAGTATAGTTATTGGTTTTAAAAGTTTATTCATACACACTTTACCTTTCTAAAACAAGTCTATAATAGCTTAGGATTAACATCATTATCGCCATAACCATAAAGATTTAGTGGTTTAAGAGCTGGCCCTTCAAGTATATTTCCCTTGTAGTCAAATCTAGAACCATGACATGGACAGTCCCATGTTTTTTCTTCACTATTAAAATTCAGTTCACATCCTAAATGAGTACATGTAGTATCTACAATATAAAATTCTCCCATATCATCCTTATACACACCATATCTTTTCCCATCAATATTAACAATCTTTCCTTCTCCATTATTTTTAGGCATATCTCCACTACCTATTTTTAATTTTCCACTTACATAATTCATTGCTACATTTGCATTTTCCTTTATAAAATCCTTTGAGAAATAACTGCCTAATCTTGATGGATTAAAAGTATCTTTATAAGCTGAATTATTATTTACTATCAAATCCTTTATTATTATTCCTGCAACAGTACCATTAGTAATACCCCATTTAGAGAAACCTGTAGCTACATAAATATTGTTTTCTCTTTTATTAATGTAACCTATATAAGGAACATTATCAAAACTCATATTATCTTGAGCTGACCATTTACACTTAAAATCTTTTACCTTAAAGACCTTTTTTCCATAATGCTCTAAGTCATTAAATATTTCTTTCTCAGTTCCTCCTTGACCAACTTTATGGTCTCCTCCTCCAAAGATTAGTAAGTTCTCATTTCCATCATTATATTGTCTAAAAGTTATGGATGGGTCATCTATACTTATAAACATACCTTCTGGCAATTTATTTTCTAAAACTGCTGCCATTAAATAAGCACGTTCTGCGTATTCTTTTGCAAAATAAAAATTCAATCCATCATACCATGGACTATGGGATGAAATTATAACATTCTCAGCTTCTATTGTATTATCTTCTCTTGTCTTAACTCTACATATTTTCCCTTTTTCTAAATCCACTACTGGTGTATCTTCATATATTTTTAGACCTAAGTGTACTGCTATTTCTGCTAATCCATCAATATACTTTTTGGGGTTAAATTGACCTTGATTTGTAAAACTAATAGCTCCCTTTATATCTAATGGAATATCTTCTATAGTTTCATGATATTCACACTCTATTCCTATTTTTTTACATGTACGATATTCATCCTTTATATCCTTTATAGTATCTTCTTTTTCTGTAAACACAAAAGATGGTTCTCTTTTAAAATCACATTTGATATTATTATCTGTTATTATTTGTTCAATTAAGTTTAGAGCTTCATTATTTGCATTATAATATGATTTTGCTTTCTCTAATCCATATTTTTTCTCTATCTTAGAATAAAATATGTCATGCTGACAAGTTACTTTACCAGTATTTCTTCCTGAAGTTCCATATCCTATTTTATCAGCTTCAACAAGCGCTACTTTTTTACCCTCTTTTGCTAATAAATATGCAGTTGTTAATCCAGTTATACCTCCACCTACTATAAGACACTCTACTTTTATATTTTCGCCTAATTTTTTATATTCCTTTGGATTTGAATTTGAAAACCAATACGATTCGTTCATATAAAATACTCCTTTACATATTAAATAATAGTAGTTTTCCCATCATCAAGTTTATTTATTATAAATAGCATAAAAAATAAATATCTCTTTGTAATGAATACTCTGTTATATTACTTAGTATAAATAGAAATAACTATATAATTAAGTCAACGCAATTAATAACACATACCAAAATTTAGTGTATAGAATCTACAAATTTTATAAAATAAAAACTAATACATCTCTGATTAGCATTTTATAGTTACAAAAAAATATTACTAGAAATCAAATTTTCCAGTAATATTTAATAACAAAACATATCTATACAAATTTATAAGTCTTTCTATAAAATTAATATACCTCACTAAGCCTTTCTTCTAGCTTAGTCTGAACAAAGCCTAATATAAGATTTACAATCCAATATACTACTATTACACAAGTAAAAGCTTCCAAATATTTATAACTTGCTGCTGCTTCTGATTGAGCAACTGCCATAATTTCTGTAACCCCAATAGTAAAAGCAAGAGAAGTTCCTTTTATAATATCTGCAAAAGTATTTGTAAAGGGAGGAACTGCAACTCTTATAGCTTGTGGCAAGACAATTCTTTTCATTGTTTGTACATACGTCATTCCAAATGCCAAACTTGCTTCTATTTGACCTTTATCTACAGATGTTATAGCACCTCTTAAACTTTCTGCAAAATAGGCAGAAGAATTTAAACCAATTACTATTACTGCTGCTGAAAATGCTTCCAATGTTTTAAGTTCTGGTACTAATTGTATTAGACCAAAGTATATGAAAAAAAGTTGAGCAGCAAGAGGAGTACCTCTAAAAAATGAAATGTATATTCTTGATACTGTTTTTAAAATAGGAACTTTAGCATCTACAATTAATGCTATGAGTAAAGCTACAACAATTCCCAATACCAAAGATAACAGAGACATTTTGAATGTTACTGTCAAATATTTTAATATTAACGGAAATATACCTGCTGCAAATCCAAAATCAAATACTTGCATCATTAACCTCCAATTAATTTTCCTTAGTTGTATCTAAGCCAAACCATTTTTCAGATAGTTTTGTAAATGTTCCATCTTCATGCATTGCTTTTATAGCTTTATTTACATCCTCTATTATAACTTTACTTTTTTCTTCTTTTCTAAATGGATATTGATTTACTTCATATACACCAGTATCTATATCTGCAACTTTTAATTTAAGTTTACCTTGTTCTATAGTTGTTTTAGCTTTAACCTCTGAAAGCCATGCAATATCAATTCTTCCATTCTCTACATCTTTTTCCATAGGTACTCCATCATATGTAACTATATCAAGTCCTAAGTTATGTTTTTCATTTAAATCTCTTATAGTTTTTTCTCCATTACCACCTAGAACACAACCTACCTTTTTACCTTTTATGTCTTCTATCTTACTTATAGTGCTATCCTCTGGCACTATAAATTTATATTTACTATATGCATAAGTATCCGAAAAATCATATTTTTCTACTCTTTCAGGAGTAGTTGACATTTGGTGTGCTACTGTATCAACTTTACCAGCATCTAACATACCCATAAGTCCACTAAATTTAGCAGTTTTAAACTCTATTTTATAACCTGTTCTTTTTGATATTTCTTTCCATACATCAATTTCAAAACCTTTATTTTCATCATTTTCTTTATAACACCATGGTGCATATTCTACCGATACTCCTACATTTAAAATTCCTTTATCTTTTTGAGAATCATCTTGTGTTGTAGCTTCACCATCTTTACTTGAACAGCCAACTAACATTGTTGTCCCTAAAACTAATGTCAATAATAATGATGATACTTTTTTACTTTTTAATTTCAAAAATAACACTCCCTCTTTCTATATATTTGTGTACTCAAACATAATATCATAATTTGAAAAGGTTTTTTATTGCTTTTCTCTATATAATTCGACACTGATATTCTTCTTTTCTATACTTTCTTTGTAATTTATTTTTGAAATTAATACTATTTTGTTAAATTTATATTTATTTTTATTTTCTATCAATAATTAACAATTTAGTTATAAAATTTAATTTACATGTTAAAAATTATAAGCTCTTAAAATAACTTTACACAAAAAGTGAACTTTGTATATCAAAGTTCACTTTTTTGAATTCCTTGCTCTAGGATAATGCAGTAATATATTAATTTTTATAAAATAAAGTATTTTTAATTATTAAATAATCTTTATTTACTATGCTTCTTGATTTAGTGGTTTTTTAAGTAATGCTAAAAGCATCATTCCAACCACAGCACCTATAGCTATAGCTAATATATATCCAAGTGGATGAGTAACTACTGGTATAACAAATACTCCTCCATGAGGTGCACGAAGAGCTGCATTGAACAACATACTAAGTGCTCCTGCTACTGCTGAACCTCCTATACATGCTGGTATAACATGAAGTGGGTCTCCAGCTGCAAAAGGTATAGCTCCTTCAGTTACAAAAGATAATCCCATTACATAGTTAACTTTACCAGAATCTCTTTCTTCTTTTGTAAATCTATTTTTAAAGAATGTAGTTGCAAGAGCTATCGCAAGAGGTGGAACCATACCTCCAGCCATTACCGCTGCCATTATTTCAAATTGCCCTGATTCAAGTGATGCAACCCCAAATACATATGCTGCTTTATTTACAGGTCCACCCATATCTACAGCCATCATTCCACCCAAAACCAATCCTAAAACTATTTTTGAAGTTCCTCCTAAGCCATTTAAAAATCCAACCATTGCATTATTAATTGCTGTAACTGGAGGTATTACTAAAAATGTCATTATAATCCCCATCAAAAGCGTTCCAAATAAAGGATATAATAATACGGGTTTTATTCCTTCCAATGAAGTTGGTAATACACTAAATACCTTCTTAAGTCCTTCTACTAAATAACCTGCTATAAAACCTGCAAGTAATGCACCTAAAAACCCTGAACCACCATCACCTGCAAGGGCTCCTCCTACAAAACCTACAACAAATGCTGGTCTATCAGATATAGAGTATGCTATATATCCTGCAAGTACAGGTAGCATAAATCCAAAAGCTTTATCTCCTATTCCCTTAAAAAATGCTGCTGTTGGAGTATTTGAACCAAAATTTGAAGGATTAATAGAATAATCATCAAGTAAAAATGCTATTGCTATAAGTATTCCTCCACCAATAACAAATGGTAACATATTAGATACACCATTCATTAAATGTTTATACACTTTTCTAAATCCACTTTCATTTTCTTCATTTGATTCGTTGTGATTTGCCTCTCCTCCATGATAAACTGGAGCATCACCATTTACAGCTTTATCTATAAGTTCCTCTGCTTTGTGTATACCATCAGCAACTTTAGTCTTTATGACTTTCTTCCCATTGAATCTAGCCATCTCAACATTTTTATCTGCTGCTACTATTATACATGTTGCATTTTCTATTTCTTCTTTTGTAAGTCTATTTTTGATGCCTGCTGAACCATTAGTTTCCACTTTTATTGATATTCCTTTGCTTTCAGCCATTTTGTTTAAACTTTCAGCTGCCATAAATGTATGTGCTATTCCAGTTGGGCATGCTGTTACTGCCAAAATTTGAGGATATTTGTTAATATCTTTATCCTTAGTATCTACTATATTTTCTTTTTTAATTATTTCATCTTGATATTCCTCACTGAACTTTTCTCTTTCTTTTTTATCTATTATTTCCTTAAATTCTTTCTCAGAAGTTGAATTTATAAGTTTATTTCTAAAATCTTCATCCATAAGTATTGTAGATAATCTTGATAGCACTTCCAGATGTGTATTATTAGCTCCTTCTGGTGCAGCTATCATAAAAAATAGATTTGATAAGCTTCCATCAAATGATTCATAATCTATACCTTCTTTTGATATTGCTGCTGCTATACAAGCTTTAGTAACTGATGTGTTCTTAGCATGAGGAATAGCTACACCTTCTCCAATTCCTGTTGTACTCATTTCCTCACGAGCTAAAATAGCTTTTTTATAAGTTTCTTTGTCCTTTAAATTACCACTGTTTGCAACTAATTCAACTAATTCTTCTATTGCTTCTGATTTGTTTTTTGACTTTAAATTCAACTTAATTGATTTTTCATCTAGTAAATCTATAATTTTCATAATTCCTAACTTCCTTTCTATATATTTTTAGATATTTTAGAATCTATTTACAGATATTTCATTTACCAACTCATCAATGTATTCTCTTTTAGCTAAGTCATATGAAAAAGCAGTTGCACTACCTGATGCTGCTCCTAATTTAAGAGCATAATCATATTTGCCAGTATTCAAATATCCAGATATAAATCCAGCCACCATTGAATCACCTGCTCCTACAGAATTCTTAACTTTCCCTTTAGGTACATTACTTATAAGTACCTCATCTTCTTCTGTAACTAGCAGTGCTCCATCTTTGCCCATTGAGACTAAAACATTTTTAGCCCCTAGTTGCTTTAATTTCTTAGCATATTTTACTATATCTTCATTTGAGTTTAATTTAACATTAAACAGTTCTTCTAATTCATCACTATTAGGTTTAATTAGAAAAGGCTTGTATTTTAAAACATTAAGAAGAAGATTTTTAGTTGCATCTACTACAACTCTTATATTTTTTTCTTCTAGTCTAGACATTATATTCTCATATAGTTTTTCATCTAAAGTAGAAGGTATACTTCCTGCCAATATTAAAATATCATCTTGATTTAATTTATCAAGTTTTTTATACAACAAGTCAATATATTCATCAGCTATATTTGGTCCTTGCCCATTAATCTCAGTTTCTTCCAATTCTTTTATTTTTACATTTATTCTTGTAAAACCACTTTTTAACCTTATAAAATCTGTCTTCAAATTCTTTTCTTCTAATGTTTTTATTATATATTCTCCAGTAAAGCCACTTATAAAACCTAAAGATGTATTATCATTTCCAAGTTCTTTTAGTATACGAGATACATTTATACCTTTTCCTCCTGGATAAACGTATTCTTCATTTACACGATTTGTATTTCCAGTCTTTAATTTATCTAGTTTAACTATATAATCTATTGATGGATTTAATGTCACTGTATAAATCATCTTGCCACCTCTTTTTATTTATTTACTTTATGTTTATATCTTAACTTCATATTAATATCTCTGAAAGTCAAAAAATTTCTCTTAATTAAAAGAGAAATTTATCGTTTTTATTTTATTTAGTTTTATATTATCCAAACTTACAAGTGTATATGCAATACTATATGATATCTCTCTACTTAAATAAGTTTACAAACTTTTCAAAATTGCTATTTTCACATATACTTATAACTTTTGCTATAGAATCTACTCTTTTATATATATTTGAAAATATAACTTCATAATCCAATATTTTATCCTTATCAAGAGCTAACATTATTATCAAACGAACATCTGATATTTCCCAAGCAATAGGAGTCTTCAATATTCCAATTGCTATTTTGTTTTCAAAAACTTTTCCAATTGCTCCATGTGGTATGGTTACCATATTTCCTATTTCAGTTGTAGCTATTTTTTCTCTCTCAAAGTAAGAATTTTTCATATCATCATCTATGTAACCTTTTTGCACAAGTTTACTTGCCATAAAATTTATAACGTCTTCTTTCCTTTTAAAATCTAAATCAGTAAAAAATAATTCATTATCAAGAAGATTTTTTATATCTAAATCTAAATATATATTTCCTGTTTCTATATATTTTTCAATTAATTTGATTTCTTTTTCACTTAAAATAGGAGATATATTTATTACTGGTATATCTGCTATTTCAATAGGAACAGTAGATATTACAAAATCAACATCTATAACTTTTATATATTCAACTAAGTATGAAGGAATAACTTTTAATATTTCTAGTTTTTCTTTAAATACATTTTCCAATTTAGCCTTTATTAACATTGATGTCCCTATACCTGATGTGCAAACTATTATAGTCTTGAAAACCTTATCTTTATTATTATAAGAAGCCCTTTCAACAGCTCCGCCTATATGTAGAGCTATGTTTGCAACCTCATCCTCATTGATTTCTATGTTTAAGTCTTTTTCTATTGTTTTTTTAGCTATACTAGCTAGCTCAAAAGCAAATGGATATTTTATTTTAATGTCTTGAGCTATTATAGGTGATTGATTTATACCTAGCTTTATTTTTTTACACAGACTACTAATATGCTTATATAAAAATTCTTCAAATATCTCATCATGACTTATATCTATTGAGGTAGCTAATTTTAAATTTTTACAAAAGGTTTTTATTGAGCTTATTATAATTTCTTTATTTTGTTCATTTTCCAAAATCGAACTTCTTTTATTGCTATAATTTTCTACAAAACTTTCTATAAATTCTTTTTCATCGCACTTGTGTCGACTTAACATAACTAGTATATTATTCAACACATTTTTAAATTCTATGTCAGTTAATACCAAACCATTTTCATTTAATACATCTAATAAGATTTTTTTTATTATTAATTTTTTTTCTCTTATATCATCATTTAAAAAATCATTTAGAGTCAATTGATTATCTCTCTTATTACTCAAATCAATTATACAATTTACTATTCTATCTTCACTTTCAGAAATACAGATACCTTGCTTATGCTTGGACTTAATCGAAATGGAATACTTTTCTAATATTCTTTTTACTTCTTTTAAGTCATTTTTTACTGTTGAAACACTCACATACATGGAATCTGCTAAATCTTCAAGCCTTATGGTATTTTTTTCTTCATTACTCAAGGTTAACACTTTTCTGATTATATACTCTACTCTATCTACATCATCGTACAGATTACTATTTAAATTCACCTCATCAAAGCTTCCCTCTAGTTTATAACCAACTCCTCGTATTGATAGAATTTTACTTTTTTTAAGTTGTTTATTAATATCTTTTATTTCATTTTGTATAGTTTTTGAAGAGCATCCTATTTCTTGACTCAAGGCAAGACCACTAATTGTATCTTCAGAATTTAACAGGATTTTTATTATACTTATCTGTCTTGCTGTTATATTTAAACTCATAAAATCACCTTTTACTCTAAATATTGATTTCTCAATTTTTTTATTTCTTCTTTATCTAAACTAAATTCTCCATATAAATATTTTTCCACACTACTGTATTCTTCATCAATTCTTCTAAAAGCAGTCTTCATATATTCTTCATTCACACCAAATATATAATTTAATTTTTCTTTTGGAATTCCTTTAAATTTAGGCTTATATTCAATAAACCTTTCTATTTCCTTATCTGCAAATTCATTACTTTTCAAATAATCTTTCATTATGTTCTCTCTTGATACACCTAAAATCATAAGAATTATAGCACTCCCTACACCAGTTCTATCTTTCCCTGCTGTACAATGATTTAATATTGGTAAATTAGAATAATCCTTTACAAGCTCTACTAATTTTTTATAAGATGGATTTCTTATTGGTAAATTATAATAACTATTGTTTAACATATTAAATGCACCATCTTTTTCAAACAAACCATCAATCATATCTTCAATAGAACCAAAATTCCCTTCTGATTCTTCTAACTCTCTCATAGCTGGAATTCTTATGTTTTTTATATTTGATATTATTGTTGATGGATGTTTACGAGCTTCTTCGTCACTTCTATAATCAAATATATATTTAATATTTAATTCTTTTAAAATTTTTATATCATTTTTACTTAGATTTGATAATTTTGCAGACCTATAAAATAAACCATACTTTACAGTCCTACCATCTTCAGTTTTATTACCACCTAAATCCCTAAAATTTTTCATCTTACCACCTCTTAAAAGCTATCTATTGTACTTATATTTAATAATATTTATAAATTAATTTTATCACAATTTCATATTGTTTATTTAAAATATTTTTTAGTATTTAGTTAGCAATTGTAAAATATAAAAGTATATCTTTATACAAAATTAACCTAAATTTTACATAATTTATTTACTTTGTAGAAGCTTTATAGTTTATAATCAATATACAGTAGTATATTTTATGTAAAAAAGACCATATTTAGAATAATATCAAATACATTGGAGGTTTTATATTATGGACATTCAAAAGCAAAAGAATTTTATAATTAAGTTTACATATGTTGTCTTAATAGGAAGTATTGTATATATTGCGTTAAAATTCTTGTTACCATTGTTGATGCCTTTTGTCATCAGTTTTATCATTGCATCCATCTTAAGACCTATTATAAGACTTATTACAAATAATACGAATTTAAATCGTACATTTATTTCTGTAACAGTACTTTTAGCCTTTTATGGATTATGCATATTTTTATTAATTAGTTTTGGTGCAAAAATATTTACGAGTGTAAGTGACATATTTTTTAGACTTCCTGAAATATATAAATCAAATATACAACCAACACTAAATACTCTGTTTTCTAAAATAGATGCTAGTACACCTAATGTTAACCTAGCATTGATACTTGGTTGGGATAATATAAGTCAATCGATGATGTCTTTAGTCGCCTCTGTTTCAACAAATGCACTTAATGCTATTGCAAGTATTGCAAGTAAAACACCTGCATTTATGCTAAAACTTATTATTACCTTGATTGCTTCTTTTTTCTTTACTTTTGACTATCAAAAAATAGTAAACTTTATCTTAAAACAATTTCCAGAAAAAAGTCAGCTGATGATAATAAATATAAAAAATAGTAGTATTAATGCTCTTTTAAAACTGCTAAAAGCATATGCAATACTACTATCAGTGACATTTATAGAGCTACTTATTGGACTTAATATCCTAAGAGTTGAAAATGCATTTGCTATATCTGTCATAATAGCACTTGTTGATATTTTACCAGTCTTAGGTACAGGAAGTATTTTGACACCTTGGATGATTATTTCATTAATTAATGGCAATATCAACTTAGCAATAGGGCTTCTAATACTATATATCATTATAACTGTAGTTAGACAGATACTAGAACCAAAGGTAGTAGGACACCAAATTGGTCTATACCCTTTAATAACTCTAATGTGTATGTTTGTTGGAGCTCAACTATTTGGAATAGCTGGATTATTTGGATTTCCCATCGCAGCTACAATCATAAAAAATCTACACGATAATGGTATTATCACTGCATTTAAATAGATTAGCTTTTACATTTTATTTAAACTTAAAATAGTGAGATGTATTGTACATCTCACTATTTTTGCTACTCTTTACAAATAATATCAATCATTTCTTTATATTCGTCTTCATTATTTAAAACATCTACATTTTTAAATTTTTCTTTAATTTCTAATGAGTAAGATATTGTATATGGAATAAATTTTTCTATTTCTTTTATATATTCCTTAGAAAAAAATTCAGCATTATACACTACAGAAAATAAGATTAACATCAAGCAATCATTCTTTATCATAGTTATTACAGATTCGTTTTTATTATTAATTTTAAAACCATCTATCAATTCAATAGTAAAATTTATTAATTTATTTGTGATTTTATCTAAAGTTCCATTTTTTATCGTTTCTGTCATAACAGTTTCATGATTGAATTTTAAATCTTCTTTTATATCCTGCAAATCGTCAGATACTTGCAATAAAAATCCATAACCAATGCAAAACTCTATTTCTTCCTTTGTCATCAAACCACTTATTAAGTATCCATCTACTAAAACAGATGAACCACCTTTTTCAATAGAAATAGATAATAATTCTTCTTCACACAAATTACTTTTTCTATCTTGTTGCTTTAAGCTCTTTACTTGACTTTTAAATATCAATAATAGTGACTCATAGACTTCTTTAAATTTTTCTCTAGGATAAACACTTTCAATATAATCAATCATTTGGGATACTTTACTTTCATGGTAGTTATTAGGTTTAATTTGTTCTCCCAAGAGTCTTTTTTCTAACCCGCTATTAAATAAGACTTTATCAATTTCATTTATATTTGTATTGTCTAAATAGTTGTCTGTATATGGATATAACATGCTATATGCAAAGTTTGCTTTTGAATAATAAACTTCTTTATCAAATAATAATTGTAATGCATTTGAAATCCACACATTCCTCATAGCCTGCATAATATCACTTATAGGCAAATCATCATCAAATTTTCTGGCATCTCTAATAAACTGTTTTGTTATACCTAAAAACTTTTTTCTATCTTCAACATCCATTTTTTCTAACTTGAAAATATTGTCTTTTTCTAATGTGTTTTGTAAAAATACCTCACCTTTTTTTACCCACATTCTTCTCAATACAAAATCACTTGGATATTTTTTTAAGTGAGTTGATAATGTATCTATCAATTTATCCAATTCTTTTTCACTCTTTTTTTGTGAATTTTTACTATATGTTTCTATATTCTCAGATAATTCAACACTTGAATTATTCCATGTATCCTCACATTTTTTACAATAATATTCAAATATAATATTTAAATCCATTTAACAGCCCTACTTTCATGCCTAAATTATACACTATATTATATCAGTACATATAACTAATATATAGTTAAACTTCTAATTGTGTATAATAATAATTTAAAAACTATTTATTTTTCAATTTAGCTAGTGCTTCTGCAAATGGATTATTAAATGTTTCTTGAGTTTTGTTTTGATTTTTTAAGTATTGATTAACATCTTTTTTTGATGCCTTCTTTTTTTCCTCTTGCTTTCTTTTATTGAAAGATGACAATTTCTCTCTATATCCACAGCTACAAGTGAAAATTCTTCCTTCACCTTCTCCACGAAGTTCTAATTTCTTATGACAATTAGGGCACCTTGAATTAGTTACTTGTGATATAGTTTTTCTAGTATTACACTCTCTATCTTCACAAATCAGCATTTTACCCTTTTTACCATTTACCTCTAGCATGAATTTACCACACTCTGGACATCTATTTTTAGTTAAATTATCATGTTTAAATTTATTATCACTATTTTTCACTTCTAAGACAATGTCTTTTGAATAAGCTTTCATATCATTTATAAATGTGTTTTTATTAAGTTTTCCCTTTGAAATCTCCAATAGTTTTTTTTCCCATGAAGCTGTAAGTTCTGGTGTTTTCAAATCTACTGGAACTAAATCCAATAATTGTCTCCCTTTTGATGTTATATATATATCTTTATTTTTCTTTTCCATCAAAAATGAATTGAACAATTTTTCTATTATATCTGCTCTTGTAGCAACTGTTCCAAGACCATTTTTTTCCATAGCTGTTAATAATGTGCCCTCATTTAAATATGGTGGTGGATTTGTTTTACCTGAAGTTACCTTTAATTCCTTAACTTTAAGTATGTCTTTTTCTAAAACATTTGGTATACTTTCATATTCATCTTCATCATCAATATCTTTATAGCTTTCCTTCCATCCTAAATTTATTACTTTATTTCCCTTTGCTTTGAATGTTTCTCCCTCTATACTTGCATTTATAGTTGTCTGCTCATATTCAAATGGAGGAGATAATACTGCTAAAAATCTTTTTACTACAAGATTATATATTTTTCGCTCTTTATCACTAAAATCACTCATAAATACCTTCTGCTCTGTTGGTATTATTGCATGATGGTCTGTTACCTTTGAATTATCAACAAAAGATTTATTAGCTGTAATATTGCTTTTTAATAATTTGTTGCAAATCTTTGAATAATCACTAACATTTACAGCTTTTATCCTGTCTTTTAATGTCCCAACAATATCTGATGTTAAATATCTAGAATCAGTTCTAGGATAAGTAAGCACTTTATGATGCTCATATAACTTTTGCATTATAGACAATGTTTCTTTTGCTGAAAATCCAAACATTTTATTTGCATCTCTTTGCAACTCTGTTAAATCATATAGTGCAGGAGAATATTTTTTCTTATATGATTTACTTACCTCAGATATTTTTATATCTAAATTTTTCACCTTTTTTAATGTAGAATCTATCTTTTCTTTACTGAATGTTGAAGAATTGTTGTTCTTATCACTCCAAATAAATTTTATGTCTGAACTTCCCTTTGTAGCAATTAACTCCAATCCATAGTATTCTTTAGGTTTAAAATCTCTTATTTCTTCCTCTCTCTTTAGTAACATGGCAAGAGTTGGTGTTTGAACTCTTCCACAAGAAAGTTGCGCATTATACTTTGTTGTCAAAGCTCTAGTTGCATTTATTCCAATAATCCAATCAGCTTCTGCTCGTGCTATTGCTGAATAATATAAATTCTCATATTCTTTTCCACTTTTTAATTTTGCAAAACCTTCTTTTATTGCTTTATCTGTACTTGAAGAAATCCAAAGACGTTTTAAAGGCTTTTTTACTTGTGATTTTTCTATTATCCATCTTGCCACAAGTTCTCCTTCACGACCTGCATCTGTTGCTATAACTATTTCATCTATATCATTCCTATTCATTTGAGCCTTGACTGTATTAAATTGCTTTCCACTCTTTTTTATTACAACAGTCTTTAGATACTTAGGAAGAATTGGTAAGTCTTCTAAGTTCCATGATTTATATCTTTCTCCATAACTTTCAGGGTCTGCAAGTGTAACTAAATGACCTAATGCCCAAGTAACTACATACTTTGGCCCCTCTATATATCCATTTTTTTCATTTTTCGACCCCAAAACTTTTGCTATATCTCTTCCAACAGAAGGTTTTTCTGCTAGTACTAATATTTTTCCCATCTAAAAATACTTCCTTTCTCTATGTTCAATCTCATATTGCACTTAAAATCTAAATAAATAGAACTTTTCTTAATATCGTAACTATAATATTACCATAATTTAATGGTATCTAATTAATTATTTAAGATTTTCTTATTTTTTTATCTAAAACTTATTTTATACCTAATTTATATGCTTATTATTACATCAAATTTCACGTATATTACTTATATTTTTAAATTTATAATTCGTAATTAGACTTACATTTTTATATTTTCTTACTGTTTTTTAATTTTTTAGTTGACAAAACATAAAAACTTATATTAATATTATTAATACAATAAGCTATGACAAATCAATATCCGGTTAAGATTTTATAGAAGAGTTGCTATCTAGCACACCGAAGGAGTAACACTCTCAGGTACTTTTTAAAAGTAGGACTGTAAAATTTACGGAACTCTGGAGAGACCCATTATGGGCGCCGAAGGGGCAAGGCTTTTATGCTCAATCTCTCAGGCAAAAGGACAGGGATTATCTACCAAAATCAGTATTATTAATACTTTTATTTTGGTTGTTAATTAGTGTATATCCAGAGCTGAATCTTTTTTAGATTTAGCTTTTTTTATTACACTAGAAATTATTAATAAATTATACTTATTTCCTGTCAATTACTTCATTAAAAATTCTATTGATTATGCAAAGCAAAAAAAATGAGGGAGTGTTTTTATGAATCTAATTGATATTTTAAACAAAGTTGATGCTTTTATTTGGGGACCACCCTTACTAGTACTACTTGTTGGTACTGGTATATTGCTTACTGTTAAACTTGGAGTTATACAAATAACTAAACTTCCAAGAGCTCTTAAATTAATCTTCTCTGCTGAAAACAAAGGTAGTGGTGATGTTTCAAGTTTTGCAGCTTTATGTACTGCACTAGCTGCTACAGTTGGTACTGGTAATATTGTAGGTGTTGCTACAGCTATTAAGGCTGGGGGACCTGGGGCCCTTTTTTGGATGTGGATAGCAGCATTCTTTGGAATGGCTACTAAGTATTCAGAAGGTGTTCTTGCAATAAAATATAGAACTAAAGACAAAAATGGTCAAGTGTCTGGTGGACCTATGTATTACATAGTAAACGGTATGGGTGAAAAATGGAGACCTCTTGCAATATTTTTTGCTATAAGTGGTATATTAGTTGCACTTTTAGGAATAGGTACTTTCACTCAAGTAAATTCAATAACAGATGCAATAAATAGTAGTTTTGGTGTAGACCCTAGAATTACAGGTGTCATATTAGCAGTATTTGTAGCCTTAGTTGTGTTTGGAGGTCTTAAAAGTATCTCTAATGTAGCTACTAAAATAGTACCTTTTATGGCTGTTATATACATTGTAATCTGTGGTATTATTTTAATATCTTTCTGGAACAAGATACCAGAAACTTTTATGCTAATAATTAAAAGTGCTTTTACAACTACTGCTGCAACTGGTGGTTTCCTAGGAGCAACTATCTCACTAGCTATTAGAAATGGTATAGCTCGTGGTGTATTTTCAAATGAATCTGGTCTAGGTAGTGCTCCAATAGCTGCAGCTGCGGCTAAAACTGAATGGCCAGCGGAACAGGGTCTTATATCTATGACAGGTACTTTTATAGATACTATTATAATCTGTACACTTACTGGATTCTCTCTTGTTATTTCAGGAGTATGGTGTTCAGACCTTAATGGAGCTGTTATGACACAGGCAGCTTTTAATGGAGCAATTCCTACATTTGGACCAATATTACTTACAATTAGTTTGACATTATTTGCATTTACTACAATTTTAGGTTGGAGTTATTATGGAGAAAGATGTTTTGAGTTCCTATTTGGTGTAAAAGGCATGAATGGATATAGAACTGTATTTGTTGCCATGGTACTATTAGGTGCATTCTTAAAATTAGAAGTTGTTTGGATAATTGCTGATATTGTAAATGGACTTATGGCAATACCTAACCTAATAGCTTTACTTGCATTATCTCCTATAATAGTATCTGAAACTAAAAAATACTTTGAATATATAAATTCTCCAGAAAATCAGTTGAAAAATAATGCATAAATAAAAAATATAGAATTCCAAGTCAAATTCATACGACTCTGGAATTCTATATTCGTTTAAAAAAGTATACTAAATACATTTACAAAAATAATAATTCACATAAATAGTATATCTATATTTTAATTAATATCTTAATGTAATTTGTATAGATTAAAATTTTATTTCTTCTGGATATTTCCATGATTTAAATTCATCAACATCTACTGCTTCAGGTTCCTTAAATTGATTTAACACTAAAGACCTATAGTATATTTCTGCTACTTCTTCTACATACCTTGATTTTAATAATGCCTCTTCTAAATCATTACCCACAGTTGTTAATCCATGTCTTTCTAACAAACAAGCATCTGTATATAGCAATAATTTTGAAACATTTTTAGCAAGTTTTAAAGTTCCTGGCCTTGCATATGGAGCAATATCCACATAACCACCATAATTAACAGACTCATATACAATTGGTATAATGGGTTTCTTTGCTACCGAAAAAGATGTTGCATATATAGAGTGAGTGTGTGATATAGCATTCACATTTTCCCTTGTTTTATATATTTCAATATGCATCAATATCTCACTGCTAGGCTTAATTCCCTTCTTAACTTCTATTACATTTCCATCTAAATCTAACACACAAATATGTTCTGTTTTTAATTCTCCTCTTCCTATACCAGAGGGTGTTATGAGAACATATCCAGTCTCTTTATCTCTAATACTAAAATTACCAGCCTTTTCTTTACATAAGCCATAATGTTCTGCTTTAATTGCTATCTCCACAATTTTAACCTTCAAAGACTCCAACATAATTTACCTCCAAATAATCATTTTTGACCATAGTATGCATCTTTTCCATGTTTTCTCGAAAAATGTTTATTCATAAGCACTTTATCCATAATGTTCTCAGGGCTCATTAATTCTGTATAATAAGCCATTTTTGCGACTTCTTCCAAAACTACTGCATTATGTACAGCCTCTTTCGCATTTTTGCCCCATGTAAAAGGTCCATGGTCATTCACAATTATTCCTGGACAATGAATTGGATTTTTTCCCATAAACTCTTCAACAATCACATTTCCAGTCTCCTTTTCATAATCATTACAAATTTCTTCTCGAACCATTTTTCTAGTGCATGGTATACTACCGTAAAAATAATCTGCATGAGTAGTACCACATGCTGGTATAGATTTTCCTATTTGAGCCCAAATAGTTGCCCAACTTGAATGTGTATGCACTATTCCTCCTAATTCTTCAAACTCTTTATATAAAACTAGATGCGTTGGAGTATCTGAAGATGGCTTCAATTTACCATCAATTACATTGCCTTCTAAATCAACTACTACCATGTCTTCTACACTCATACTACTATACTCTACACCACTTGGTTTTATAACTACCAATCCTTTTTCTCTGTCTATACCACTCACATTTCCCCAGGTATAAGTAATTAGCCCTCTTGCAGGTAATTCTAAATTCGCTTTTAGTACCTCTTCCTTTAAACTTTCTAACATCTTTCTCCCCCCTACATTTTATTTAGAAAAATTACTCTTATTTTGTTTAATATCCAAATTTTATAATTTAATTATTATATTTCTACTAGGATTTTATTAAATTTAATCTCTTTCTTGCTCATTTTACTTAAAAAATCTCCTACCTCATTAAGCCCTATTTTGTGTGAAATCATTGGTGTAAAAACAATATCACCTTTTTCCATAAAATCCAAAGTTGCAGTCCATGCTCTTCCAGGATAAGGACTTGTATATGAATTCCAAGAACCTTTTAAAGTGAGTTCTCCACGCAATATACACTCAGTAGCTTCTACACTAAGCGGTAGTTCTGCATGTGATATTCCTACAAATACTATCTGCCCTCTTTTTTTCGCTATTAGTAAAGATTGTTCTTGTGTAAACCTACTACCAGCAGTTTCTATAACAATATCAGAACCACCATTGGTTATTTTTCTTACTTCTTCAATTACATTTACTTCTTTTGAATTCAAGGTATAATTTGCTCCTAGAGATTTAGAAAGTTCTAATTTTTCATTAAAAATATCGATAGCTATAATTTTAGACGCTCCAAAAACCCTTGCCCATTGTATAGTAAATTGGCCTATTGGACCACAACCTAATACAACTACACTATCTCCTACTTTAATACCTGAATTTGAAATACCATGATAAGCTATAGTTGCTGGTTCAATTCCAGCAGCAGTTTCATAGTCCAATGTATCTGGAAGTTTTAAAATATGTTCTTCAGGAACTCTTACATATTCTGCCAATGCTCCATTTACTCTTGTTCCAATTATATTGTAATCATCACACAAACCAAAATTACCCTTTTTACAATGGTTACATTCTCTACAAGGTACTAATGGAGCAACTGTCACTCTATCTCCTACATTAATATTTTTTACTTTTTCTCCAACTTTAACAACTTCCCCAGAAAATTCATGTCCTAAAATTAATGGATATGCTGTATTTCCACTCAAACCACTTACCATAGACCTAGGTAAATCTGAACCACATATTCCAACATATTTTACATTTACAAGTACTTCTTTCTCTTTTATTTCTGGTATATCTACCATTTCATATCTAACATCACCTATATTGTATAATACTGATGCTCTCATTTTATCTGACATATAAATATCTCCTTTCATGCTATATACTTGTATATAGCAATATCTATGCCATACAAAAGATAAATAGTTTATTCATGCAAATACGTTATATACAAAGTATTTTGCCAATATGAGTTACATTTTATAAAATTAGACTACATTATTGTATAAACATAAAAGAGTATGTTTGTATAACAAGACACCTAAAAAATTGACTATACAATACTATAAACTATAAATATATACATCATAAAAAGGAGTCTATATTTCATTTAAATACTTATCAAATAATCTCTGATATTTATATAAAATCAACTATAAACTCCTTTAATTACTCTTTTTATCACTTATAAATTTAAACTGCTACAGACTCCTCTACTACATTTTTAAGTGCTTGCTTTTCTAAATAATCAAGTATACTTGCTTTATTTTTTCTAAATAACGCCCATAAGATGAAGTAAATTGCAATCGAAAGACCTATATAAATCGGATTTGTACTTAAAAACGCAAAGAAAACTAATCCCATCAGAGGTTTTCCTAATATATTGAAACTTGTTATTAGCATTGCTCCTGCTGGTATAGCAACTCCTATTCCTGTAGCCATATCTGTAAATAATGGTGCTGTAGATGTACAAATATATAATCCTAGCCCAAACCAAATTATACCTGAAACTAACACTTTTGGAATATTACCATTATGTATAGCAACTAAACCTTGCACCATGTATGGAATTGCCAATAAATCTACAACTGGTAATACCTTATTACCAGGAAGTATCATGGCTACTACAAGCATTATTGGAATTAAAATAAGACCTGATATTAGTGTTGCAGGTTCACCATATCCAACAGCATCATTTACTGCTATATACCACTCACGATTTCCAGCTTTTTGCATAATCTTTCTAGCAGCTTCTGTTATAGGTGCAAATGCTTGAGCAAACATACTTGCTACTTTAGGGAAAATTGCCATAACAGCACTCGTAGATATTCCTACCTTCATTATTTCCCCCCAAGCTTCCATAGTATTTATTCTTGTCATATTACCTAATATCCCAATAAACATACCTAGAAAAAGACCTAAAGTAATTGGTTCACCTAAGAAACCTAGTTTTTTCTCTAGTTCTTTAGGATTTAACTTAATTTTGTTTAATCCAAGTTTATTGTATATAGGGTCTGCAAATACTGCAAATACAGAGGCCTCAACGTTATGCATAGCTATTATTGTACAATTAGGATATCTATAGTAACTGGACCATCTCTTTGCAACTAATTCTGATATTAATAAACTATATAAGTTTAATAAAACCATACATCCTATACCTAAAGGGAAATTTCCTGTTACTCCTATGACCATAGCTCCCCATACCATATACGAATAATTATTCCATAAATCTGAAGGCTGAAATACATCTGTCCATTTTACTAAAAATAAAATTGTTTGTAATAAAATTCCAAGACCTAAATATATCATTCCTGCACTTGTTGAAAATGCGACCAATGATGTAGCTTGCCAACCAACATCAAAAACTGGTAGATTTACCCCTGTACTTTCAACCATTCTATTAATAACTGGTGTTATTATTGGTGTAAAAGAATTTAATATAAGTGTAAAACCTTGTAAAGCAACTCCTGCATATACAGCAGAAAGAAACGATTTCTTTGTAGTCACTTTAAATATCTTTGCTATTATGAATATTATAATTGGAACTATAATTGCAGAACCAAATGTATCGATTATAGATTTCATAAATTCTAACATCTTTTATCCTCCTATTTATAAATATTTGATTGAATTTTCAGACTAATTATAGTATCTAAATCACAGATTTAAATACTATAATTTACACCTAGATATTACTTATTTATTCCCTCAATAACAGTTAATACTTCTTCAAAAAATGCCTCTTCACCTATTCCAGTTAAACAAGCAAATGCATTTATGGTAGGTATTCCATAATCACCTGTTTGAAGTGGACTAGTAAATGTTATAAAATCAAATCTTCCTGATTGTGCCAAATTTAGTGCTTCTGTTGGTCTAGCTTCTGTTGTTGTAATAGAAATTCCCTTATCTCCTAATACTTCTTTTAATTTACCTGCCACCATTGATGATGTAACTGTCCCTGAACCACAAACTGATAATACATTGAATTGTTTCATAATAATTTCCTCCTAATTTTATACTTTAAGTTTTTATTTTATATAAATTAAATTCATTTAAAAACAACACTTACTCTTGATTGTTTGGATTTTCACTATAACTCTATAAAATCCAATAATTGAGCTACTTCTTCTTTTGTTGACGCATTTTTTATATTTTTTAATAATTTTATATTTTGAAAAACTGACATTAAATCTTTTAATAATTTTACTTGTGAATCTGGATTCTTTACTGCTAATAAGAATACAAGTTCTACATCCAATCTATCTGTTGGGTCTATCATTGAATTAAACTTTACAGGATTTTTCAATATACCCACAGCTACATTAGATTCATTTATATGTTTTGAATCTGTATGCGGAATAGCAACACACATTTCACCAATATCAAGACCTGTTGGTAGTGTCTTTTCTCTTTCTAATACAGCACTTATGTATGTGTTTTTTACATATTCTTTTTCATACATTTTATTTCCTAATTCTTTAATAACACTTTCATAATCATTAGATTCTAAGCCTAATGATATTAAATCTACATTCATTACTTTGACTCCTCTCAATTTTTTGTTATGGCTACAGATGTTTAAATTTATCTAATATAATATTTTTGAAATCATTTTTATTAAAACACTGCTTAGCATTATTCATAAATTCTTCATCTTTTAATATTTCAAGAACATTTTTAACAATATCTTTATCATTAGTCTTAAAAACTGGCATAAATATAAAATTTACATTACCTACATTCCAGTCAATAGGATTCTTTAGTTTAACAAAAACAAACCTTGTACTATTTACAGTAGATGAATCTCCATGTGGTACACCTATGGCTCCTTTAGAATATGTTGGAAGCATTTCTTCTCTATGTAAAACAGAATCTAAGTAATCTTTTTCCACATATCCTTTATTTATAAGAATTGAACATATGTACTCTAATAAATCCTTTTTAAAGTATATATTTGGTTCGAAAATAACTAAATCTTCATCAAGCATTCTTTCATACACTTTAATTTGTTTGTCTTCTTGTTTTCTTGAGTTTGATAAGTATATATCCAGGTTTTTGAAAAGTTCTTTATTATATGGGATAAAATTTATACCTGGTATCTTAGGATTTATTGTTCCAACAATAGCCAATATATTGTTTGTCTCCTTCAAATTTTCAATTTTACAAAATAAATTTTCATCTAACGCACTCATTTGATAACATTTAGTATTATTATACTTTTCTTCCAATGTTTCACTTATGTATTTGGCAGTTCCTTCTCCAGTAAGACACAAAGTTACAATTGCATTTGATTTATCCATATGTTTTTCCAATTCATAGTTATATCCCATCCTATCTTTTAACAAAGAAAAAAATATTTCATCTAATTCTTCATCTCCCATAGAAACTTTCCTAGCTGCCTCTAATGCCATTAATAAATCCACTCTATCAATAGTTTTAGTATTTATATTAGTTCGCTTATTTACTATCTGACCTATGTTCGTAAGTGAACCAATATCTACCAAAAACAAAACTCCTTTTCCTTGGTCTATTATTTTTGATAATTCTACTGCCTTATTGTATATATTTATTGGTTTTTCATCTAAAGGCATGTCTATAGCTACAGGAAACTTTACTCCTAAAAGTTCTTTAACCACATTTACAGTCTCAGTAGCTATACGTCCATGAGAAATTATTATTAATCCTACTTTATCCTTTTTTACTTCATTTTTTAGAGCTGATTTTATATATAGTGTTATAAATCCAATCTCATCATCTGGAATCTTAATACCAATTAATTCTTCTATTTTTATTGCAAAATTTTTACCAATTTCATATTCTTTTGAAAAATCACTTCTTATTTTTTCTAAATTTACGTTTATTATTTTTTGATTTAATTTAATTCTTTTTATAGCTTCTTCTAAGTGTATTGCCATATATTTGAACATGTTTTTATTTACTTCTAAGCTAATATTTTTTTCAACTATATCATTCATAAGTTCTTTTACTAACTTGACTAAATCATCACTTACAAAACTATTTAAATCACTCATTGAAAAAAGCTCTTCATCACTATTAAGATTGAACTTTAAATCAGCAAATCTATTTAAAATAAAAGTCCATAAAATATTCTCTATATCTATATCTTCAATATCAAGGGATTTTAAATCATAATATTTTTTTTCAATTGTTTTGTATATATCTTCTGGTAACATATACTCGTCACTCAAAAAATTTCCTTTTACTGATGATTCATCTGAATTAAATGGCATAAATATAGCATTTTTTAAATATTTTCTTATTTCTGTGTATTCAACCTCTTGAAAAGCTGCATCTTTAAAAGAATCTTTAAGCTTTAGAACTTCATTTATATCTACTACTACTATTGACTCTTTATCTTCACCTTTGGAATTTATAAACTTCATAAAAGCTCTTGCACAAAGAACCTGAATCATATTTTGTAATTGCCCTATATTTCCACTAAATTTTTTTAGTGCAAGTATTTCAATTACATTTTTATCTACAAATATTTTTGCATTTATTCTATTACACTCTTGTTGAAAGATATTGTATATAAGGTCTATTTTCTCTTTTAGTAGTCTCTCATGTAATGGTGGTAAAGTTATTAGCATTGGTATTCTTCTTCTAAATGTCAATAATAAATTAGTTTCCACATTTTCAGTAGTAGCTCCAATCAACATAATACTTACTTTCCTTTCAGCATTAGTTTCACCTAATCTTCTAAACTTTCCTCTGTCTAATATAGAAAATAGTATTTCTTGACCTTTTGGAGGCAATCTGTGTATTTCATCTAAAAATAAAACCCCTTCATCAGCTTCCTCTACAAGACCTGGTGTATCATATTCAGCACCTGTAAATGCACCTTTTTTATATCCAAATAACAAAGATAACAATAATTGTGGATTGTCACTATAATCAGCACAATTAAATACAACAAAATTTGAACTTTCTTTTATTACTTTTTTCTTCTTTGCAAACTCATACATATGCTTAGAAAATAAACTTTTACCAACTCCACTTTCTCCTACAATCAACGCGGGCAATCCTTTTGGAGGGTATAATATAGCTGACTTAGCCTGTTCCACTGCATTTTTAAGACTTCCCTTATTTCCTATTAGAGTTTCAAATGAATCTTCTGATTCTTCTTTAGGTATCTCTACTACATTCATTTCCAAACTTTCATTAGGCAAAAGTTCCTCTACAACTCTTCTTGATATATTAAAACCTTCCGCCATCAATTCTCTTGTGATTTCTGATATAGAAATATTTTTATTCTTTTGTAATATAGATGAAATTGCTGACTTTAGATAAGGATATCTTCTTTGCCTTGAATTACTTATATTAAGCTCTTTTCTTAAATTAGTTATATTCTCTCTAGTTGTACTTAAAAACTTTGCTATCTGAACATCTGTTAATGGTTCCTTTTTATTTTCTGTATTTATGATGTTTACAAGTTTATCTCTCAACTCCATGCTTAATAACTCCTTTCTTGATAAATTATATAAGCAACTATCATGCCATACTTAATTTAATATTTTTTGCTATTCAAACCCTGTAGGTAACTGGGTGTTATTGGTACTTATACAATTTGATAATCATTTACATTTTGTATATTTAGTAATTTACTAAATGTATTTACTATTTATAAATTTAAATAATTTAATCCTTTATTTGAATTATAATATAATAATATTTATAAATTTATAATTGAAAAACTTGTTTAATTAGATATAATAATACATATCTACTCAACAATAAAAATTATTATAAATTATGCTTTTAACACTTTCTGTTTTAAAATTTTACTTTTATATAATAGTATAAATACTTATACCATATGGTTTTGGATATACAAATGACTTTTACATGCTTTTATATGGCATATTATACTATTTTAACTTAAAAATTAATTTACGAGTATTAAATTTACATACAGAGAGGAAAACGATATGAATACATTTAAAGCTGAAATCTTATTAAAACATTCTGCAAAAGATATATTTAATATATTTACAAAATCTGCAAGATTAAATTTTCCTAATTTTAATGAAAAAAAAGCAGTGGGTACATTTGTACAACAGAAAAATAACAAAAGATTTAAGGTTGAAATAACTAATTTTGAAAAAAATAAAATATATGAGATAAAAACAAGCAATAACAGAGAAAGTATTATCACTAGATATGAACTTATACATATTGATTTAAAAAATACAAAACTTATTTTCACTGAAAGTGAAAGTGAGAGAAATGTATTTGGAAAAATTAATTCAGTCCTTGTAAGAATATTATTTGGAAAAAGACATCCAGAAGAATTTAATAAATTTATAAAGAACTTGGAAATAGAGTTAGAAAATAAGAATAATTAAAAATATGGCTTCATTGTTTTAGATAAAGATAGCAATTAAACTAATAATGAGAGGTGAAAATTTATGCCAATTAATTCTTTTGAAAATTATCCTATGAGCTGGAAACCAAAGCGACCTTCAAAAGGACAAATATTATATAAAGCTCTTGCAGGACAGTTAGAAATAGACATCAATAATGGATTGTTGTTGCCAGGTACTAAATTACCACCACAACGTGAATTGGCAGATTTTTTAGATGTTAATGTCAGTACCATTTCTAGAGCTTTTAAAATTTGTGAAAAAAAAGGATTGGTAAGTGGAGTTACTGGAAGTGGGACCTTTGTATCTTATGATACACGCTCAAATTTATTCTTAATGTCGAGTAATAATAAAATTACATTTATTGAAATGGGTACAATGAATCCAGATTTCACATTAGAAGAAATGAATACCTTGTTTAAGCATATAATTAAAGAAATCGATTTTAAAACTATATTTCAGTATGGCCAAAGAGATGGTGCCAAGTGGCAAAAAGAAGCTATTGTTAAATTAATTTATAGAGCTGGACTTGAAACTACAGCAGATAGTCTACTTCCTGCAAGTGGTGGACAAAATGCAATTGTAGCCATTTTAGCAGGTTTATTTCAACATGGAGATAAAATAGGTGTAGACCCATTAACTTACCCTGGAATAAAGACTGCAGCTAAAATGCTTGGAATACAACTAGTTCCAATTAAACAAGAAAATATGGAAATTAGTGAAGAAGGTCTATTATATGCTTGTAAAAATGAAAATATTAAAGGACTATACATAATACCAGATTATCAAAATCCAACTACACATATAATGTCACAAAATGGGCGAAAGATGATTGCAAATATTGCATCTAAATACAATCTAATTGTTATTGAAGATGCTATTCATAGCTTACTTAATGAGGAACATTTAAATCCAGTGGCTTCTTATATACCAAATCAGACAATCTATATTACGAGTTTATCAAAAATTATTGCACCTAGCTTACGTTTGGCCTATATCTCTACACCTAAACAGTATAGAGAAGCATTATCAAGTGCTTTATACAATATTAATTTATCTCAATCCTATTTTTTAACAGAAATTGCTTATCGTATGATTAGTTCAGGAGAAGCTGATAAATTAATCAATGCTCGTCGCAAATCTGCAAGGAGAAGAAACAAGATTATTAATCAGTATTTATCTGAATACAATCTTTTAGGAAGTGATGAATGTATCTTTAGGTGGTTGATTCTGCCTGATGATATAATGGCAGAAGAATTTGAAATGGAGTCACTTAAAAAAGGTGTACAGGTTTATGCATCTGAGCGTTTTGCTGTTGGAAAGGAAAAACCTATTTCTGCAATAAGAATAGCCGTATGTGCTACAGAAAGTACAGAAGAACTTAAAGCAGGTCTTACTGTACTGAAAAGATTATTGGATGAAAAAAGATAATTGTATTGCACACAATTTTTTAATTGTGTGTATTTTTTTTTGTTGTTACAATAAAATTACAACAAATAGTAATTAATTTATAGAGATTAATATAGATTATTACCAGTATATTGATTTTGATAGTATTTTTAAACTATCTTGATTTTATATGGTAGTTTACATATTAATCCAAATTCATTTTTAAGTATGATTGCAATTATACCACTAATCTATTTTACTGTTTTACTAATCTTTAATACATTAAAACAAAAGGAGTGATTTTATTATGGGAAAATCTCAAGAACTAAGAGAAAGTTTTATTGCTTCAATCCCAATATTTCTAGGTTATATACCTATAGGTATAGTAGGAGGAATACTATTACAAAAATCTGGTCTTTCACCTTTTCAAATAGCACTAATGGTAACACTAGTATTTGGAGGAAGTTCTCAATTTATTGCAGCTTCAATGATTTCTACTGGGGCAAGTATAACATCTATTGTTTTGACTACATTCATTGTTAATTTAAGACATTTTCTAATGAGCTCTAATTTAAATATGTGTATAAAAAATAAAAGTCCAAAATTTATATTACCATTTTGTCATACTATAACAGATGAAACTTTTGCAGTTAATTACGAAAAATTTACTACTGGAAATTGGTCTGATAAAAATGCACTTTATCTAAACTTCTTCTGTCTAATTTCATCAGTTTTAGCTAATTTTATTGGAGCATTTTTAGGAGAAAGTATATCTATAGATAGTTCTATTTCTGGTTTTATATTGACCTCTATGTTTATAGCTCTAATAGTTTCTCAGATAAAAAATAAAATTTATATTGTGGTATTTATATCATCAATTATTATTTCAGTTGTATTATATGCATTATTTAAAAATAATTTGGTGATAATAGTTACTTCAATTTTAGCATCTTTGATTGGTTTCTTCATAGAGGAATCTTACTATAAAAAGGAGGAGTCTTATGAATAATAATTATTACATACTTTGTATTATAATTGGAATGTATATTGTCACATATCTTCCAAGAGTTCTTCCTATGTTGATTTTCTCAAAAAAAGAAATGCCTGAACCTTTGAAAAAAATTATGAAATTTATACCTGTAGCAATACTTACTTCTTTAACTGCTAAAGATGTATTCTTTAATGATGATAATTTATATTTATCTATGACTAATCCTAAAATTATATCTTTTCTAGTTGTACTTCTTGTAGCTTATAGGTTTAAATCTATTGGAATTTCTATTGTTACAGGTGTGATATCTATATATTTATTTGGAATTATCCTATAATCTTTAGATAATAGTTTCTAAATTATATGTACAATTTTAATTTATTATCATCTTGATTTTAAATAAAAAACAGAGTAGTTTTAAACCACTCTGTTTTTTACATTTCAATCGTTACTAGCAAGATTTTAATTTATTATGATAAAATTTATTATTCTTTATAAAAGTATGTGTGTATTTAAATATTATCTCAATCTACACTTGTTACTTCTTCTTCATATTTTTGAAGCTCTAAATTTGCTTTAAATAAATCTCCATCTATTTCTATATAGAACTTTCCACCTTGTAAGTTTACTAAATCTCTTGCAATAGCAAGTCCTAATCCACTACCTTCAGTATTTCTTGATTCGTCTGCCCTTTTAAATCTTTCCATAATCTCACTTGGGTCAAAGTTTAATTCATAAGAAGATATATTTTTCATAGTTACTTTTAGATTTTTATCACAATCGTATACATCAATATATACTCTAGTTCCCTCTAAAGAATATTTAGCTATATTAGACAAAAGATTTTCAAATACTCTATACATTCTTCTTCCATCTGCCCATATATATACCTTATTATTTGGGACATTTAATTTTATATCTAAATTACTTTTAGACAACTTCTCTTCAAGTTCACCTATACTTTGTCTTAATAGTTGCACTAAATCAATTTTACTAATCTGTAATTCTATATTACCACTACTTACTTTACTAGCTTCAAATAAATCTTCTATTAATAATTTTAATCTTTTTGACTTTGATTCAAGTACATTTATATAGTCATTTATATAGTCTGGTTGTATAGATTCTTCTTTTTTAATCAAGTCTACATAATTTATTATAGAAGTAAGTGGAGTTTTCAAATCATGAGATACATTTGTTATAAGGTCAGACTTCATTCTTTCACTCTTTACTTGCTCTTCTATTGCTTTATCAAGACCTTCTCCAATATTATTTATATTTTCAGCTAAAGATGTAAAATTATCATTTCCTGCAATTTTTATCTTATAATCTAATTCTCCCTGTTTTATCTTTTCTGTACCTTCTATTACATAGCTAAGATAGGAAAGTCTTTTAGTTATATATATTGCAAATCCTAAAAATATCCATATAGAAACCAATAATCCAAAGCTTGTACTTTGAGTGCTAATCGCCATGATTAAAACTAAAGATGCTATAACTATCATAATAACTTTTCTTGCTAAAGATACTTTTTTTATAGCGTTAATAACCTCCTTTACAGTCTTTATTAGCCATAAAATCACTCTTACTATAATACTTGACTTAAATATACATATTTTATTTTCTAAATAACTCAATTGAACATGTATAAAAAATATATTATTTGATACTACCAATAAGGATACAGAAACTAACATCATAACATAAATATCATAAGATACATCAAAAATATACATAATCAAAAACACAGTTGAAATAGATACCAATATTACATTAAATTCCATAGGTATCTTCTTGTATATTAGTAAAAGTATGTTATTTCTTTTTAAAGCTTCACATTTTATTCTACTATATAAAATTATAGATAATAAACATATAATTGCTAAACTTAAACTAGCTACAAAAAATAATCTTACTTTTTCTGTAGCTTGTTTAAATACTTGAAAGTTAGTATATACTATTCCATCATCTACAGTGGGTTCTTTGGGAAAAGATGCATAGACCTCAAAAGCGTCCTCTTCTCCATTTAGTTCCATACTAACATTATTTAATTCAAATTTTTCTCCATTTATTTTTTTAGTATATGAGCTTCTTTCTCCATCATTTACTATTTCTATGTCACAATAGCCTTTAATATTTTGCTTAAAACCCTCTAACGAACTATATTCTGTATTTGTATAAAATTCGCCTGAATTTATCTTTACAATATACATTTTTATATTTTTTAGAGAACTTAAATATTCAGAAGAAGTTTCTACCTTCTTCATGATTTTATTATAATCAGAAATGCTACTACTTGAATCTAGACTCTTACCTCTTGTGTAAAAATCTTCATAATTTATTTTTTCTTCACTACTTAACCCAATACCCATAGATAGCTTAAAATTGTATAATAAATTCAACATTGTCTCATCATCAAACAAATTACTGTCATAAAAATCATCAGATATATTAAAAATTCCATTCTTTGTAGAAGTTTTTTGTATATTGTATTTAGGTTCAGCAAGCCCTATTGTTACCAACAATATAGTTAATGGAAATGAGATAGATATTATGATTAATGAGACTAACTTCAATGCTCTATATTTTTCCAACTTGTCCACCTCATCTACATTGTCAGTATTTTATATAATATAAAATTTAATACAAGCATAATTCCCATAGAATAAATTAAACTACTAGAGAAAAAGTTAAAACATATAAGAATTCCTAACATTTGTGTAAATGTAAAAATGACCAAAATCAAAACGCAATTAAATATTAAACTTTTTTCTTTTATAAGTTTTCCACTAAAATTTTTCAATCTTATAACCAACTCCCCACACCACCTTTAAAAATCTTGGTTCTTTTGGATTTATTTCAATCTTTTCTCTTATTCGCCTAATATGTACTGCTACTGTATTTTCTGAATTAAAACTTTCTTCATTCCATACTTTTTCGTATATCTCATCTATTGAGAAAACTCGTCCTTTATTTTCTAAAAGAAGTTTAATGATTTTGTACTCAATTGGAGTCATTTTTATATTTTCACCATCAATTTTCACTTCTTTTGTTAGTGTATTTAACTCCAAAGCTCCACTTTTTAAAACTTCTTGACTAGCATCTTCATAATTGCCTAAAGTTACATAACGTCTTAAGTTTGATTTAACTCTAGCTATAAGCTCTAATAAGTTAAATGGCTTTGTTATATAATCGTCAGCTCCAATATTTAATCCCATTATTTTATCTGTATCTTCACTTTTTGCTGAAATTAAAATTATTGGTATGTTTCTTTCTTCTCGTATTTTCACAGTTGCCTTGATTCCATCCAATTTAGGCATCATTATATCCATTAATATTAGATGAATGTCATTCTCTGTTATTACTTCCAAAGCTTTCATTCCATCATATGCTTTATATATTTTAAATCCTTCTGATTTAAGATATATTTCTATTGAATCAACGATTTCTTTATCATCATCTACTACTAATATGTTGTACATGTTTTCACTTCCTCTATTGTATAATAATACTCATCTCTATTATACAATATCTTTCACTCCCTTTCTCAACAATGACTAAATTGTTATATTAATTTGGCTTACATTTTTGTAACTTTACCTTATAAATATATAATAGAATATAAATCTTAAGAAAATATTATCCTAAATCTTAAATATTTCTTAAGATTTAAGATAAATTGAGGTTTATTTGAATTAATTGATTTTAATTATGTTGTTTTCAGATTACTTTTATTTAAGTATTTTGATTGGATTCAGCTGAATTAATGTATATTAATTCTTATTGAGCAGTTTTTATTTTTAAGGTGGAAGAATTGTGGAAGAATCATATTTTACTAATTTTCTTCCACCGTTCTTCCACCCAAATAGGTTTAGAAGCATTTATTTAACTGCAATAATAGCTACTTATTTAAATTCTATTTTTATACATACTATCTATTATATACCATACATATTTTATTAAAATTTATATAAATATAAGACAAACCTATTTCATTTTTTTAATATGTTCAGAATAATAAATAAAATGAAGGTATGAAATTATAACTTTTTCTACCTTCATTTTATTTATTATGTATCTATTTGTCATTTTTTTCTTTCAAACGCTTAAAATGTTCTTCGAGTTCAATTAATTTATCTTCATCCACTTCATCATCTTTACTATGCGATGCTGATATTAAACTTGAAATTGAATTTTTATGTATATTCTTCAAAAATTCTTTTGTTTCAAACCTTAGATATTTTTCCTCTTTTACTATTGCATTATAGTGTGTAAGTTTACCTATTTTCTCTGTACCTAAAAATTCCCCTCGCTCTAATCTTTTTAAAACTGTAAATGTAGTTGATTCATTCCATCCATTTTGTCCTTCCATTGCATTAACCAAATCTCTAGAAGTTAATACTTTGTTAGCTTCCCAAATATATCTCATAACTTTTAATTCTGCTTCTGGTAATTTACTAATTTTCATAGTTTACACCCTTTTGCCGATTTATGCATATGTAAATTCTACATCAATAAAACTTCTCAGACAAGAGAATTTAGCCAAATATATACATCTGATTTTTACCATATTACTCTTTTAAGTTTCTGTAATACTCTTCTAATGAATCTAACTTTTCTTTACTTACATTTTTATGCATGGTAGTAAGAGACCGCATTATTTTTCTACTCTTGCTAGATTTTAGTACCTTTTTCTTAAAAGCGTAATATTCTTCATTATCTATTATTATTTTATAATGAGATTGAAACTTTATAATATCCCTAGCCAAATAACCTTTGTCAAGTAGCCCCTTTAATAGTGTTTTTATTGTACTTTTATGCCATCCATACATCTGTGTTATATCTTTTACAATTTCTTTTTTAGACATTTTAGAATCTTTTTTCCATAAATATTCCATCACTATTAATTCTGCTCTTAATAATTTTTCTACTAACATTTCTTCTTTCATCTTATGTCGCTCCCTCATTCAGTCTAACTTAAACTAATAATAGGAGCTTTTTAACACAAAAACTACAGGTAAAATTTACCATATATTCTACTGTTTTAGTTTATTTTTATATATAAAAAATATTATTCATATCCATAAATTTATTCAATTTTCAAACATATCTGTTGAATAATAACTAGTTATATTGTATTGTTTTAATTGTAGAATAAAACTAAATTGGTAAAACTAGAGGAATTTAGTGGTATAAATATTTATTAAATAAGACTTGTAAGATGAGTTATAAGTTATATTGGTAAGTTATCAAAAACATATACTCTTTTGGTTTTGTGAAAGTTTTTTAGGTGGGTAATAATATCTATATTTAAAAATAAATTGTATGGATATACACATATATTGACTGCTTATACTGATAGTTCATATGATTATTATAAATTTATAGATACACAGTTATATAGATTTTGTTTTCTAGAGAATTTTTTTTAGCTTTATCTACATTCGTACCAATTTATAGTAATACAAAGGTCTTAAATGTATTTTTAATATTAAGAATAAGTAGAAATGTTAACTAAATAAATATAATTAAGTAGACGTTTCTATTAATCTATGATACAATAGTATTTGTGGTAATACACAATTAAATCAAGTATATCTTGATATAGGTTAATAGGAGTATTTTTAATGAATAATGGAATAGTGAAATGGTTTAATAATGAAAAAGGATTTGGTTTTATATCAATAGAAGGTGGAGATGATGTGTTTGCTCATTTCTCAGCTATACAAACTTCAGGATTTAAATCATTAGAAGAAGGTCAACAAGTAAGCTTTGATATAGTTAAAGGTGCTAGAGGTCCTCAAGCAGAAAATATAACTATATTATAATATATAGATTTTTCGGGAAAGACTCTTTTAGGGTCTTTTTTTATTGCTAGTATATGTAAGATAATTGTTGATGAAAAAAACAAGGTTGTTTGGAGAAATGAAAAAATCATTCCCTGACATGAGAATGCTTAGTTACAGATATAGAAGTGTACTGCAAATACACTTCTATTTTTTTATTATATCATATGTTCTAGGTTGTTAAAAAGACCTATTTAAATCGTTTCTAAGGTATGTTGAGTAATATTCTTGATAGTTTTTTCTTTAATGTGTTCCAAAAAAATAAGCACTCTTTTTATAGGAGTGCTTTGGTGTATGTTAATTTATATATCTAATACAATTTAACATGTCTTATGTTTTAGTATGATAATTTTAGTTCGTTTTATTGTTACAATATATATTATAAGTTTATATATAATTATAATATATAAGCTTATATTACATGAAATTTATCTCATATACTTAATTTATATTCAGTTTTATTGTATGCATTCTTAAGTTTTACTATATGTTTTATTAATATTTAATATAGTTAATTCTTAAGAATTACATTCTACAACAATAATATATATCTTTGATATATAACTAATTTAAAATGGATGTATTTTATGAAACTAAGAAACCCAAGGATTAAGAAATTGTTATCAGTAGCATTATTAGCAGCTCTTGTAGGTATACCTATTGGACAAACAGCCAATGCAATGGGGCTTTCAAATGACATCCCAAATTATATGGAAAATAATCCAGCGTCAATAGAAGACTTGAAAATCAACGACTCTCAATTACCTAAACCAGGTACAGTTACATACATAGATATGAATAAACTAATTAAAAACCTTAAGGAAAACGATGTTAACACTACTCTTGTTGAAAATGAATTATATTATAGAAAAGCTGGGACAAATAAAATAGTTTGGACTAAGACAGGCTTTGATTTATATCTTTCTAAAGGAGTTGCATTAACTTTAGCTGGTGCTGGTACAGGAGTTGCAGGTCTTTTGGCGGTGCCATTCCTGGTGTAGGTCAGTATCTTGCTGCTATAGTTGGAGCAATTATAATGCATCTTGGGTCAAATATAACATCTGGGAAAATCTTTAAATTTAAAAAAATACGTTATAATAAAGGCGGGGCTTATGTAACTAAATACTACTTACAATCTGTAAGAAATCAATAGGATATAAAATGATTATTATAAAAGATTTACTTTTTGCATTGCTCTCAGTATTAATTTTATTTTTTGCTAATAAAGTATTTCAACTAAGCAAATTGCACAAGTTCATTATATTGTTTGTTTCATTTTTTATACTGACTTTTGTATCATCATTTATTAGTGGGTAAAAATGTGGTAGGTTAACCCTACCACATTTTTCTTTGTTTAATCTTGTATAATGTTATTCATTCTATTAATATTTGTAATTTTTTAGACATTCTTTATGTTCATACTACTGATATAATTTGATTAAGAGAAATAAATCTAAATCTAAATGGAGGTATCTCTACTATGAACTCTTGGAACATTATATTTTTAAGTTATGGAGTAACATTTACAATAGTGGTTACTGTAGGATATTTAATCAAGGGTAAAACTAATTATTGTAAGAAAAAGTATTTAAATAAATTAGAATTAAAATATGGTAATATAGATAGAGAAAAAGCTACTAAACTAGAAATATTTTTTCAATATTTAATAGGCTTGGAATACATAATAATGGGGTTATTAATAAGAAGACTTGATACTGCGATAATATCAGTAATATTAGTATCTATTATAACAATAATATCCTATTATATAATTAGGAAAAGATATATAGTTATATAAAATATAATAGGATTAATAGTAAAAGAAGATAACAACTAACTCTAGTTGCTACCTTCTAATCTATCTATTAAATAAAAATTTCTAATTTGGCTTTTAAACATTCTTTCATGTAATTATTTCATACAAGCAATCCCTAGACAATCTAAATATCTTTTGCTATACTCTGAACTAAAATTATATACTGAGTATGAACCCTGAAGGGCAAATATTTGTTCACCAGATTCTGGTTCCAGAGTAAAGTTTCCATATTTCTTAAAGGCTTTTTCTTCTCCTGCTGTTATAGTTTTTCCTTTTTTAGTTAAAAAAGTTATTTTACCTATTGTTCTAGCTGGTATAGATAAACCAGTAAACCATCCTATAGAACCACTTATTTTAATTATATAATCATCCACATCTAAATCCATAGATACTATGCTACCCCCAAAAGGTTCTCCATGTAGTTGAGTTTTATATTTTCCATCATATACAAACTGTATAGCATCAACTATAAAAGCTCCTCTAAGTATAATTTTTGTTACTCTATTTCTATTTTTAGCAAATTGGCTATCATCAAAAGTCTTGAATTCACAATATTCACTACACATTTCATCTAATTTCAATTTATTTTCTTCTAAGAAATTATTTACATAATCTATATGTTTCTTGGCTACTAGATTAAAATAATAATAGTTTGTTTTTTGCTTATTAGAAGATTTTTCAAATTCATTTTTCCATTTGTTTTTATCAAAGTTATCTAAAGAACTATATCCTAAAGCTTTTATTGCTTTTTTCCATGCATCTGACTGGTCATCTTTTCTAGTTGTTATTACTTTTATAACTTCTATTTTTTGATTTTCTGTTAAACTCTCATATTGATTTAGGCTAAAATCAGTACCATTCTTAATACACTTTAGTGCATATACCATTTGACAAAATGCTTTAAAGAAATTGTCTTGATTATTTTTTTGTATCTTCACTTTATCATCAGTACAACTCCAATTTGGAACATATCTGTAATTGAGATATCCATAGTCTGGTATATGACCCATTCTTCCATGTCCAAGATATGCAATTCCTTCATATCCACCAACCTCAGGAGTACCAGAAACATTAATAGCATGCCAGCTACCGTTACGATATTCTTCTGCTTTAGTCCATTTAGTTTCTTCTATGTATTTACTTTCTTCTGCTATAAATTCTTTAACATCATTAATATACCATTCAGGTCTTCCAATAAAATACATGTGTGCCCATGTATCTGCAAGTACATGCATTCTCATTCCAATAAATTGTAATTTATATTCCTCAGTACTATGAAAATAGATAAGGTCATTTATAATAGAAGAAACAGTTTCACTATTTGGTAAACACATTAATCTAAATCTTCTCTCATCTCCATCTTTAAATTTCCAGTTTGTTGTAAGTCCTGTGCTTTCTTTAACTCCATTATACTCATATTGGTTGTTCAAATTTCCAGGTAAAAAATGAAATGGTATCCATACTTTTCTTATTTCATTTAAACTATCAAGATTCCATTTATAGCCCCATGAAGTAAAATCTGCATAATATTTTTCAAATTCTAAAGTTGTCTGTACTGTAGGTAGTGTAAAATTTACATCTTCAAGAATCATACTCTTAGTTGATTCATCCACATATTGAGCAGCATAAGCTATTGTATTTGCATCAGAATCATTATAACCAGCTATTTTAGCTGCAAGATATGTACCATAATAGTGAAAATCTAAATTCATAAAATCACCTCTTAATTTTATTTTAATAAATAATTATATGTGTACTTATATATAATTATTTATTAAAATAATAAATTAAATATTCAAAATATTCAACACTTACTGTCTAACTAGCCATCAAAAACGCATAAATAGTCAAAAAACATATTTTTTCTAGAAATATATCTTTTTATAAATTTAATAAATATATTTATAAGAAAAAATAGATAAGAAAAACTTTGATATAAATTTTTCTTATCTATATACTTGTTTAAATAAAACTTTAAAACTTATAATTTTTCTTTTACAAATTCTCTAGCCTTATCCATTGTTAACCACACATCATAAGAATAAATCTCTGTAAATTTTTCTCCTGTGTCCTTGCTCTATTTTCTTCTAAAAATAGTTTGACAAATTGCTGATATAAGTTCTTAAATATGCTAATAAATTAAAGTATAATAGACATTAATTTATGGAGGTATAAAATATATTTCTAAATGATATATTTGATATTATTAAATTTAACAAAAAAAGCCCTATAGAGCAGTTGAATATTATTCAAGAAGAAGAAAAGCCAGACATAAAAGAAGCTGAAGAATATTATAAATGCAATTATAGATTTTATAATTCTCTTAAGGAGATGGTTTCACTAGAAAATATAAAAACAGAAAAAACACGCATCAAAACCATCTTAAATTCTAAAAATAATCCATCAAGTCCATTTGTAATTGCTCTTATTGCTGCATTTATATCAATTTTCTTTAGTCTATTTGCCAACAATATTATAAAAGATTTTTATATTGCTGGTTCTGTAATAGGAGTTTTTTTTAGTGCTTATTCATATCTAATATGTGAAGCTCAGCAAAAATGGGATAGTCGCCAAAAATTCTATATGAGTTCGTTGCAAGTATTAGATAATATGGAAAATAAAAAACTTAAAGAAAGAAAGTATAAAAAAAGAAGGTAGCAACTATCTCCAGTTGCTACCTTCAATCTATCTATTAATAAAATCTAACGATTTGTAAAGTGTATCAAACCTATCATTACCTTTTATCATAGTGTATCTCTCTTTAGTTATAGAATCTATTTTATTACATGCTCCTCCTCCTATAACGTATAAATTTTCTGTCTGACCTGGTACATAATCTTTTATATCACATATTAATATTTTACCATCATTATAACCCCAACCAACCACAGTTGCAGGTATTTTGTCAACCTCTCCATCATAAACGATTGTATGTTTATACATGATTTTCCCCTCGCTATTCTCTTTATTATTTATAGTTTTATTTAAAATACCTTCTGCTATTAATTTAGCAACTATATCTTTATGTCTAATATAATAATCTGTATCTGCTTTACTGTCTACAAAACATACTTCAATTAATATCGCTGGTGCTTTTGTATGATTAAGCCAATACAAACCCCTTACATCTGATTTTGCACCTCTATTTTTAAATACTGTTGCTAACTTTTCATTGACTCTTTCAGCGTATATTTTGCCATTATTAGTTTTATATATTGTTTCTGTACCCATAGGATTTAGTGTTGTATTATTTGCGTTGAAATGTACTTGCACTGCTAAGTCTATGTCTTGTTTATTTGCTATTTGACATTGTTCAGATAGATAATCATTCGATTTATATATCTTACCAGTATATATAGTTGCTCCACCTTGTTTTAACCATTTCACAATTAAGTCAGTTAGTATTCTATTTTCTTTTCCTTCATCTATATAACCGACTGCTCCTGTTCCTTTACCTATTAGTGTATGTCCTGGTACTATTGCTATTTTCATTGTTTATTTTCCTCCTTTAATTGTTTATAAGTTTGATTTATACCTATTGATATACCCCAGCAAATTACACCTTGTAAGACTGCATCAGCATTTAATCCTAACATCCATACTGAAAAACCTACTCCAAGTATCAATAACACTACTGGAATATACTTGTTATCTAACTGTTTATACTTCTTACAACCGAACCCCAAAATATAAAGAGCAGCAACTAAAATTAGCAACTGCTCAGGTATGAAACTTATTAAATTATCCATATATTTTCCTCCTAATTAAAATAGTACTCTCTGTATTGCAAATATAAAGAATCCTACAAGTGTTGTAATCATTGTTCCAATTAGCCACTTTAACATGCTTGTAAGCGAGTTTAAATTCTCGCATAGTGCCTTTAACTCTGCTTTAGACTCTATATTTGCTACTTTTAATTCATCTATTTCATCATTATGTTTATTTATTGTTACCTCATGTCGTTTCAAATTGTCTTTGAAAAGTTCTTCATTCATGAAAACCTCCTAATTTTTTATACTAAAAAAGGACTTAGGTTTAATTAGGTCCTTAAAAATTTTTATATTGTTATTTATTATTCTGTCAGTATATCTTTTATTATCAGTTCTTTTGTAACTGGATTTATTGACTCTATATACTGTTTATTATAGTCTATACTTCCGTATTCAATATCCAAGTAATGTAGTTCTATTATTGTATCATGTTCTAATACATTACCTGTTGCTTCACCTGTTTGTAGCCATATTTTACCTGACTGGTCATATATAATTCTATTTTCTCTATCCATATCAACTCCATGCTTCCCATTGTACATTTGTAAGTTTTTTTAAATCATACACATCTCGTTTGATTGCAAATCCATTATTTGTAAATATTATACTTGAACTTTCTCTAGAACCAGATGAAGTACGATATCTACCACTATAATAATATTCTTGTGCATAAAAATCCAATAAAATACCATTCAATTTGACTCCTTTATAATTATTATTTGATACTCCTTCTTGGAAAGTTGTATCTATTTGAAAATACAAGTTTACAGCACTAAGTTTAAAGTCTAACCCTACTATTGTCAATATATTGGCTGAAAATGTTCTTCCTCCTTTGGCATATTTTTTTCTTTGGCTTAACTGATTAGTTAATTCTGTTATCCTATTTTGCAACTCCTGTACACTAGCATCTGAACTATCAAAATAAGTCTTTATTTTCTCTGATAACTCAACAAGTGTATTATTTAAATTTGCATCTATATTTTTAAGCACTAAAGTATTTATAATACTTGTTTTCACATTCTTAAATCCTTCTCCAATTTCTACTAATTTGGATGATATATATTGTAGAGTTGCATCTGTAACTACTATTTTAAGTGTGTGTATCGCATTGTCTGTAAGTTCATAGTTTATTGTTTTTTCTGCTGTTTTTTCTATGCTATCTACACTAGTTTTTACCTCATTAATTGCACTAACTATATTTGTTTTATCTGTTGTTTCAAGTAGTGTTGTATCTCCTATTTTATTATTAATCTCTGTCTTAACAGTTTCTATGTTGCTTGTTAATTCTGTTTTAGTTGTATCTATTTTGCTATCTACAGTTTGTATATCTTTTAATGTTGTTAAAATGACAGTTGGGTCTACTTTTAGATTAAAAGTGTAATATTTTTCATTATCTATTATTATTTTATAATGAGATTAAAACTTTATAATATCCCTATCTAAGTAACATTTATCAACTAATCTTCTTAGTAGTATTTTTATTGTCCTTTTATGCCATCTATATATCTGCTTTATATCTTTTATAATTTCTTTTTTAGACATTTTAGAATCTTTTTTCCATAAATACTTCATTATTATTAGTTCTGTTCTTAATAATTTTTCTATTATTATTTCTTCTTTCATCTTATGTCGCTCCCTCATTCAGTATAACTTAAACTAATAATAGGAGCTTTTTAACACAAAAACTATAGGTAGACTTTACCATATGACCCACTTATTTAATTTATTTTTATATATTAAAATTATTATTCACATCTATAAATTTATCAAATTTTCAAACATATATGTTAAATAATAACTAGTTCTATTGCACTCTTCTAACTGTAGAATGAAATTAAATCACTAAAATTAGAGAACTCTAGTGACATAAATATATATGAACTAAGATTTGTAAAATAAATTATCATTTATATCATCAACTTATAAAAAACATATACTATTTTTGTTTTTATGAAACTTTTTTACTTGGGTAATAATATGTATGTTTTTAAAAAAAGTATCTTTCTAAAATAAAATCACAAGTAGAATAGATTTCATATAAAAAGGTTATTTTAATACTAAAATAATAAAAGGAGTTATTTATTATGTCAGCTATAATTAAAGATAGATTTAAGGATAAAGTTATGATTGTAACAGGAGCATCAGGAGGAATAGGTAAGGCAATAGCATTAAGAGCTGCCAAAGAAGGAGCAAAATTAGTATTAGCAGATAAAAAAGAAGAAATGGGTAAAAAAACTTTGATGGAAATAAAAGAGATAACTCCAAATGTAGAATTCTTAATACTAGACTTGAAAACTTCACAGAATTGTAAAAAAGTTATCGACACAGCAATTAGTAAATTTGGAAGATTAGATATACTAATAAATAATGCTGGAATCACTGGAACACCTGCCCCGGTTCATGAAATGTCAGAAGAAATGTTTAGACATGTCTTTGATTGTAATGTTATGTCAGCATTTCATTGTTCACACTTTAGCATAAATGAAATGATAAAATTTGGCAACGGAGGAGTAGTAATAAATGTATCTTCAGTTGCTGGCTTAACTGGATTCCCTGGGCATAGTGCATATGTTACTTCAAAACATGCTCTAAATGGATTAACAAAAAATATGGCCTTAGATTATGCAAAAAATGGCATAAGAGTAAATGCAATTAATCCAGGTACTACAGATACTCCTATGTACCATGAAGCATTAGAATTCTTAAACAACAAAAGGAAAGAAACAGGAAGTAAAAATACTGAGAATGGAATAGTATCAGGAAAAACAGTATCTCCACAGAATAGAGTAGCTTCTGCAGAAGAAGTTGGAGATGTCACTTTATTTTTAGCATCAGATGAAGCAAGCAATGTAACTGGTATATTTATGCCTGTTGATGGAGGTTTTACAGCATTTTAAATATTTTTAAACAATGCTATTAATGATTTATATTTTAATAAATTATCATCATAAAAGCACTCCTAAAATTATTGGAGTGCTTTTAGTATGATAATTTTCGTTCGTTTTATTATTACAACTTTTACTATAGTTTCATGTATCCTGTTAATATTTGTAATATTTTATATACTCTTTATACTTATTATTGCTATACTTTAATTAAGAAGATTAAATATAATATGAATTGGTGATTATCTATGAAAAAAAATCTAAATACTTTCTTATGGTACATATTAGGTATATTTCTTTCAGGCTTTATACTATCATTACTATTTGATAAATGGCTATACTTAGTTTCTTATATACCTACACTTTAAAAGGTAGCAACTGAAGATAGTTGCTACCTTTTAATCATCAATGCTTAAATTTTGATACACTAAAATTTTTAACTTGAGTTTTGAATAACTGTTCAATCTCATCAACTATACTCTGTATCTTATTTTCATATTCTAAATCATAATATATATTTATCTCACCTATACTATTTATACTTATAGAATATTCTTTTCTTTCTATTATACATATATTTCCACAATCTGATAAATCATTCTTGTATATTGATTTTAATTGCTTTTTTATCTTAAGAAAGTCTATCGCTGGATAAATATTATTTGGATAAAAGCACTTATCATGTATTAACATCTTATCCACCCCTTATCACTCTATTTATTAAATTTTATACCTTAATCATAATCATATCAAACATATTTTTCCATATTTTCATAATTATTTTATATAAAGTATCAACTATATCTATTAATAAAATCTATGTTTGGGTAGAACCTCTTATCATTCCATTTGTAAAACTTTATATATTATTAAAATAATATCCAACTTCTCTTATTGTTATAATCTTCTGAGGATTTTTATAATCTTTCTCTATTTTCTTTCTTAAACCATTCACTGCAACTACAACACTATAATTATCCTCTAAATATTCATTCATCCATACATGTTCATATATTTCTTTAATTGTTAGAGTCTTTTCCGCATTATCCATAAAGTAATTTAATAACCTATTTTCTGTTGGAGTTAATTTTATCATTTTATTTTCTAGTTTTATGACTCCACTGGCTCTATTATATTCTTCTAATTTTATGTTATTTTCCTTATTATTTGTATATGAATTCAATCTTCTTAAAATAGCTTTAACTTTCGCATATAATATTTCTAAATTTAAAGGCTTTATTAAATAGTCATCTCCACCAGAATTTAAAGCATTTAAAATACTTTGTTCTTCATTTATGTAAGTTATATGAATAATTGGGCAAGTAGTTATATTTCTAATTTTTTTACAAAAATCCCAACCATCACCATCAGTTAAAATTATTTCTAGAAATATCAAATCAAATTTATTACTAAATATTTTTCCAATAGCTTCTTTACAATTATATGCTAAATAGACATTTATGCCTTTTTCTTCTAGAAACTGTTTCAATTCTTGGCAATTATTCTTATCTCCATCAATTATCAATACATTAGTTTGCATTATAGTCACTCCTAAATATCATTATTTTTTCTATAAATAACTAAGTAAATATCTTTAGTATATTTTCCAATAGTATTTCTTTACCATTATAAGAAACTTTAACAACTATAAATCCATAGTCTTTATTCTTTTCATATATTTTCTGCATACTTTAAATTTCACACAAGATACGTATGTACCTAGTAAATTATTTTCACATATATATTTGATAAAATTATTTAAAATCACTTACTAACTAAAACCAAGATTTTTATATTTTGATATAAATTGTTTTAGACTATGTATTTTATTTTGTATTTCATTTGATTTTTAATTTACTGTATAAAGATAAATATCTAAAATTACACAATCTAACTCTATATTTTTACTATCATAATTACATCTTTAACAATTTTATATGAATATACATTAGATTACTCGACTAAAAAGTATTTTAATTAAAGTCTAAAGTTTTAATTATTACAGTACATACCAATTTACTTTTTATAATATTATTATAAATTAGGATTTAAATCTTAAATATTTTTAAATAATACTTGAATATTAGCTTTAATATTAAAAATCATTATTAAATAATAATAAAAATCTCCTATTTTAGGGAAAGGGATATTAAGATAGTTTTTGTATTATAACTCTATTGTTTTTAAAAACTACTCTATCAGCCTGTCTAAGTATTGATTTATATGATTTATATAGTTATAATATAAGATATGTTGTATAATTTTGGTAAATATATTATTATAAAATTTTTATATTCTGTGTCTTGATATTTATAAAAGCATTATTTTATTATTATAATTATATTATATTTCAAAAAAAGTTTCCCTTTCCCTAAAAATGGCTACTTAAAAAAATTAATATTCTTTGTCTAAATACTTTTATAACTTTTATTTTATAAACTTTTTAGCCTCATTCCTTGTTGTTCATATATTCTCACCTATATATTTGAGTGAATTTTTCTCCTCTAGTCTTATTTAATTCTTTAATTTCATTACAAGTTACTCCACCGATTACATACAGACTTCCTGTTAGTTAATAATCTTTTTTATCTATTACTAAATAACTTTATTCTGTCATCTTATAATACAACTCTTATATATCATTCATGAAACCTCATAGTTTTTAAAATAAAAAAATCAAATTAAAAGTAACTTAATTCTTTAATATGTTAATAAATTATTTAAATATCTCTTAATATTTATACTGAAATCGAATTTATTTAAATAAATAGTAAAAGTTTTTTAACGCAAAAATTACAAGTAAGTTTTAACATATATTTTGCATCTTCAATCTATTTTTTTAATGTAAAATAACATTCATATCTATAAATTAATCCAATTTTCAAATAAATATATTGAATAATAAGCAACTCTGTTGTATTATTTAATTGTAGAATAAAACTAAATCGGCAAAACTAGAGAAATTTAGTGACGCAAAGCTATAGGGACTAAGGCTTATAGAATCCTTGTAAGTTATGTCAGCCAGTTGCCAAAAAGATATTTTCTTTTTGTTTTTTATGAAAGTTTTTTAGGGGGATGTAAAATGTTTATGGAAAAAATAGATATGTGTACACATATATTAACTGCTTATATTGGCAGTTCATATGATTACTGTAATTTTATAGATACACAGCTAGATGATTTTATACTAGAGTATGGAGAAAATGTAGTAGAATCTTGTCTACATCAAGTGATGGTATTGGTAAGTAGGTATAATTAGATAGATTTTGTTTTCTAGAGAACCCTTTTTAGTTTTTTCTACATTTAATAAACTAGAGAAATAATTACATCTAAAAAATAAATATTGAGAACCTTTTAATATAAAATATTAACTATAAATCATAATTAGGTAGACATCTCTATTAAATTATGATACAATAGTATTTGTGTTGATACACAATTAAATCAAGTATATCTTGATATAGGTTAATAGGAGTATTTTTAATGAATAATGGAATAGTGAAATGGTTTAACAACGAAAAAGGATTTGGATTTATATCAGTAGAAAATGGAGATGATGTATTTGCTCATTTCTCAGCTATACAAACTTCAGGATTTAAATCATTAGAAGAAGGTCAAAAAGTAAGCTTTGATATAGTTAAAGGCGCTAGAGGTCCTCAAGCAGAAAATATAACTATATTATAATATATAGATTTTTCGGGAAAGACTCTTTTAAGGGTCTTTTTTTATTTGATTATTTGAATATAATTTTTCATCCTAATATTATCACTTTTATCTTTTTAATTCCCATTTGTCATTTAAATTTCATACAAAAAATGAAATGCTACTAATTTCAGGTTGTTCTTATTTCAATAACACTTTTTATTTGTCAACATTTCTATTATATCTATCATTATTTTTCACCATTCTTTAATTGCTCATAACTGTATTTATATACATCGATATCTCACAATAAATTATATCTTACAATACTATATCAAAATTAATTAATCGTTGATTTTTATTTAGAAAATAATTTTTTCATTTTTATAATTTTTTCAATTTTCAAATAAATCTATTGAATAATACTCTATTCTGTTGTATTATATAATTGTAGAGTAAAACTAAATCGGCAAAACTAGAGAAATTTAGTGACGCAAAGCTATAGGGACTAAGGCTTATAAAATTTTTATAAGTTATGTTAGCCAGTTGCCAAAAAGATGTTTTCTTTTTGTTTTTATGAAAGTTTTTTAGGGGGATATGATAGTATATTTACAAATAATATAGATAGATACACTCATATATTATCTACCTATATTGGTAGTGCATATGATTATTACGATTTTATAGATACACAATTAAATGATTTTATACTATAGAGCGGATAAAAATAGTTGAAAATTATTTACATCAAGTTATGCTATTAGTAAACATAATTAGATAGATTTTATTTTCTAGAAAACCCTTTTTAGTTTTTTCTACTTTTTAAAAATACTTAATGAAAATTAATTGATATATATTCTTATCATTCAGATTTTCATTTTTTAATGAAATATAACAAATCTAAAATAATTTAGATTACTAATTTATTTATTAGAATCGTCTGGATTTAACTCAAGTCGATTTCTTAAGATGTGTAAAAATGAATTTTTCTTATCTAATGTGATATTTTTTATATCAATTTATTTAAAATACTACAAATTAAATTAATATAATTACCTCCTCATAGTATTCTAAACTCATACTGATTCTATGAGGAGATTAAATTAAAGACTATTATCTGATATCCTATTTATGTGATAAACCAAGAAAAAAATTTGATTTATCTGCATCTAAAAAAAATTATTTTATTTTTTCATATACTTTATAGTATTTTTATCATTTTTATCTTATGTAATTTTTTTTGGACTTCCTATTAATACATTAAATACTTGAAACTTTTTTATAAAATATTTTTTTCTTCCACTACTCAATGATATAAAAACTAAAAATCATACTAAAAAATACATGCTTTTATTTAAAATATATTTCACTTAATTATTATTAGAATTTCAAATAATTTCTTACTTGGAATTATTCTTTTTCTTGATTTTTAATTTGATTTTTATTTATATACATTTTTTTATCAACCATATGTAGTATTTCCTCAAGATTATCTTCTTTATTATATTCACTTACTCCACACGCAAAACTTAGGTCATATTTTTCTAACTCTATCTTAGATTTATTAAGAGCATTTAAGAGTACGTCTTCAGTTACTTTAGTTGATATCAACATGAATTCATCTCCACCTGTACGATAAAAAGATGCAATATCTTTAATATTCTTATTAATAATATTAACAAATAAAATTAATACTTTATCGCCCTCATCATGTCCATAATTATCATTTATATATTTGAAATTGTTAATATCTAAAAGAGCAATAACACAATTTAAAGAATTATTAATTTTATCCAACATATAATTATACATTTGGCGATTATATGCTCCTGTCAAAGAATCTTTTGAAAAGAAATTAATATTTTGTAGTATATAATAAATAATAAGTCCTAATGCTGAGAATCCGTAACTTAGAAAATGATAGTAATAAAAAATTTCTAAAAGTAATCCTACGATTATTGTAACAGCAATAGATGTAACAATAATACGTTCCATTCTCTTTTCTTGTACATGAGATGTAACTGGATTGATTATAAATATTAAAATATATAATAATACTATAGAAGAAGGTATGAAAAATAGACACCCTCTTTCATAATAATTATTTATATCTATAAAAAATATAATTTTAATAAACATACTAAAAAAACAAATAATAAAATTTATCAAAAATGGCAAATAAAATATAATTGTATCCTTTTTTTGTTTAAATATCTTTATAAGTAAAATAGGAATCAATGGACTTATTGCAAAATTTAAAAAAGATGTAATCCTACGAACCATCCATAGTGGTGAATTTATCTGTTTTGATATTATGTAATCAGTAGATGTGACTATAATAAGTATTAAGTTAATTACTATTGATATTATAAACAATCTACTCTGCTCCTTATTAAATAAATGATTCATTTTAATAAGAAATATCAAAAAAATTAATCCTATAAATGGTATCAAATAGGCATAAATAATGGTACTCAAATTTTGTCCTCCTCCTATATACATTATCAATTAAAATATACTTCTACACTTAAATTTTTCTATGATTGCCACTTTATAACACCTATTCCATATCATCTATTATACACTAAAAAAATGACTTATTATATTATAATATGTAAATATTTTCTACAATTTTTTTTAAGAAATAAATATAAACTTTATATCAATTAAATAGAATATTAAAACCCTAATCCCATTTATACAATAAAAATATCATATAAAAATAAATTTATTGTTTGAAATTATTCAATAGACTACAATTATTCTACATAACAGTTCTTACTCTATATTTTATTAGTTAAATTAATATAAACTAAGCTAACTCTAGAAATTTTTAAAAATAATTAATAAAGTAAACTCTTTACCATCTAACCACTATATTATATCTATTCTCTCAAATAAATCTTTTTTAACACAATAGAACATAACAAAATATTATAAAACATAACAAAACATAACAAAAACTTAGACATCGTTTTCTTAGTATGATATACTGAAAAAGAATTTACATTAATTTACTAAGGGGGAATATATTGTGTTAAAAAAATTTTCGGTATTGGCTTTAGCTATGATTATTTCGTTAAGTATTACTGCATGTAATTCTAAAGACAAAAAAGTTGATAATGAAGCTAATACTAAAGTGACAACAACTAATGATTCAAAAGAAAAAGAAACTCTTTTTGTCTATTCAGGGGCAGGTTTAAAAAAGCCAATGGATGAAATAGCTCAGAAATTTGAGAAAGAAAATAATGTCAAAATTGAATATAGTTATGCAGGTTCTGCACAACTAATAGCTCAAATTGAGACAAGTCACAAAGGCGATGCATTTATTGTTGGTTCTGAGCCAATCTACTCAAAAGCATTTGAAAAAGAACTTGTAAGTGAACATAAAACGGTGGCACATCATACACCTGCAATAGTTGTACCTAAAGGAAATCCTGCTAATATTCAAAACCTAGAAGACCTAAATAAAGAAGGTATTAAACTTATTTTTGGAGATAAAGAGTCTAATGCTATCGGTAAGACTACTCAAAAAATACTTGAAAAAAATAATTTGAAATCTATAAATGATAATGTTGTTTCTATAGCTGCAACTGTAAACGAAATGATTGTACAGTTAATATCAAGTAAAGCAGATGCTACAATAGCTACAAAAGACTCTGTTTTTGGTAATAATGATGTAGAAGTTATAGAGATTGCTCCAGATAAAAACATAGACCAAATCATATCAGCAGGAACTGTGAACTATAGTGATAAAAAGGATTTAGCCAATAAATTTATAAATTATGTAGCGTCTGATGAAGCTAAACAAGTATTTAAAAAATATGGTTTTGAACCAGTTAAGTAGTGGTTTAATTTGAAAAATAAAATCTTTATTATGCTACTTACTGGATTCTTTGCTATAGTCTTTTTATTTATCGTATCTCCACTTTTTATGCTAATCATTAAGGGGCTGAGTTATGTTCCTATATGCTTAAATTCAGTAGAAGTACAATTTGCAATAGTACTTAGCATCAAGACATCTTTAATATCTACCATAGTATGTCTTTTATTAGCTATTCCAGCAGCTTACTTTTTGCATATTACTAAATTACCATTTAAAAAACTACTTATACAGATAATAAATCTTCCTATGTCTCTTCCTCATCTAGTGTCAGGAATTGCTCTTTTACTTTTGTTTGGTAGAATGGGTATTGGAGATTCCCTTTATAAAATTCTTAAACTTGATTTTGTATTTACAAGACAAGGAATAGTTTTGGCTCAGGTATTCGTAAATCTACCACTCACAATTAAAATACTCCTCACTTCATTAAATGATGGTAATGAAAAGATGGTATTTGTTGCACGCACTCTTGGATGTAACCGTTGGGAAGCATTTAAATTTATAATTCTTCCAAATCTAAAAATTGGAATAATATCTGCAACTGTAATGACTTGGTCAAGAGCACTTGGTGAATTTGGTGCAGTGGCTATGATAGCAGGCTCTACACGTATGAAAACTGAAATTATACCCACTTCGATATATTTAAATATGTCTACTGGTGATATAGATATTGCAGTAGGTATAGCTGTAATTTTGATATTTATATCACTTGCATGCTTGATGTTTTTTGAAATATTTTTTAATAGAGAGGTTGATAAAAACTAATATGTTAGAAATTAAAAATTTATCGCTTGATTTGCCTAATTTTAAGTTAAAAAAAAATAGTTTAAAAATTAATAATCATGAATACTTCGTTTTATTAGGTTCTAGTGGTTCAGGTAAAACTCTATTTCTAGAAACATTAGCAGGAAGATACTCATTTGCTAAAGGAGATGTAACATACAAAGAAAATCTAATATCAAGTTTACCTCCAGAAAGCAGAAATATAGGGTTTGTATATCAAAATTTTGAACTATTTCCAAATATGAATGTTGAAGATAATATAAGGTTCCCACTTAAATTGAGAAAAATACATAAAGATGAACAAATGTTTAAAGTTAATCATTTATCCAAATTAATGCAGATAGAAAACATAAAAAAAAGGTATCCTAAAAATCTAAGTGGAGGAGAAAAACAGAGAGTTGCATTTGCACGTGCATTAATAGCTGAACCTGATATATTACTACTAGATGAACCTATGAGCTCATTAGATTATATTACAAAAAAACACATAAGCAAAATACTAAAGGAGGTTTATCTAAAATACAAGCCAACAGTTATTCATGTTACTCATGATATTTCTGAAGCAATGTTCTTTGCTCATAAAATAGGAATAATGAACGATGGAAAAATAAATCATATTTTTGAATTAAATGAACAAGTAAGACAGAAAGGAGAATCTTTTTTCTATGAATATATTTGATACCTTAAAAGATTACTTATTAGAACAAGTTGACAAATATAATTTAGATATGGATATGATAAGTATTGTATCTAAATCTCTATCTGCTAAAGAAGCAATTGGAAATACTAAACGCAAAGATTTTCCAATTATAGTAGGTAAAGAAATAATGCTTGAAGCCGATTTTAAAGGAGCTAAAGGGCAAGCATTTACTTCTAATCCAGCTATATTTGAAGGTTCTTTGAAAGAAATACTCTCATTAGATTTACATGCTAGCTCTCATGATAGAAGTCTTTTTATAGCATCATTAAATGCAGTTATGAGGCACTTAGGTATGACAGATAGAACCATTCACTGTAAAAACAATGAGCCAGAAATATGTGCAAAGAACTTTCCTAAAGTTATAAAAAGTAAATTTAACAATCCCAAAGTAGCAATTATAGGATATCAACCAGCTATAATCGATAATGTTAAAGATTTTTTTGAAACTAGAGTATTAGATTTAAACCCTGAATTTATAGACACTATTCAGTATAATGTCAAGATTGAAGATGGTATAAGAGATTATGAGGATGTAATATCTTGGGCTGATATAATTATTTGTACAGGAAGCACATTATGTAATAACTCAATTGTAAATTTTATATCATTAAATAAACCAGTTTACTATTATGGAACTACGATAGCTGGTGCATCAAACATTTTAGGTCTCAAAAGACTCTGTTTTTGTAGTAAATAACCAATTATATTAATAAGAAGTGCATAAGTATCAATGTGCACTTTTTATATTTATACCTAAATTTCCTATTATTTTTACTAGTTTTACATATAACTATTTTTTTGATTTTAAACTAATAAAAAAATTTTATTCCATTAATCCACTCTATATTTTTTAAGATTTAAGAAATATTTTTTAGGATTTTGTTTGATAATATAATTAAGACAGCTTTTCAGGAGATGATTAAATGACACTCAAGAATAAAAAATTTACTATAAATAAGTATGGAATTTTATCTATCATTTTAGTTTTATGCTTGATTTTAACAGGTTTCAATAGTTATGTGAATTATGATAATAGAAAATTTAAAGATTATGTTGTCTTTTATGTTCAACATCAAGATGATGAAGTGTTGTGGGCTGGCAGTGCTATTGTAAATGCTATAAAAGAAAGAGGAAAAAATCATGTATTTGTGGTTTTGGTATCTACTGGATGTGGTATATCTGTTTTTGATAAATATAAAAAATATGAAAACCTTACAGACATACAAAAATCAGAGTACAGAAATAGAGAGTTTTTAGCTTCACTTAATAATCTTGGGGTAAAAAGAGAAAATATAATATTATTACCAGAAAAAAATACAAATGGTAATACTGACTTCAATTATATGGAGAAAATTGCTCTTACTTTTGAAGAAAATTTTAAAAGTGTAACTCATATAGCACATACTTATAAGTTAGATGACCATTTGCAACATTTAAAAAATGGTTCTGTTATCCAAAATTTGTATAATGCTGGTCAAATAAAAGATGTTAAATATTTTGTAAAACCTAAGTTTGCTGATAAAATAACTTTCAATAATAAGATAATTTACAAAGCACATTCCTATGAGGATTATGAAAAAGTAAAAAAGGCTTGTGAACAATATAAGCTTGTTGATGAGTTAGAATGTAGAGAAGGTATTGGTTATAAATCCGACCATAAATCGTTTGATAAATTACTTAGTGATAAAAGCGTTCCTGCTATACTTCATACACCTAATTTATAATATTTAGTTTAACTTAATCCATAACAAATATATTCATTCGAGATTTTGTAATATAGCACTTTCTTGTGCTATACTACTTTCTCTCGCTTACTTCTTTTATTGTATTCGATTCTATAGCTTCTGCTATATAAACACATCCAAAGTCATTTCTGTTAAAATGTATAACCCTATTCGCCTTAAAATCTATGAGTTTTATTCTTAAGTCTTTTATATATTTTTATAACAAACTAAATCAAAATAATTATTTGTTATAAATTCTTAATAATTATGAAACTCATTTGTTATTTATATTTGTTAATATATTTTTATACCCAAGAAGTTAATAAATCTAAAACAAGGTAAGGAGCGTGATAAATTATACTAGACACTTTCATAAATTTTTAAGTTCTTATTAACATAGACATCTATACTTCAATATTTACTATATTCATTAACAATATAAAAATACTAGTTTTATTTCATAATGAATATACTCACTGTTTTCTAATACCTATTTTTAGTATAAAATAAAAATTGGTTAAAATAAAATTTCAAGGGGGATTAATAAATTGACTCAAAACATATTGGTCGTGGATGATGATAAGGAAATAGTTGATGCTATAGAATTCTATCTAAGACCTGATAACTTTAATATTTTAAAAGCATATGATGGATTGGAAGCATTAGATATGTTAATTGAAAATGATATTAAATTAATAATAATGGATGTAATGATGCCAAATTTAGATGGTCTTAAAACTACACTTAAAATAAGGGAAAAGAAGAATATACCTATAATCCTTTTGTCTGCAAAATCAGAAGATATGGACAAAATTATAGGCCTTAATATGGGTGCTGATGACTATATAACTAAGCCATTTAATCCACTAGAACTTACTGCTCGAGTAAAATCTCAACTTAGAAGATACATAAATTTAGGAGATTTTAGCAATTTAGACAATTCAAAGGATACTAATTATATTCTAAAAAGTGGTGGTCTGGAGTTAAATACAGATACAAAAATAGTTTCTTTAGATGGCGAGGAAGTTAAGATGACTCCTATTGAATATAAAATACTTACACTTCTTCTATCAAGAAAAGGTAAAATTTTTTCTTCTCGTGAGATTTATGAAAATGTTTGGAATGAAGATGCTTACAGTTGTGAAAGAACAGTTGCTGTTCATATTAGAAGAATTAGAGAAAAAATTGAAATTAATCCAAAAGAACCAAAATATTTAAAGGTGGTGTGGGGTATTGGTTACAAAATTGAAAAACTTAATTATTAATGATTCTAAAGCAAAATTTATTTTATTATTATTACTATTTCTATTAAGTTCTATATTGTTTGAAGCAATTTATGATTTGAATAATAATTTTACTTATAATATTGATTATTATTATAGAGAGTTTGCTCTACCTTATTTTTATTTTTTCGGAGCGCCTTTGCATTTGTCAAAAATAGAATTAGAGTTTGTCTGTATAGGTGTTATATTATCAAGTTTTTTATTGACTATATTATGTTTTGCATTATATAAAAAAAATAAACAGACTAAAGTCAAATTCTTAGAAAATGTCATAAGTCTTTTTTCTAAGGTAAAAATAGAACTTACACTTATATTAATTTTGATACTATTAGCCTTAAGGTTTCATGCATTTTCAAGTAATAAAATATTTTACAACACTAATTTAATAATCTACAATTTTATCATTATATCTATAGTCTACATAATATATGAAAATATTAAATATAATAACTATAATCTAAAAGATATGTCTATAACATATGTATTCTTTTCAAACTTACTTAGTATGTATAATAGAAAGACTATAAACAAAAAATTAGCTCTAGTATTTTTAATATCTATAGTTATACAAGCTATTATTCAATATCTGGTTTTGATATTCTTTATGTATATATATTATGCTGAGGCAATAGCTATAGTAATTTTATTTACACTTGTAAACACAGTTTTTCATTTTTATATATACAACTTTTTATCAGCTAAGTTTAATTACATAAATAATATATCAAAGAATGTAAAAAATATTGAGAATGGAAATCTAAAATACAAGCTAGAAGTAATAGGAGATGATGAAATATCTACTTTAGCCAAAAGTATAAATACTATAACAGATGGTCTTGAAACTGCTGTAGATGCTAATATAAAAAGTGAAAGGATGAAGACAGAACTTATCACAAATGTATCTCATGACTTAAAAACTCCACTTACATCTATATTAAATTATGTAGATATGTTAAAAAATAATGAATTTGATAAAGAAACTATAAACGACTATATAAATATTTTAGATAAAAAAGCACAAAGATTAAAGTTATTGATAGAAGATATATTTGAAGCTTCTAAACTCAGCAGTGGTGATGTGGAATTTAATATAACAAAAACTGATATAAAAGAACTTTTAATTCAAAGTACAGTAGAGTTTGAAGATAAAATTCAAAGTAGTAATTTAGATTTTATAATAAAAACACCAGAACATTCTGTATTTACTATGATAGATGGGAAAAAAACTTGGAGAGTTTTTGAAAATCTAATTAATAATATATTAAAATACTCTATGCCAAACACTAGAGTTTATATAGACATGTTTACAGAAAAAGAAAATATAATATTAACATTTAAAAATATTTCAAATGATAAACTAAATCTAAAACCAGAAGAACTACTAGAAAGATTTAGAAGAGGTGATATAGCTAGAAAAACAGATGGCTCTGGCCTTGGTTTGTCGATAGCTCAAAACATAATTGAATTAGAAAATGCAAACATGCAAATAGTTATTGATGCTGATTTGTTTAAGGTGGTACTCATTTTCAAAAAAGTTAATTAATATAAGGCTATATAAGGTTGTAATTGCAGACTAGTATCATATCACATTAGATGATAGTTATCTTGCCAATTACAACCTTATAAAACACTCTCAATACACATATTTTTAATATATAGTCCTATTTCTTCCTAATTTTTTAGCTTTATATAATTTCTTATCTGCTTCACTTAAAAATACTTCAAAGGAGTTAAAATTTTCCCATTCAGAAATTCCAATACTTACAGTTATTTTATGTCCAATACCTTCAAAGTTATATTCAAGTAAATTGCTATGAACTTTAGATTCTATATACAATGCTTTCTCTATGTTCTCTGTTAAGATAATAAACTCATCTCCACCATACCTTCCAGAAAATAAATAATGAGATTCAAATGATTTAACCATGTGACCTACTTTTCTTATAACTTCATTACCTACTAAATGTCCATAAGTATCATTTACACTTTTAAAATTATCTATATCTATTATCATTATTGCATATTTCTTTAAATTTTCTTTAATAATTTTTCTTATATTTCCTATAATTGCTCTCTGGTTTAATAAACCTGTCAATTCATCAGTGATGGCTAATTGCTGAAGTTTTTTATTTGCTTCTATTAACATAACTTTCTGTTCTTCTATTTCCTTAGTTTTTTCATGAACAATTGCTTCTAATCTATTATTTTCTGCTTCCATCAGACTTATTGGAAAATATTCGCCTACCTTCTGTAAGTCATTTGCAACAGAAGTATGAACACTACTTATTAATATCTCTCCTTCACATTCAACACATAAATAAGTTACTCTTATTTCTACTTGAAAATTATAGCCTTTCTTAGTTTTTTTACCAACCAAATATTCACCAAATACCATATGTAAATTTTTTGAATATTCTCTACTGTCCAACCATAATTTTTCTATGCTAAAACCTTCTGGAGACTGTCTTACATATGCCTCTAATAAACGTTCTACCTCTTCTATACTATTACCTACTTCAAACTTTCCTGTGCCAAACCAACAGATATTTTTATGAAAAAAAGACATGCATTTTTTTACATTTCTCTCTACAAAATATGAATTTATAAATTCTTCAACTCGCTTAATATATTCACTTTTACCCATAGTATCATTATCCCCTTATCATTCTACTAAGGTTATTATATCATGACATCTGATGTTTGTTTTAAAAAAGAAAAAAACCTCCTTGGAGGTCTTTTTCTAAATGTTGGGGTTTATATTTACATATTTTTTGATTATACCTTTTTGGTTTGATATTAATACATTTTAAATTATATTTCTCTATAATTCATCATGTATTTCATCTCTCTGTATTTATAATATCACATAGAGTTTCCATAATCAGTTACATCTCTGTTACCTTAGATTACAATTTTGTAATATTTGTAATCTAAGGTATAAATTTACATCCATTCTTCAATATAAATATATGCTTTTTATTAATCCTAAAGACCTTTTAAATCATATTTTTCTAAGAAAATTTTTAGCTTAGAATAAATTTGTTCTGCTCCGCCAATCTTATTTGATTCAATATTTAAAGCCAGTAATGGTTCATGTAGTGATATTCTAAGTAAAAACCATCCATCACCATTTGATTCATTACAATTAACTCTTATACCCTCGAAATTATTTGGTGCTACAGACCATCCATCAATACTTCTAACATGAGAATCTAAATCTTTTAATATATCTTCTGCATATGGTCTAAAATCTTCTTTATTAATACCTATTCTAACTTCTTTTTCTTCTTTTGCTTCTTCAAGATTTTCTATCAATTCTTCTATAGTCTTTCCTTCTAAGGATAATTTTGCTACTTTTATTAAAATTTTAGCTATTAAGTATGCTCCATCATCTAAGAAATAATTTTCTTTTAATGCTGCATGTCCAGATGTCTCTATAGCCAAATGGCATTCTTCGCCTTCACTATTTAATCTTATAGCTTCATTTATTACATTTTTATACCCTCTTTTAAATCTATGATGTCTTCCTCCTAATTCATTTATGAACTTAGCAAGACCTTCAGAAGTAATAGAATCAGTTACTATAGCTGTTTTTGGATGTTCTTCTAATATTATTGATGATATAACAGCTATAAGAGCATTTTTATTTATTGGTTTTCCATTTTTACCTACAATAGCAGCTCTATCTACGTCTGTATCAAATATTATTCCTAAATCACTCTTATTATCTAGCACAGCTTTACATATGCTTTCCATTGCTTCTTTATTTTCAGGGTTTGGTATATGGTTTGGGAACATACCATCTGGGTTCAAAAACTGACTACCTGTTGTATCTGCTCCCAGTATGTGTAAAACTTTTTCAGCAAAGAATCCTCCAGCTCCATTTCCTGCATCAACTAATATCTTTAGTCCAGAAAAAGGCTTTTCATAATTTTTACTTGAATTTACACCTATTCTAATTTTATCTATTAATAAATTAGAATAGTCTTCTATTAAATTTTTTACTATAACTTCACCTTTTTTACCAACTTCTTTACAATCTACACTAACATTCTTAACGGCTATATCCAACATTTCTTTTATATCAGTTTTTTCTAGTCCTCCATTTTCTGTAAAAAACTTTAAACCATTATAGTAATATGGTAAGTGACTAGCTGTAATCATAATCGACCCATCAGAATTATATCCCTCCATAATAGTTGTCATAAACATTGCTGGAGTTGTAGCAATATTACAATCAATTACATTACAATTGTCATTAGTTAAAGTTTCAATAACAATACTTCTAAATTGACTTCCTGTTATCCTAGAATCAGTTCCTATAGCAACGGTCACTTTCTCTTTCTTAGTCTTTTCTTTTAACCAAATATGAAACGCTTTAGCTATTTTTCTTACTTCTTCTACAGTTAGATTAACTTCCTTAGAATCATTTTCATATGCTATTCCTCTAATATCAGTACCATTTTGCAGTTTATATAGGTCTCCCATAAAAAATTCTCCTTACTTAACTAAAATTTTTATTAAATATTGTAAAATTTATTGTTTCTATTCAAGCCCTTTATTATGAAACAGAAACATCTTATAAATTTATATCGTTACTTTATACTTTCCTTTAGCTCTTTTATTTTGTCTTTATATGAAGTTGGAGGTTTGTCATTAAATAAAGCTGAAGTACCAACAACGTATATATCTACTTTTTTACCATTCATAAGTTTGATAGTATCCTTATTTATATTTCCATCAACCTCTATAAATGGAGGATTATCATAATCTTTTAGTATATCTGTAAGTTTATCCAACTTATCCAATACAGAAAAATTAAACTTTTGACCTGCAAATCCTGGATTTACTGTCATTACTAAGATACCCTCAACTAAATCTATATATTCTTCTATTTTGTCCACACTTGTTTGAGGACTTATTGCTAAGACTGGCCCTATACCATAATCTCTTAACTTTTGTATATCTGCTTTTACATCTGTACTTGATTCTACATGAAAAGAAATATATTTTGGCTTTATATAAGACATCATATCGATATACTTGTCTGGAGTTTCTGTAGCTAAATGAATGTCTAAAGGTATTGTTGTATTTTCACTTATTGACTTTAATAGTTCTGGACCCATAGCCAAGTTTTTAACGAATATTCCATCCATAACATCACAATGAAGTAATTTCACATCTGCTTCTTCAAGAGCTTTTAATTCCTTTTTTAAATTCATTTGGTCTGCACACATTATTGAAGCACAAATAATAGACATAACTTTCCTCCTTGTTATAAATTTTAGATACTTATAAGTTTTCTTTTTCTATGTCATCAATCATTTGTAATCTTCTTGCATGTCTTTCTCCATTATAACTTGAATTTAACCATTCTTCAACAATTCTCATTGCCAATCCTTTTCCAACAACTCTTTCACCTAAACAAAGTACATTTGTATTGTTATGCTCTCTAGTAGCTTGAGCTGAGAAACAATCTGAAACAACAGCAGCTCTAATTCCTTTAAACTTATTTGCTGCAATAGACATACCAATACCTGTTCCACAACAAAGTATACCTAAATCTGATTTTTTACTTTGAACATTTTGACTTACTTTCTTTGCATATATTGGAAAATCTACACTTTCCTTTGAATTTGTACCTACATCTTCAACTTCTATACCTTTATTTAATAAGTTTTCTTTTATAAATTCTTTTAATTCATAACCACCATGGTCGCATCCAATAGATATCTTCATTAAACAGCACCTCTTTCATGATTTTTCATTTCCATTTTTAATATTTTTCAATTATCGTAAAAATAAAGCTGTCCCATTGTAGAAATTTCTTTCTATTTTTAAGACAGCTTTAATTGATTTATATTAAATCAATTTATTATTAGATATATTTATATCTATAATAATTCTTTTATATTTTTTACTATATCTTCTGTAGTTAATCCATAATGCTTTAATAAATCAGCTGGTGTACCTGATTGACCAAATACATCTTTAACACCAATTCTTCTAATTACTACATCTTTAGTTTCTGCTAAAGCTTCACATACAGCTGAACCTAAACCACCTATTATGCTATGCTCCTCTGCTGTAATTACTTTCCCAGTTTTCTTAGCAGTTTCTTTTATCAATGCTTCATCTAATGGTTTTATTGTAGACATATTGATAACTTCTACATTTACACCTTCTTTAGTAAGTTCTTCTGCTGCTTCTAAAGCTTTTGCTACCATTATTCCTGTAGCTATTACTGTTATATCAGAACCTTCTCTTAAAACAGTTCCTTTTCCTATTTCAAATTTGTAATTTTCACTGTTTATATCAGGAGTTGCAGCTCTACCTAATCTTATATACACAGGTCCATTATAATCAATAGATGCAAGTATAGCTTGTCTTGCTTCTAAAGCATCTGCTGGATTTAATACAACCATATTTGGTATACCTCTCATTAGAGATATATCTTCTATAGCTTGATGGCTACCACCATCTTCTCCTACTGTTACTCCTGCATGAGTAGCTGCTATTTTAACATTTAAATTTGGATATGCTACAGAGTTTCTTATTTGTTCATAACCTCTCCCTGCTGCAAATATTGCAAAAGTACTTGCAAAAGGTATTTTACCACAAGTAGCAAGACCTGCTGCTGTACCAATCATGTCACCTTCTGCTATCCCCATATCAAAAAATCTATCTGGAGCAACTTCTTTAAATGTTATACTTTTTGTAGCTTTTCCTAAATCTGCATCTAATACTACTATATCTTTATTTTCTGCAAGTTCTTTTAACACTTGTCCGTAAGCTTCTCTAGTTGCTATTCCCATTCTTATAGACCTCCTTCTAAATCTTTCAATGCTTGTTCTGCTTGTTCTGCATTTGGAGCTGTTCCATGCCATGCAGCATTATTTTCCATAAATGAAACACCTTTACCTTTTACTGTCTTAGCTATTATTACAGTTGGTTTTCCTGTAACTTTTTTAGCCTCATCAACTGCATTTCCTATTTCTTCAAAAGAATGTCCATTTACTACCATTACATTCCATCCAAAAGATTTGAATTTGTCATCTACTGGATTTACATTCATTACTTCTTCATTAGAACCATCTATTTGTAATCCATTTAAATCAACAAATGCAATTAAATTATCTAATTTGTAATGTGATGCTGTCATTGCAGCTTCCCATACTTGACCTTCTTGGATTTCGCCATCACCTAATATAGTATACACTGTATAGTCTTTGTTATCTAATTTTCCTGCAAGTGCCATACCATTTGCTGCAGATAGACCTTGACCAAGAGAACCAGTAGACATATCTATTCCTGCTACTTTTTTCATGTCTGGGTGACCTTGTAATTTAGAACCAAATTTTCTTAATGTTATTAGTTCTTCTTTTGGGAAAAATCCTTTTTCTGCTAATGTGGCATATAAAGCTGGTGCTGCATGACCTTTTGATAGAACAAATCTATCTCTATCATCCATTTTTGGATTTTCTACACATACATTCATTTTCTCAAAATACAACACTGTCAATATGTCAGCGATTGATAATGAACCACCTGGATGTCCGCTTTTAGCTTCTGCAACCATTTTTATTATGTTTTTTCTAATGTTATTAGAATGATCTCTAAGAGTGCTCATACTTTCTTCCTCCTGTTATTTTTTAAGACCTTACATTTCTTATCCTACAGTAGATTTTACAATTTTTTTTAAAATAATACAAATGTTTTTTTAAGATTTTACTGCTACTTTTATTTCTTCTCCGTTCATTAAAGCTGTAATACCCTCTTTAAATTCGTCTAAACTAACAGTTCTCGTAACTAAAGCTTCTGTATTTACTTTTCCACTATTCATTAAATCCAATGCTATAATCCAAGAACTAGGCTTTTGTGATCTACTTCCTATATATTGTAATTCTCTTTGAACTATTGCATCTTGGTCCATTTCATTTAGTTTCTTAGCAAATATTCCAACTTGAACAAAAGTACCTTTTTTTCTAAGTAATCTTAAAGCTTCATTAACTGCTGGCATAAATCCAGAACAATCAAAGGCTTTACTTACTCCATTTCCATCAGTCATTTCATTTACTACATCTGCTAAATTTTCTTCCATTACATTTACTGTTCTATCTACACCAAGATTTTTAGCTATTTCTAATCTTTCTTTATCTTTTGTAACTCCAGACATTATAACTGTAGCACCTTGAGATTTAACAACTTGAGCTAATAATAAGCCGATTGGTCCTGGTCCTATTATTAAAACTGTATCGTTACTTTCTATAGTAGTCTTTTCAAGAGCTGCATGAACACAACAAGCTAGTGGCTCTGTAAGAGCTGCTGATAATAAAGATACATTTTCAGGAAGAACATGTATACTTTCCTCTCTTGATAATACATACTCAGCAAAACTTCCATTTACTTGAGTCCCAATACCTTTTCTAGTTGAGCATAAGTTATAATCTTTAGTTGCACAGTATATACAGCTCTCACAAGTTGCAAAAGTAGTTTCTGATGTAACTCTATCTCCTACTTTTATATTTTTAACATCTTCTCCTATTTCTACAACAATTCCAGAAAATTCATGCCCTAATGTTACTGGAGCTTTTATATTTGCATATTCTCCTTTAAATGAATGTATATCTGAACCACATATACCACTATATTCTACTTTTATTTTAACCTTGTCTCCTGTAGCTTTTGGCTCTTCTACATCTAAGACTTCTACATTATCATAGCCTGGTTTAGTTTTAACTACTGCCTTCATTATTTTTCAACCCCTTGTGGTAAAATTAATATCTTATTAAATTCTTCTTTTCTATCTCTTATCATCTCAAAAGCTTTGTAAGTGTCTTCAAGTGAAAATCTATGAGATACCATTTCTTTTAATTTTATTTTTCCTTCATTAACTAGGTTGATTCCTTTAGTCCATTCTTGCCCTGGGAATGGTGCAGAATAAGAGTTCCAGAAACCTTTTAATTCTAGTTCTTTTCTAAATATATTTTCAAATGCTTCTTCTGATAAAGTTATATCTGAGTATGCTATTCCTAAAAATCCTATTTTACTTTTCTTTTTAGTTATAAGTAAGCACTGTTCTTGAGTTATTTTTGAACCTGCACATTCAAGAGCTATGTCAACACCTTTTCCATCAGTAAGTTCTTTTATTTTTTCTACTGGGTTAACATCTTTAGCATTGATTATTATATCAGCCCCTAATTCCTTTGATTCTCTTAATTTATTCTCAGATATGTCAACTGCTATAATTTTTCCTGCTCCTGCTATTTTAAGTCCTTGTATTACTAATTGTCCCATTGTTCCACTACCCATTACAGCTACAGTGTCTCCAACTTGAACACCTATATTAAGTACTCCATGCATAGCAACTGCTAATGGTTCTATCATAGCTGCATCTTCAAAATCCATGTCTCCTATTGGTAATACATTTGTGGCTTTTATATTTGCATACTCTGCAAAAGCTCCAAAAGTCTTAGCTCCTAACATTCCATGGTCATCACATAGTGAAAATAATCCTCTTTTGCAATATTCACATTCATTACAAGGTATAAAAGGAATTGCAACTACTCTATCTCCAACTTTTACATTCTTTACATCCTTACCAACTTCAGCAATTACTCCAGAAAATTCATGTCCTGGTATAGCTGGAACTGGATATTTCCAATGTTTTAATACTCTTGGAGGATCTGACCCACATATTCCTGCTGCCATAACTTTTATTTTTACTTCATCACTTTCACATGGTTTTATTTCTATATCTTCAAATCTCATATCATTTGTGCCATGTAATACTGCTGCTTTCACGATAAATCTCCTCCTCTTGTATTTTGTATTTTTTAAAATTTTATAAAAAATATTACTCTTTTCTAGTAGCTGCTAAATGTTAAATTTTCGCATACTTTACTAAAAAAGAGTAATCTCTATTAACTACATATTAGAATATTCCAAATGAAGAAACTAATTGAGATAATTTCAATATTCCCCATTTTAGCAAGTTACCACCTGTATCTATACTTGTAACCATTGTTGTTCCTTCTGGCATCATGTTTGCTTGTTGTAATAATTGTGTATGAACATCTGCAAAGTTTGTAGCCATATAAAGTGATATAGCTATTACTATAGTTCCTGTTATAACTGACTGAACTATATTACCTTTTCTAAAGCATACTATAAATGCCATATAGAATGGTATTGTCGCTAAGTCTCCAAATGGTAGAACTTTATTTCCTGGTAATATAACTGCTAAGAATAGAGTTATAGGAACAAGTATAAGAGCTGTTGATATAACTGCTGGATGCCCAGTTGCTACTGCTGCATCTAGTCCTATATAAAGTTCTCTGTCTCCATATTTTGCTTGTAAGAAATCTCTTATTGATTCTGAAATTGGAATTAGACCTTCCATTAATATTCTAACCATTCTAGGCATAAGTAACATTACTGCACCCATTGATATACCTACATTGAATATTCCTGCTACATCATATCCAGCAAGTGCTCCAAGTATTATACCTAATATAATACCCATCATCATTGGTTCTCCAAAGATACCAAACTTTTTCTGTATAGAATCTGGGTCTGCTTGTATCTTATTTATTCCTGGTATTTTTTCAACAAATTTTCCTACTAAATATCCAAGTGGAGCAAATGAAGCTGTTGAACCAGTTGGTAGTGCTATACCTTCTAAATCATAAAACTCCTGGACGTTTTTGGCTGTTTTTTCTGCAATAAATAGTACTAATAATTCCATTAATATCGCACAGAATATAGCCCAAAGGTAACTTCCTGTTACTATATATCCAACTGCACCTGCTACTATAAAGTGCCAATAGTTCCATATATCAACGTTTAATATCTTTGTTTTATTGAAGTATAATAATAGTAAGTTTACTAATAAACAAACTGGTATTAATATTGGTGCAACTGGTGAAGCCCATGTTGCTGATGCTGTTGTTGGCCAACCAACATCTATTACTGTTAAGTTAAGTCCAAATCTTTCAACCATTCCTTGAGCTGCTGGCCCTAGTGTTGAAGTTAATAGGTTTACAACTAAGTTTATACCCACAAATCCTATACCAATTGTAAGACCTGACTTTAAAGCTTTTGTAAACTTAATTCTAAATATCATTCCTAAGACTACAATTGTTATTGGTAGTATTACTGTTGGTCCCATGTTTAAAATGTATTGTACTACTGCTAATAATTTATCCATTTATAAATCCTCCTTTTTCTGTTTTATAAAATATGATTTCAATGTATTTATGATAGGATTATTTTAAAGCATCTAATATTTTCTTATCTAATGCTGCTGTATTTACTCCAGTTATATAAGCTGTTGCTTTTATTGCTGGTATATTATAAGTTGTTGGTAATATAGTTGTTGATACTATTAAGTCTGCTCCATCTTGCTTTGTTGCACATTCAGCTATTTTGCATTGTATAACTTCTGCTTGTATATTGTTTTCCTTAACTAATCTCTCTACCTTGTCACAAACTACTGTTGATGTTGCTATTCCTGCTCCACATGCTACTAATATTTTTTTCATTTTTATTTCCTCCCAATGATTTTATTTTTCTATTTTTTATTTTTAGTACTTTTCTTTTTTATTTTTATAAAGACTTTATTGTCTTTAAAACTTCTTCTTTGTCAGTAGAATTTATTAACTTGTCAACTAACTCTTTATTTTGCATAATTCCCATCAACTCTGTTAATACAGATAATTGACTATGTGGTTGATTAAGACCTAATACAAAAGCTAAATTTACAGGCACTTTTTCATCTTGGTCTTCCATAGAACTAAATACTACTGGTTCATTAAAAGTACAGACTGCTATAAATTGCTCTTTTATATATTCTGCATCTGTATGTGGTATGGCTACTCCATAGTCACCTAAATTTAAACCTGTCGGAAATACATTCTCTCTTCCTAATATTTTTTCTCCAAATTCTTCTTTTACAAAGCCTAGTTCAAAAACTTTATTATGTATTTCTTTAAAGAAATCTTCTTTTGTTTTACACTCCATTTTAAGGTTTATAACTTTATCACTTACAAAATTTATAAACTCCATATTTACACCTCCTAATTGCACTTATCTTATATCTTGTTTTTCTTGCCTTTATATAAAGCATGCCGCGTGCCAAAAAGTGGCTTTTTTTGTGAAATAAAAGAAAATGTTTTCCCTAAAATGCTACTCTATTATAGGATTTTACCCAACTTTCATTGATAAATTTTTTTTAATTTTTATTTTAATTTTTACTTGTTAATCACTTAACTAACCATACTTTTTTATATTTTTTGTGGTTTTTTTTGTTACAGAAATGATTTTTTTGTTTTTTATTACTGGTTTTTTATGTTTAATAATCTTTTTATGTAATTATTTATTCTAAAAATAGTTTATTTTTCATATTTTCTTCATCTATTCTATTTTTAGATGAATGAATTTTCATATAATTGTCCAATAAAATTCATTTTTAGCATAAATAAATTCATCTATTTTCTTTATTAATGTAATAAAATCAAGATGTCAACATGAAAACTTAATATGAAAAGGTGGTAAACTATGAAAAGAAAAAATTTATTTAAGATTGTATTTTTATGCAGTGTATTATTCGTTTTCGGAATTTTTGTAAATCGAGTCTTTGCAAATCAAAACAAATCAAAACCAACGCTAGATATCTCTATAAATGGTTATGATATAACACTTTCTAAAGAAGGTATTTTTAATAGTCAAAATGTAAAGCAGCTTAATTCTACTACCCAAAATAGCATAGCAGTAAAAAACAATGATAAAGCAAGCATTGTAAAAATAAACGACAAAGAAATCGATATATCTAAAAACTCTACTTTTGAATTGAAAGAAATAAGTAGTTCCTCAAAAATAAAAATATCTGTTATGTATAAAAATGAAAGTTCATACAGAAATTATTATATAAATTCTCTTTCAAAAAACTTTCCAAAGTATAATGTTACTGCAAATAGCCCTTATGATGGTGATTATTATCTTACTACGCACAACGAAGAACATAATTTTGTATTTAAATTAAACAATGATGGAAATATAATTTTTTATAAAGAGGTTGAATCAAATCCTTTTGACTTTAAAAAAATAACTACAGAGGATGGTAAAATTAGATATGGGTACTTACTACAAGATAAAGATTCAACAAAAAGAATAAATGCTGTTGGATATTCACCAACTTATCTTGTAATCTTAGATGAGAACTATAATGAAATAAATAAAATTACTATGGAAAAAAGTAAAAATATAGATGCTGGTACTGAATTAGAAAATCATGATTTTATATATATAAATGACAATCACTATATTGTTTCTAGTTATCAAAAAGTTAAAGCAACAAATATTCCATCAAGTTTAAGTAAAGGAAATTCACCTTATGTAGTAAATAGTGTATTACAAGAGATAAAAGATGGAAAGGTTGTATGGCAGTGGGAAAGTACTGACAATCAAAAACTATATTCAGAAAGCGTTGAAAACAATACTTTTAGCCAAAAAAGTGACTCAGCTTTAGATTATGTACATTTTAATTCTATGGCTATTGACCCAAATGATGGAAACTTAATTTGTTCATTTAGAAATCTAGATGAAGTTATAAAATTAGATAGAAAAACAGGAGAGATTCTTTGGACATTAGGAGGATTGGGAGATGAGTTTAACTTAACAGATAATCAAAAATTCTCAAGACAACATAATGCTAGAATTACAGAAGATGGATACATAACTCTATATGATAATGGCGTAAAAAATCAAGCTACAAGAGTTGTTAAAATAAAATTGGATGAAGAAAATAAAAAAGTTACCGAATATAATTCATATAGTATAGATGACTACTATAAATATATGGGGTCAGTTCAAGAAATAGATAGCGATAAAAATGTGTTTTTGATTGGTACTGGAGGAAAAGCTGGAGAAAGCCAGGATTTAGTAGCTATGGAAAAAGACTTTTCTAATGACAAAATTTATTTTAAATTCTCCTTTAAAAGTGGTGAAAGTATGTATAGATGTTATAAAATTCAATAACAAATTTATCTAATATAAAAAGCAGGTGCCAACTCTTATGTTGTTGTAACACCTGCTTAAATATTAGAAAATCACTATAATACCATATTATTGGTATTTTCCTGTCTACAGTTTTTAATTTCTTATATTCACTAGATAATCCTATTTATTTGGTCTATGCATAAACTATTATAATACATATTTTCTCTTTTAGTACTGTCCTTTATTAACCCATAATTATATGTATCTGTATAATTCTAAAATATTATAAATTAATATAAAAAAATTATTATTTGTCGTATGTATTAAGTTAAGTTGTTAAGGATTTGCTATCACAAATCTTTGGTCTTCACTAGGAGAAACACCTTTTTGTTTTTCTATATATTCTGTTATTATATCCGTAATTTTAATATTTGTCTTATCACATTTCTTAATATATTTGTCTGGAACGCTATAATCCATAACAGCAATTGAATATGATTTGTTTAAATCTATAGAATCTCCTTCTGCTGTTGTAATCTTTTTAATTCTTTTACCTGGTTTATCTGTTGGAGAATACTCCATTTTAAGCCCAGAAAAATAATAAAACCATCCACTATTGTTGTTATCCACAGTTATAGAGTGTTCTAAAGTGTTAAGGAGGTCTTTACCAGTCATACTTATCTTCCATAGTGTTCCAGTCTCTCCATGCTTTAAATCAGGAAATATTCGTTGTATATCTGTTGTTGTAACATCACCTTTATAAAGCTTAGCGCTAACTCCCTTACCATTATAGCGTCCATCTTTACCATTATCTAAAAACAATGCAATTTCACATCCACTTTTCGCACACATAGCATCTGTTATAAGGTTTCCTGTTTCAATCATAGAAAAATCTTTTTTAGCATTTCCAATTACTTTAGGACTTATAGCTTTTGAAGAAGATGTGTTCTGTTTATCAACCATTTTTATAACATCATTTTTATCTAATGTCCCATCTATCATTCCAGCAAGACCTTCACGCAATGAGTCTTGTATATTTTTAAAAGTAGGAAAAACAGCATATCGTCCATGTTTTAAAGCTGGTAATAATGGTTCTATTTCAGGTTCACTTGGTAATGGCATCCCTTTTAAACTTGAAAACATGCCACCAGCATCACTAGATAATGCTTCTTGCCCTTCAGGAGTGCTAATATAATTCATCAACTGCATTACTAAGTCATATTTTTCTTTATTTTCTGATTCAGTTAAATGCTTATTAAGACCAATGTAACAAACCATATATAATCTAGCCCAATCTCCATCTTCACCAGGACTAAAAAACGGCATAAGTGCAAATTCATCAGTAGACCCAGTTTGTTCAAAAGCTGAACGTGCCAGTAAATTAGAGTCTTCTGTCATAGCACATTGACGAGTAAACAACATATTTTGGCTATCTTGATAGTGTAGATTTAAGTCATTCTTCTTCAGTACCCCTTTTTGGATAAGTTCTTGAAAAACATCCAAAGAAGGTTTGAAATGATCACCAAAACTTCCACTTCCATTATTATAATTATCAAGCCATTTAGCATCTTCAGGTTTACTAAAGCTATTTGCATAGTTAAAACCAATAAATGGTGTATCTAAGACTTCTTTATTTCCAAGACTAAGTTGTAAGGAACGCATACCTGTCTTCTCAATTTTTTGACATAATTCAATGAATTCATTATAATTTTTAGGCACATCCCAACCATTTTCTTCAAATAACGTTTTATTATAGACAATAGCACGTATAGTTGCAGGTCCTGGTAAATAATAAAGCTTTCCATCTCTAGTAATAGGCTTAAGCATGGATGTATTATACTTACTGGTAAACGTCATACCAGATAAATCAATAAGTCGGTCATCCCAATATTCCTCTCCTACATCTAGTGGCCAAGTCATAACTATATCAGTTAAATCATCATGCTCTAAACGTGCTTTATATTCCTCTGCTAAAGTAGTATTGGCTGTGTAGTTCCCAACTTGAACAATATCAATATTAGGAAATTTTTTTTCAACAGCTTTTTCAAAGTTATTAATTGAAAAAGCATACTTAACCAAAATAGTAATAGGAGTTCGATTATCTTGGGTTACTTTTTGTGTTAGAATATCTTCTGTTTCATTTTTTGTACACCCACAAATTATAAAAGTTACAAAAATACTAAGTAAAATTAATACCAAAGATAGTTTGATTTTATAAAAGTGCCTTAAATATTTAAGCTTCAAACATCGTAACATATAGTATCACTCCTCATCATTTTTTGGTAACCCAAATAAAAGTTCTTCAAAATTTGAAATTGGCATTGGTTTTGCAAATACATATCCTTGAATATAGTCACAACCTATTTCTTTTAGCATTTTTACTTGATTATACTCTTCAACACCTTCTGCCACAGTAGTCATAGAAAGTGATTTTGCCATAACAATGATACTGCTTACTACAGACTTAGTACGACCATAGTTGTTTTTAGTATTTCTAAAAAATATCTTATCTAATTTTAATGTATCTACAGGTATATCCTGTATAAGATTTAGTGAAGAATATCCACTTCCAAAATCATCCATAGAACATCCAAATCCCATTGAATGAATTTCATCAATAATGGCAGATAAACGTTCAGTATCTTCATATACCATATTTTCTGTCAGCTCAATCTCAATATACTGTGAAGGCACACTATAACGTGAAAAAATTTCATAATACTTATCTAAAAACTTTTCATCTTTTAATTGAATCCTTGAACAGTTTACAGATATTTTTACTAAATCTTTACCTTCATTTAGCCATCTTTGCAAAGTCATACAAACATTTTCAAATACCCATAAATCTACATTTACAATAAATCCATTTTTCTCAAACAATGGGATAAATGCGTCTGGATAAATCATACCTTCTGATTTACTAATCCAACGAACTAATGCCTCTGCTCCCCCTATTTTCTCATTTTCAGTCATATATTTAGGTTGTAGATATACTTGGAATTCTCCTTCTTCTAAGGCACTTTCCATCATATCCTCTAACTGTTTTTCACGTACTAATTGTTGACGAACCTTTTCATTATAAATAGAATACTTTATCTTATTATTTTTAAAATCTTTTGTAGAATCACGCAATGCAAGTTTTGCGCGGTCAGCCATGTACGGAAATTCCATAGAAGTATCTGTAATTATAAAAACACCAAATTGTATGGAAAGAGAAGCCCACTCAAACCCATATTTTCCAGAATTTTTCATAATAGCATCATACCAATCTTCAAATCTTCTAGTAAGAGAAGAGTCCTCACTATATGATATGAGTATACAGAAGTTATCTGCAAACAATCTTCCCATACATTCATTAGGAGCTAAAAGAGAGGTTATACCATCATACACTCCTCGTAATATAGAATCTCCTGCTTTTCTTCCAAACTGGTCATTTAGCATTTTAAACTTTTCAATATTCATATATACAAGTGCATATTGTTCAGAAGATTGATTTAATAAGTCATCTGAGATATTATAAAATTTCTGTATTGTATTTCCTTTAGTCACAGTATCTACATAGGCAATCTGTTCTAAGTTCTTCTTATGTCGATAAAAAGATATTATCAAAGCTATTGTAAGAATTGCAAATGCTAATGTTATAAAACCACATAATAATAATGTAATCTTTAACAATAAGTTAGATTTTGCATTTACTACAGATACTGGCACAAAAGTTAACAAATACCAATTTTCCTGTCCAATAGGAATATATACCATATATTCGTGTGAACCATTTAATTTAAACCCAATTTGCCCACTAAGATTATTGTTTATATCATTTTTCATCTTGCTGAAGTCACTATTAGAATCTAACTGAGATTGGCTTATAGTGTTCAGTATATTATACCCTGTTTTTTCAGCAATAGGAGATGATGAACGAACTACCACTGTACCATCTTTATTGATAATATGTGAATATGCTTGATTGTTAAATGAAGTCATAGATAGCACTTTATCAAAGGCTTCAGGAGAATAACTTATCGCAAGTGCAACTATATTTTTATTATCAATCGACACATTATCTAGTGGGACAGCAAAAACTATACATTCTTTATTATCTATCATTTGTGACACAGACATAGATTCTTTCTTATTTATGACAGCATCTTGAAGGTATGCATCACTGCTAAGAGAAACTGATTCGCCATCAGAATTATATGCAACTCCATTTTCATCAATCATCATAATATCTTGACAATTCCAATATTTTTTTTGAGAATCCATTATAGGTTTCGCTTTCTGAAAGGAATCTATATTTGTATTTTTTATCATTAATGCTATTGTATCTAATATAGAGTAGCTGTCATCAATAATCTTACTCACATTACTACCTATTCTATTAGATATTTCTTGAAGATAGTTGCTACTTTCTTCTTGCACAGTGTTTCTCAATTTACAATAGTATTTAAAACATATTACACCCATAAAAAAACATACAACTATGAATACTATCGCTATTGTCCTAACCATTTGTGTGCTGTTTAACGTTTTTCTTTTTACACTCATATAATACCCCTTGAATAATAAATCTAAATATGTATTAATAATTAAAGACTTCCGAATTTAACTTAAACTTAGTAAGTAATTTATTGTATAATACAAGTTTAGATTAATAATTAAATACCTTCATTTATACAAAAACCGTTATCTTCTACTATACTACTTAAGAAAACAAGAATTTAATATATTCATTTCTAATCTCATAATAATCATTTTTTGAAAATAAAAGCTTAATAGTTATTTTTATTAATTTATAATTTATAAAAGATTGTTTAATATTCTATTAATGATTAAAAATAATTAGACATTAATTTCTTAATATAGTAACCTATCCTTATTATAGCTTCTATATTTTAATTTTGGAATAGTTTAGATATTTTTTATATTTATATATAATAATATCTTGATTTTTTTAGAAATCTATGTACCATATATTTCTAAACATACCCAAAAAACTTATAATTTACCCATATTTTATTAATATATTTATTTTTTAATAGATAATAACAATACTATAAAAATAAAATAACAACACTATTAATAAACATTATTTTATAAGAAGTTATCCATAAATAAAAAAAGGTTAATACTATAAAATCAAATAAATTGATTTTATAGTATTAACTTTAAGGTTGAACAATTAATTAAATAGAATAATCTCTTTTCAAACTCCTACTAAAATTAATTATTTTTATTTTGTATTTTTATATTAAGAGCTAACTTAATATCTTTTTTATCTCATTTTTATCTTCAGTATTTAATAGAACTTCTAAAGTATGCTGGTCATTAATTTTTGAAAACAAGCTTCGTATCTCTTTTTTGTTATTTTCTTTAAGGGCTAATAATACTACTAAATCTACCATAAATTTATTATCCCATACAATAGGTTTATTTAACCGTGCTATGGCTATTGCAGGTTTTATAACGTTTTCTGGAAGTCCATGTGGTACAGCTACTTTTGAACCCATCACAACACTTCCCATAGCCTCTCTTTTATATACACTTAAGATATACTTTGAGTCTACATAGCCACCTTCTTCAAGCTTTGAAACAAGTGTATCAATTATATACTCCTTTGAAATTCCTTCAAAATTGTATAAAATCAAATCTTCATGTATTAAGTTATTCAATTGATTGTCACTATTTAAAGCTGGCGGTTTATTATTTAAGTGTTCTAAGACTTTATTAATACCATTTTTACCAAGTACTTCATTATAAGAAATAAAAGGTACATTTTTGTAATCTATATCAATAGTTCCACAGATAGCAATGATATTGTATTCAGCTTCAATATCATTTAACTCTTCTTCTAAATTATTATTTAAAAAAGCAATTGGCTTCACTTCAATTGAAGTATCATATTCCTTAATTTGTTTTTCTATATGCTCCTTTAAGTTTAAAGCGGTACCCACACCACTCAAACACAATGTAATAATTACATTCTTCTTTCCATATTCATTTTTTCTATAACTAAACTTATTTGTATTTATCATGGCATAATTTTTATTTTTCTTTAAATCTGCTATTATACCATCTAAACTTTTCCCTTCAATAGTTGCAAGTTTTCCTGCCTCCATTGCCAATAATGTATCTACTCTATTTACAGTTTTACATCTAATTCCAAGTCTTTTTTCAACCTCATCACCAAGAATTACTAAAGAACCCATATCAATTAGAACTAGAATCCCTTTCCTAGCTTCTATCTTTTGAAGTTCTTCTAATACATGTTCTATACCTTCTGATGGTGAATCTGTAAGTGCTATTTCTATACCTAATGTACACTCTATACCAAGAATATGATTTACGACATTAGACATTTCAATACCAACTTTACCATGTGTAACTATTACTACTTTTACTTTATCTTTTATACTTTCATCATTATAACAAAATTTATTTATATAATAAGCTAAATATCCAAGTTCATCTTCTGGAAATGTTACTTGTGTTAAGTCTTCTACTATACCCATTATATATCTAGATAACTCATATTCCATTGGCATTGATGCTTTTATTTTATCTAGACTTGGATTTATTATAGTTTTTCCATCTTTTATCCTTCCTATAGCATGTTCGATATGAATTGCTAGAGCTAAATATAGTCCCTGATTTACATGTTTAAACTGCTCTTTAATAAATATTATTACCTTATCCATTATCTCAAGTGTAGACTCTTTTAATTGTCCACCCCAGTCTATTCTGCTTCTTCTGTCAGACAAGTTTTTATTATTTTTAATAGCATTAAACTTTTTATCCAACTTTTCTATAAATGCATTTTTTAATTCTTCTTCAGAAAAACATTTACTCTCCAGAACCTTAAGTTCTTTTTCTGCATAATTGTATATCTCACTTATTTCATTATCTGATAAAATTCTATTTTTTCCACTAACCAATTCACTAATATCTATATATATATCTTCAACTGAGAACTCAGAATACTTTTCATTTTCACAATTACAATCATAATACCCACTTTTTATATAATCCCTTAAACTATCTAAATCTATAATTACCTTATCACTAGAAAATATTGACTTACTAAAAGCCCTAGCACAGGTTACTTGTATATCACTCTTTAACTGACCTATATTTCCAGTACACTTATAATTCATTAGTGCGCACATAACTTCTTTAGTTATTATAAAATTCTTGTTTACTCTTTTTGCTTCTCTTTCAAAAAACTTTATTATTATCTCATATCTTTCAGACTTTGGTCTTTCACTCATATTAGGTAAATTTATTACCATTGGTATACGTCTTCTAAAAGTCTGAAGTAAATTAGAATTTGGATTTTCTGTTGTAGCACTTATTATGAGAACATTTGCCTTTCTAGTAGAACTACTTTCTCCTAATCTTCTAAATTCACCTCTATCTATTAATGAAAATAGTATCTCTTGCCCAGCAGCAGGCAATCTATGAATTTCATCTAAAAATAAAATTCCATTATCGGCCTTTTCTACAAGACCTTCTCTATTTGCATCTGCTCCTGTATATGCACCTTTTACTACTCCAAAAAGTTGAGCTATCAGTAAATTAGGATTTTCTGCATAATCTGCACAGTTAAATACTATAAATGGGCTATTTTCTTCTTTGATATTATTTTTCACAGCATATTTATACATACATGTGGCTAGTTCACTTTTTCCTACACCTGTTTCTCCATATATTATAGTGTGAAGACCATTAGGAGGATACATTATTGCTGACTTAGCTAAGTTTACCTTTTCTTTTAGACTTCCCTTTATACCTATCAAGTCTTCAAATCCATCTTCTTCTACAACTTTGCTTACCTTTACATACTTTCCCGATGACGCTAAGTCTTTGTCTTTAATACCACCCTTTGACTGATTTAAATTTTCTTCTTTTAATAATTTTGACACTGCACTTCTTGATATGTTATATCCATTATCTATTAATATCTCGGTTATTTTTCTTTCAGACATCTGAGGGTTTTCACTTACAATTTTTGATATATCTTTTATTAAGATTTTTTTTCTTCTTTCTCTTGAATCTAAAATATTATTTTTTTTTCTTACTGCTATAACTTCAGACCTAGCTACATCTAACATTTCAGCAAGTTCTTGGTCAGTATATGGATTTTTTTTGTCTTCTCTTTCTATTTCTCTTAATATTTTATCCATCTTTCGCCTCCTCACTTAAAAAATTAATCTATTTCAATATATTATACACCAAAATAAGACTAGGCAAAATAGCCTAGCCTTATTACTTAGAATTTCCATAATAACCTCTTTAATATACTCATAATCACACTTTGTAATTATAATTTTAAAGACGCACCTTCCCAATCCTTCATAAAGCTATCTATTCCTTTGTCTGTCAAAGGATGCTTAATCATTTGGTTTATAACTTTAAGAGGAACTGTTGCTATATCTGCTCCCATTCTCGCAGCTTGTAAAACATGTATTGGATTTCTAACACTAGCAACTATTATTTGAGCCTCAATACTATTTACACTAAATATATCAACGATTTCTTCAATTAAATCAAGACCATTTTGTGATATATCATCTAATCTTCCAACAAAAGGACTTACATATGTAGCACCAGCTCTAGCAGCTAAAAGAGCTTGTCCAGCAGAAAAAATAAGTGTAACATTAGTCTTTATGCCTTTGCTTGATAGTACTTTTACTGCTTTTAAACCTTCTGCTGTCATAGGTATTTTTATAACTATATTTTTATGTATCTTAGATAACTTTTCTGCTTCTTCTATCATTCCTTTATGCTCTAAACTTATTACTTCTGCACTTATTGGTCCATCTACTATTTCGCTTATTTCTTTAACTACCTCTATAAAATCTCTACCTTCTTTAGCTATTAGTGATGGATTAGTAGTCACTCCACATATCACACCTAAATCATTTGCTTCTTTTATCTCTTCAATATTGGCTGTGTCTATAAAAAATCTCATTAAAAAATCCTCCATAATTACATAATTAAAATACGTGCTAAACACAAGTATATAATATCATAAATTACCTAAATTTTACAGTTCCATTGTCTATAGATTCAACTACTGCCAAAGACTCCAGTCTTACATTATTGGCCTTTAAAAGCGCCCCTCCAGCTTGGAAGCCTTTTTCAATAACTATTCCTACTCCAACTAGGCTTGCCTCTGCCTGCTCAATTAAATCTTTAAGTCCAAGAGCAGCTCTTCCATTTGCAAGGAAATCATCTACTATTAGTATCTTCTCACCTTTATTTATATACTTTTTAGAAACTTTAACTGAGTATTCCTTTGCCTTAGTAAATGAATATACATTAGTTTCATATACATCTTTATCCAAGTTTTTAGATTCTGATTTTTTTGCAAATACTACAGGTGCATTGTCAAAATACTGTGAAACAATTGATGCTATAGCTATTCCTGAAGCCTCTATTGTAAATATTTTATCTACCTTTTCTCCTTTAAATCTCTCTTTGAACTCTCTTCCTATTTCATTTAAAAAAGCTACATCAATTTGATGATTTAAAAAGCTATCAACCTTTAGTATATCATTTCCTGAAACACTGCCTTCTCTCAATATCTTCTCTTGTAAAGCCTTCATTGGACTCCCACCTAACCCTTTCTAAAATTAAAAATTATATTAACAAAAAATTATATTTGCTTTAATTTTGCTATGTATTATCAGTATCTTATATTAAAATACTAAAAAAGCTCCTGTCTATATCATAGACAGGAGCTTAAAATTCAAAGTAATTAACTTAATATATAATTTAAAATAAGTATAAACTATATCTTCTTCACTCCTGTAGTCAAGCTATTAATGGTAGCTTAGTAGAAACATTTGAACCATATTATCAAAAATATACAGGTAAATATATTAATTTATTCTTTTTAATTATATATTATAATTCTCTATTATTCAACAAATAATTCAAACTGTGTAGAATAATATCCTATAAATAATTTATAAGAATTCAATTTTTTCAAGCAAATTTACAAATTTTCCATAGATACATAGCTTTTTTCAATATTATCTAAAAGTTCATCATCATTTATATTAGCTATTTTAGCAATGGCTTTTTTTACTCCATCAGACTTTATCAATTCTTGTAATTCAACACTTTGAGCATCTTCACTATTATTATAATGAAGTGCTGCACCTATTCCAAGAATCAGATTGTCAACTGATAATCCATATGACTTTGCTGTCATTAAAGGTTTAATCAATCTATCTTTGTCACTTAATTTTCTAAGTGGCTCTCTTCCAACTCTAACTACATCATCATTAAGATATGGATTTTTGAATCTATTTAGAATCTTTTCAATATACTTATAGTGTGCTTTGGAATCAAAGTTATATTTTTTAATTAAACCTTCTCCACTTTCTACCATAGCGTTTTTAACTATATTGCAAATGTATTCATCTTTTATACTTTCTTCTATAGTCTTATATCCTTTTAAATATCCTATATAAGCTGTTATAGCATGTCCTGTATTTAGTGTAAACAACTTACGTTCTATATAAGCCATAAGATTCTCAGCTAAATTCATTCCAACTATATTTGGTATATCTCCTTTAAATCCTTGTTTTTCAACATTCCATTCATAGAAATTCTCAACTGTTACATCAAGAGGATTTTCATTTTTGCCTGGAGGAACTATTCTATCAACTGAACAATTTGGAAAACCAACATACATTTCTAAATAGTCTACTTCTTCCTTATTTAAATACTTAAGAACTTCCTCTTTTAGTGAAGAACTTGCATATATTGCATTTTCACAAGCTATTATATTTAATTTACTTGTTAAGCCTTTTTCTTTTCTAGTTTTTATACCTTTTGCAATTGTAGAAGCTATTTTAGTTAAAACTAAAGGTCCGACTGCTGTAGTTATTATTTCAGCTTCTACAATTTCATCTATTATTTCTTCTTTTATAGATGAAACTGCACTTATATTATCAATTACTTCATCTATACATTCCACATCTCTTATGTGTATAGTATATTTTTTATCTTTATTTATCGAATTTAATATTTCTTCATTTACATCAGCAAATACTACATGATAACCTGATTTAACTAATAAACCTCCAATAAATCCTCTTCCAATGTTTCCTGCTCCAAACTGAATTGCCTTTTTCATTTTAAGTTCCTCCTAAGATTAGTTGGCAAAAGCTTCCATAAAAGCTTGTTTGTCATTTGAATTTTTTAGTCTTTCTGTTAAATCATCATCCAAAACGATTGCTATATTAGATAATATCTCTAAATGTTCATCTCCAACACCAGCTATTCCTATTAATAAGTAAGCTTTTTCTCCATCAAAATCTATGCCATTAGGAAATTGTAATATAACTATTCCTGAAGATAAAATTTCTTTTTTAGCTTCATTTACACCATGTGGAATAGCAACACCCATTCCCATATATGTAGTCATTACTTTTTCTCTTTCTAACATAGCTGGTATATATTCTTCTTTTACATATCCATTTTCAACTAATTTTCTTCCTGCTAAAGTTATCGCTTCTTCCTTTGAAACACTATCTAATCCTAAAAATATATTATTCTCATTTAATACTTTACTCATAATATCAACCTTCCTTTTTTAATATTAATTTTATTTATCTATAAATGTTTTTAATCTGTTTGTATAAAAATTAAAAACTATATCTTTTACTTCTAATATCATTTCTTCTATAGAAAATTTATTTATTTTATTAGTAAAAACTATATTGTCGATTAGTGAACCACTTATTTCACTCATTATTTGTCTTTGATAGCTAGGTGAATTTTTAGGAAGCAACATAAAGACTACATTATCTATTTCTTCATTTGAATCTAGCATGATTTTGTTTTCTAACTTTATTATTGCTAACTTCATAATATCTATTCTTTCACTCATACAATGCAACAATAAAATTTTTGATTCTTCTATATATGGAATTGAGATTTTTAATCTTTCTTCTAATGCTTCTTTTATAGATATTATATCTTCACTAGACTTTGCAAATATCTTTGATGAATCTACAATAAGCTCACTTAAATCTTTACTTTTAAATTTTTCAAATTGAACTTCCTCTAAAAATTGAAGAATATCTTTTCCTATATTCATACTTTCTGCTATCTGCTCATAAACTTTATTCTTATTTTTAGTATCGGTTTTTACATTTAAATTAATTAGTTTATTTTGAGCTATAGATTTTATTTTTTCCTTGATTATCTGTTCATCCTCTAAACTCATAAATGGACCTACACATATATAATCTAAGTTTGTATTTAACTCAACTGTGGACACAATTAAGTCTACATCTTTTTCCCTTAAATACTCTTCATCTATGTTTATAGCTGAGATGGTTTCAAGTATGTTTAAGTTAGGAAACTTATTTTCAATCTTAGTTGATAAGAACCTTGAAGTACCTATTCCAGTTGGACATGCTACAACAATATTTATATTGGTATACATCATTAGGTTTTTTTCTATGGCTGATGCAAAATGCATTGCAATATATCCTATTTCAGATTCAGGTATTGAATTTACATTTAGCTTGTCTTTTATAATTTTAGAAATTTTTTCAACACCATTATAGGCATATGAATACTTAGTTTTTATTTCTTCTAAAAGAGGATTTCTTATTTCTAAGCCCATATTTAATCTATTTATAGAAGGACCTAAGTGATTAGCCAAGTCTTTAAACAATCTTTCATCATTTTTAAGACTTATTTTAAATTCATCTTCAGCTAAATCTATCATCTTGTTTGTAATATCCATTACTTCTATATCATCTAGGTTTAAAGCTTTATGATTTGAGGATGACCTTTGCTTTGCACCTCTGATATGCATAGTTATATATCCAACCTCATCTAATGGTATGTCCATATTAAAGTCTATTTCCATACCCTTTACAATTTCTTGAGCTAATCTAAATTCTTCTGTCATAGATAATTCTTTTAGAAACTCTTGGTCCATAGTTACATTTTCACCATTTTTTATTCTCTGTAAAGCCAATGAGATATGAACTACAAGACCTATATATGCACTATCAGCTAAATTTACATCTAAATCTGAAAGCTTCTTTGTTAATGCACTTTCAACTTTTCTTATTATGCACCTGTCCATTAAGTTTAAAAGTCTATTTTCACTTAAAATTTCTATTGCTTTATCCGTCTGTATGTTCTCACTTATATTTCTGACCATATCTAATATTTCTTTTTCATTGAATGAATCATATATAAGATTTACATATGCTTCTCTAAAGCTTTTTTCTTGACCTTTTAGGTACACACCAAGCCCTGGTTTTCTAACAAGCTCAATATCAAATCTTTCTAGCCATTTGCTTGCTGAAGCAAAATCATTATTAAGTACCCCTTCTGATACTTTTAATATTTTTGCAAAATAATAAGATTTTACTGGCTCGTTAGAAATCAGTAGCTTTGATAATATAATTAAATTTCTTTCTTCCTTACTATATTCTTTTTCTATTTTTTCTTCTTCTAATAACTCAATTATAAAGTTTTGATTTTCTATATTTTCTTCTAATATTAACCCAACTCCTGGTTTTTTTACAAAATTAAAATCATTTTCATCAAACCATTTTTCAATTCCAGACATATCTCTAAGCACAGTTCTTGAACTTAAATCTAACTCACCTGCAATCTCAGAGATAGTTATTGGAATATTTTTTTTTGAGTTTTCTACTATCATTAGTATTATCTTTTTTTGTCTAGATGTAATCTTCTTTTTTTTCAAATTATCCACTCCTAATCAGTGGTACTTTTTATTTTTATTTAGACTCTAATCTTTTAAATAATGCATCTAAATTTGGGTCATTTAAAAAGTTGTTTATTGAAACTATCTCAACACTTGAATTATTCTTAGCCACTCTTTCAACTAGTGTATTATGAGTTACTACTATCTGTGTATCATCTGGAAGGTTATCAACAGATGAGTTTGTAATTTCTATACTTAAATCTAAGTTTTTTATTCTATTTTTAAATCTAGAAGCTCCCATTGCACTAGAACCCATTCCTGCATCACATGCAAATACAATCTTCTTAATTTCATTCACTTCAAGTTGTTTTTCATCAATGTTTTTATCAGAATTTTTACTTGCTGATTTCATGTCACTCATTTTTGCTTTAGCTTCTTCTAAAGTACCATCTTCTTCACTTTGATTTGCTGAAGCTTTCTTAACAAATGGTGCTGCTACTAAGAATGATACAGCTGTTGCCACTGCAACCCCTGCTAATACTGGAAGTAATCCTCCCTTTGGTGCTAGTGCCATAAGTGCAAATATACTTCCTGGTGATGGTGCTGCTACAAGCCCAGCTCCTAATATTGAGAAAGTTAATATTCCTGCTGCTCCACCTGCCATTGTAGCTAATATTAGAACTGGATTCATTAATATATATGGGAAGTAGATTTCATGTATACCACCAAAGAAATGTATTATTACAGCTCCTGGCGCTGACTGTTTTACACTTCCTCTACTAAACATCCAGTATGCTAATAGAACTCCTAGACCTGGCCCAGGATTACTTTCTAATAAGAACATTATAGATTTACCTGCTTCTTTTGCTTCAGCTATACCTATAGGTCCTAATATACCATGATTTATTGCATTGTTTAAGAACAATACTTTTCCAGGTTCTATAAATGCTGAAACTAAAGGTAATAAACTTTTGCTAACTATAAATTGAACTCCAGATTCTATAAGAGCTGTACCTGCTACTATTGCTGGCCCTATTGCATAGAATCCTAATATTGCAAGAAGCATACCTATTATACCTATTGAAAAGTTATTTACTAACATTTCAAATCCTGTTGGGATTTTACCATCTACAAATTTATCGAATTTCTTGATTATCCATCCTGCAAATGGTCCCATTATCATAGCTCCGATAAACATTGGTATATCAGCTCCAACGATTACACCCATCGCTGCTGCTGCACCTATTACTCCGCCTCTTTGTCCAGCGATTGCCTTACCACCAGTATAAGCTATCAATAATGGTAAAAGGTATTTTATCATTGGGTCACCTAGAGTACTTAACTTCTCATTAGGCATCCATCCTGTTGGTATAAATAATGCTGTTATAAGACCCCATGCTATAAAAGCTCCTATATTTGGCATTACCATACCACTTAAAAATTTTCCTATTCTCTGTATAGATGTCTTTATTGTCGATTGATTAGAACTGCTCATAATTTTACCTCCATTTGAATTATATTCTATATCGATATGATTCCCTTTTGTTATACTTTTATTATAGAGTTTATATTTTCTAGTAACAACTTTAAGAAATCGTTTCTATGTCACTTAAGATAATGACATTTGTCATTTTAGTTTTTGTTTAACTTTATTTATGTAGTATTTTAGAGTATCTAGTGTTGCAAATAATACTATTTTTATAAAATATTTAAATTTAATATAAAAACCAATAATAATTCAATTAAATAATTTTATTAGAGGTACTTTTGGATATACTAATATAGACTTATTTGACCTGTGCTTTTGAAATTTGTACGCTCTATATAAATATTGTCAACATAAAGTGTATAAGTACAATGTATAGCTAATTAGATATTAATTTCTAATTAGCTACAATACAACATTAAACATTATTTAATATACAATTTTACCCTATAAAGCAATATATATTAAACAAATTCAATTAAAATAGTTTAAATTTTTCAAAAATCTCAATATTTGACAAAATACTTTAATAAAATTAAAGAATAAGTTATAATTAATACTATCAATTATAAAAAGTATAAAAATATAAGGAGTGATTAAAAAATGGCGTTTTATTTTGATACACCATCACATACTTTCAGTGAATACCTTCTTGTTCCAGGTTTCTCTTCTACTGATTGTATACCTGCTAATGTAAGTTTAAAAACACCTGTTACTAAATTTAAAAAAGGCGAGGAAGCAGATATTTATATGAATATCCCTTTGACTTCTGCTATTATGCAATCTGTTTCTGATGACAAGATGGCTATTGCACTTGCTAAAGAAGGTGGTATTTCATTTATATACGGTTCTCAAAGTATTGAAAGTGAAGCTGCTATGGTAGCACGTGTTAAGTCTCACAAAGCTGGTTTTGTTGTAAGTGATTCAAATATTAAACCTGAGAATACACTAAAAGACATACTTGAATTAAAAGAAAAAACTGGACATTCTACAGTTGCTGTTACTGAAGACGGAACTTCAACTGGTAAATTATTAGGTATTGTCGCAAGTCGTGATTATCGTATAAGTCGTATGGATTTAGATACTAAAGTTAGTGAATTTATGACTCCTATGTCATCCATTGTTTATGCTAACAAAGATGTTACTTTAAAAGAAGCAAACAACATTATATGGGACCACAAACTTAATTCTCTTCCTGTACTTGATGACAATGGTAATCTTGTTTATATGGTATTCCGTAAAGATTACTCTTCTCATAAAGAAAACCCACTTGAACTTTTAGATTCTTCTAAAAGATATGTAGTTGGGGCTGGTATCAATACTAGAGACTTTGCTGAACGTGTTCCTGCTTTAGTTGAAGCTGGTGCTGATGTTTTATGTATAGATTCTTCAGAAGGTTTTTCTGAATGGCAGAAAATAACTCTTGATTTTATTCGTGAAAAATATGGTGATACAGTTAAGGTTGGAGCTGGAAATGTAGTTGACCGTGAAGGATTCCTTTACTTAGCTGAAGCTGGTGCTGACTTTGTTAAAGTTGGTATTGGTGGTGGTTCTATATGTATTACTCGTGAGCAAAAAGGTATAGGACGTGGACAAGCCACTTCTATAATTGAAGTTGCACAAGCTAGAGATGAGTACTTTGAAAAAACAGGTATTTATATTCCAATTTGCTCTGATGGTGGTATCGTTTATGACCATCATATAACTTTAGCTTTAGCTATGGGTGCAGATTTCATAATGCTTGGTAGATACTTCTCTCGTTTTGATGAGAGTCCAACTAACAAAGTTAACATAAATGGTAGTTACATGAAAGAATACTGGGGAGAAGGTTCTGCACGTGCTAGAAACTGGCAAAGATATGACCTTGGTGGAGATAAGAAACTTTCTTTTGAAGAAGGTGTTGACTCTTATGTACCTTATGCTGGTTCTTTAAAGGACAATGTAACTCTTTCTTTAAGTAAAGTTCGTTCTACTATGTGTAACTGTGGAGCTCTTAGCATACCTGAGCTTCAAAAGAATGCTAAACTTACACTTGTATCTTCTACTAGTATAGTTGAAGGTGGAGCTCATGATGTTATGTTAAAAGATAATAGAAATTTATAATATAAACAAAAGTGTAGTTGATTATAAAATCAGCTACACTTTTTTATTTTAATATAAGCTTTTATTTAACTGTAAATTCAAGAAGCTTACTTTTAAGTTCATTTTCTATTTTTGATAGTTCAACTTCTGCTTCTTGTCTCTTTATTCTACCATCATGTTGTATCTTAACTACTTCATCAATAGTTGATATTAAAGATTGATTAGTTTTCTTAATTGTATCTATATCTACAATTCCTCTTTCTGATTCTTTTGCTGTTTCTATTGTACCCATCTTTAGAGTTTCTGCATTTTTTAATAAAAGCTCATTTGTCATATTGCTAACTTCACGTTGAGCTTTCATGGCTTGATTTAAGTGAGAAATCCCAAGGGCAAGTACTATTTGATTTTTCCATAATGGAATTGTATTTACTATAGTTGATTGAATCTTCTCTGCCATTAAATTATTACTATTTTGAACTAGTCTTATCTGTGGAGCCATTTGAAGAGATACCATTCTAGTTAATTCTAAGTCGTGAATCTTCTTTTCAAATCTGTCACAAAGCGAAACCATATCATTCACAGATTGAGCATCTTCTGTTGAACCAGATAAACTAGCCTTTTCTCTTAATTTTGGCATTTCATATTCTTTCATATCTTTTAGCTTTTGTTTTCCTGCTATAATATACATAGTAAGTTCTTTTGAGTAAGCTAAGTTCAGCTCATACATCTTATCAAGCATAGCTATATCTTTTAAGATTTTAACCTGATGTTTTTGAAGTTCTTTACTTACTTTGTCTACATTTACCTCTGCACTATCATACTTAGTTTTTAGATTTGAGATTTTATTATTTGCCTTTTTAAAGATTCCTAAAAAACCACCTTGTTCTTTTTCGTCTGCTGAAAATGCTTTTAAATCAGTAACTAGATTTGTAAGCATATCTCCAACTTCCCCTAAATCTCTAGTCTTAACACTCTTTAGAGCTGTTTCAGAAAACCCTGCTACCTTTTTTTGAGCACCAGCTCCATATTGTAAAATCATATTTGTATTTGTAATATCTATTTTTTCTGCAAATTCCTTCACCATCTTACGTTCAGATTCAGATAGCTTTTCTTCTTCTGGGTCTTTTTCATCCTTTTTCATTAATAGGTCAGAATTATTTATATCACTTGTATTTGATTCCTCTGCAAATGGGTCAAGTGTTAAAGTTGGCATAACTGGTATATCATCTAAATTATTCATTATATCTTTCTCTCCTCTTCCTTTATAAAGTACTTATTAACTTATATACTGTGTATTCCATACTCTATAACTACTTAATTCTTCAAAAATAACAGAATATTTTTTATATTGAAGTTAAAATTTACCACTTGTTAATCCTTCTTGAACTAACATGTTTTCTAAAACAGTAATATCTGTAGATATATCGATTGCTTCATCTTCAAATAGATAATCTAATTGATTTTCAAAAGCTATTACAATTGTACTCATTGTATTTTCAATACTTTCCATAGTTGTTGTTATATTTTCTCTATCTATACCTTGTTCTTCCAATGTATGATATGAATTCAATAACTTCAAAGTAGTTGGAAGATAATAGTCCATAAATTTTTGTATTTGAGTAAGTTTTGATGGGTCATGTTTTACAACATCAAATATTTTACTTGTAACATCTTCTACTTGTACAATTTTATTGCACATTGATTCTGATTTAATATTTTTATTAGCTTCTTTTATTTGTGTTAAATAATTCATTCCAGTATTTATAATTTTATCAACTTCATTAACTTCATCGGTTTTTTCTTCTTCTTTAACTTCATATGCTACATCTTCATATTTTGGCGGAGTAAAATCTTCATTTGTCAACACAATTTGATTACTTCTTTTATCAATATAAGTATTTATAAAGTAGTTTTTGTCTATCATCTTTTGTACATCTTTTATTATAAAATTTAATGACTTAGATGTACTTTCTGCAATAAGTTCTACTGGAATAATATTCCTATTACTTATGATTGTACAATATTTTTTATAACGAGAAATTTGGTCTCCTAATCTCTTTCCTTTAAAAATACAAACACCACCTATGATTAAAAACACTGCACATACTTGAATAGGAAGTATTACAGCCCACCCAATTATAATAGAAATAGTTGAAAGTACTAAGGCAGATAATGTAAATAAACCTACTAAACCCCATCCAACTATTTTTAAAAATTTACTTAAAAATGAATTTATCAACACAGATTTTTTGGAAAAATTTTCTGATTTATACATAGTTTATATCCTTTCATTTTCATTAATATTATTAATATATTGCAGTTTGATTATACAATTACTTACTTATTACTGTCAAGGAATTTGAATTTCTACAAATTATTTCAAATAAAGTAATAGACTTAAATATAGGTATATTTTAAATTAAAAATATACTTATATTTAACTCCATATAAAAATAAGAGAACTTAACTTTAATTAAATTTAAGTTCCCTCATTTTTATTTTTATATAAATATAATTAGCATTGTTTATCTTTGCTATACATATTGATGAAAATTTATATTAATAAAGATTTACAAATATCTCTCTTATTTCTTCTCTGCTAAGCTCTACATAGTTATTAGCAAGTAATCTTTGTTGATTAGCTATTGTACTATCTGTAAATTCATCTATTTGACTTTCTACCATTCCATATTCTCTTAAGGCTTTTTTAGCTATTAATTTATTTAAAAACTTTTCTAATTCTCCATAAACATCACAATTAGGGTCACATTCAAGAGCATCTGCTAAAATTTTTGTACATTTCGTAATTTTTCCATCAGGATTTTTTCTAGAATACATCTTAAATACTTCAGTAAAGAACTGATAATTTGCTTCACCATGAGCAACATGGAAAGCTGCTCCAATTGAATAAGATAGAGCATGAACTGCTGCACAACCAGCATTTCCAAAAGCGATTCCTGCATAATTTGATGCAAGAACAAAATCCTTAAGATGATTAAATCTCTCCTCATCACCTTTTTCAACTATTTGTTTATACCCATCCATAATCATTTTTATTGCTTGTAAAGAATACATTTCTGTAAATGGACTTGCTTTTGGAGAAAGATAAGACTCAATTGCATGTATAAGAGCATCTACTGAACTTGTAACAAAGAATTTATAAGGTAATCCCTTTACTGTCTCTGGAATTAAGACTGCATAGTCTGCATAAGTTTCTTCTACTGCAAGCCCTTTTTTAGTATGCTTGGATTTTAATTCTGCAATGGCTACATTTGTTACTTCACTACCTGTACCACATGTTGTAGGAACTACTACTAACTCTTTTATTTTTTTAGGTGCTACGTCTCCTTCAAATAGATCAATAGACTTTTCTGGAACATCAAGTGCTAATATCTTGCATATATCAACTATTGTTCCTCCTCCAAAAGCGATAATTCTATCAAAATTATACTTTTTCATTTCTTTTGTCATAGAATCTATCATTTCATCAGATGGTTCACCTGTTCCAAACTTTTCTTGGAAAATTAGATTTGTATCTATTCCAAGAGGCTTCATATATGGCTCATATATAAATTCATTAGTAATTACTAAATCATTTTTTCCTATTTTAAATTCTTCGTTGAATTCTTTAAATGTATCAAAATAAAATATTTTTGGAACTACTCTAAGTGCTTCCATTATTAACACCCCTCTATTATTAATATTTCTCATTAAATCTTTTTTCAAATTCTAACGCCAGACTTTCTCTTACACTTGGATGAGCTATATTAATTAAATTTCTTGCTCTTTCTCTAAGAGATTTTCCTTTTAGCTCTGCTATACCATATTCTGTTACAATGTAATCAACATCATTTCTTGATGTTGTTATAGGTGCACCTTCATCCACAATAGAGACGATTTTTGAAATCACTGTACCATCCTTTTTTGTAGTTATTGAAGGCATAGCTATAATTGCTTTTCCATCTTCTCCCATAGAGACTCCACGTATAAAATCAACTTGACCTCCAACACCACTAAATTGTCTAAGTCCCATTGCTTCTGCAACCACTTGTCCCATCAGGTCAACTTGTATAGCAGAGTTTATAGAAACCATTTTATGCTGTTTCATTATAACTGCTGGATGATTGACATAGTCTACAGGTTTAACTTCAACTGCTGGATTATTATGTGCAAAGTCATATAATTTTTTAGTACCCATTAAGAATGTAACTGTCATTTTCTCTTTATCAAAATTTTTATATTTGCCATTTATAACACCTTTTTCATAAAGAGCTAAAGTTCCGTCTGAAATCATTTCTGAATGAATACCTAAATCTTTTTTATCCGTTAAAAATAGCATAACTGCATCTGGGATTCCACCAATTCCAAGTTGTAAAGTAGAACCATCTTCAATTAATGAAGCACAATTTTTACCTATTGATTCTTCCACTTCTCCAATCTTTGCGGGTTGTAATTCATATAAAGGTTGTGATTTTTCCACTATATAATCAAACTCTGATACATGAACTACTTCACCATAAGTTCTAGGAAACTGGTCATTCACTTGAACAATTACTGTTCTAGCAGTTTTAATAGCTTCATAAGTATAATCAACTGATGTACCTAAACTACAATATCCATGTTCATCTGGTGGAGTTACCTGTGCTAACACAACATCACATTTTAATCTTTTTTCCCTAATTAACTTTGGTACTTCATGGAAGAATGCAGGTGTAAAGTCGCCATCTCCGTTCTCAATTGCTTTTCTTACATTTCCACTTACAAACATTGGATTTACTCTAAAATGAGCTTCCATCCCCTTAGAAGTATATCCACCACTACCTAAGCTTACCATGTGTTTAATCTCAACATCTTTATATTGCTCAGCATTTTCAATCATAGCTTCTACTAGTGCAGGAGGCTCACCTACACAATGTGCAAATACTACAGTATCCCCATTTTTAATCTGCTTTACGGCCTCTGTAGCACTACATAATTTACTTTGATACAATTCTTGCCAATTCAATGAAATCCCCCCATTTAGCTCTTTTTTAAGTTTCACAAATTGCTGATTCAATTATATTTATAGCTCTTTCTATATGGCTAAAATCCCATATCTTAATACACTCATTTTTTACTTTATATTGTTGATAGGATGCGCATAAAGTTGCGCATCCTCCAATTATAAGTAACAAATCATATTCCACATTTTCTTGTGCTATACTAAAATCTACTCTACCATCGAAGTGCTCTTTGATTATTGTAAGAGCCTTCCCTCTTTCGTATCTAGGGTTACAGCCCCCACAAAATCTAACTCCACAGGTCATCGTGTAAATTCTCCTTCTAAAATATCTTTATCTAACAATCCACTACTATTTTATAATTATTTCTTATCCCATATATTTTTTCATTAATTAAAATCGATATACTTTTCCCTTTTATATATCAACTTGTAAATTTCCTATAAATTTAGAGCTTTCTCTTTTTTTATCCCTGCAATTGTCTTAGCTAACTCTTTTTTCTGACCTATATTTCCTTGTCTTGAAATCATTATTCTTTGGGCTTGTGGTGAACCTGCTCCATGCATTGATTCAGTTCTATAACCAACAGCAGATGAACCAAGACATATATTTTCTAAGAATCTTAATATTCTCATTCTTTCTTCTGTTGAAGCTACTGAAGAAGCTTTAAAATACTTATTACATACTTCACCAATAGTCATTCCACTTGTTCCAACTTTAAGGTCTGATTTAAAGTCTTTTTCTGAAGGCATAGTAACCATAAGACCACCAGCTATATCTTCTGCAAGTCTTACTATTTCATAAGGGAATCTAGTTACATTCTGTTTACATACATTTGCAAGAAGTAAATCTATTTGATAGTTTCCAGCTTCTGTCTTATGGCCTTCTGATGAACATGCTATACCACAACAATATAAGCTTTCATTAAGATGAGTCATTTCTATTAATTTATCTTTTATATGTGAAGCTTTATTTGCTCCATTATAATCAGCTGCTAAAGCTGCTGCTCCTATTATTACATCACCTACACCTACTTTACAACCACCATAACTTTGTCTGTGGTATCCAGCAAATCTCTCAACTAACATACCAGAGAAATCCCACTCTCCACATAAGAAAATTCTATCATTTGGAACAAATACATTATCAAATACTACTAAAGCTTCCTGACCACCAAATTCTTTATTTCCTAAATCAACATCTGCGCCTTCTTCTAATTTTCTAGTATCACAAGATTGTCTTCCATAAATCATGAACACACCCTCAGCATCTGAAGGAACTGCAAATGATACAGCATAGTCTTTATCTGCTTCTGTCATACTTATAGTAGGCATTATAAGATGCTCATGTGAATTTATTGAACCAGTTTGGTGTGCCTTTGCTCCTCTTACAACTATACCATCTTCTCTTCTTTCTACTATATGAAGAAACATATCTGGGTCAGGTTGAGCACTAGGTGACAATCCTCTATCTCCTTTAGGGTCAGTCATAGCACCATCAACTACTAAATCGTTTTCTTGTATATAAGTTAAGTATTTTACAAAATTATCATGATATTTAGTTCCATGAGCTTTATCACACTCGAATGTTGTTGAATATACTGCATTAAATGCATCCATACCAACACATCTTTGGAAACAAGAAGCTGTTTTTTGACCACATAGTCTTTGCATTTTCACTTTTTTCACTAAATCATCAGTACTTTGATGAAGATGCCCAAATCTATTTATTTTTTCGCCTGTAATATTTGAAGTAACTGTCATTAAGTCTGCATATTCTGGGTCATGAGCTAAATCATAAGTTGCTGCTACACAATTTATAGATGGTCTAATCATAGGATGGTCAACCCAATTTTTAACCTCTTCACCAAACATATAAACCTTAGTGTTTAATTTTCTCAAACTTTCAATATATTGAGCTCCTGTCATTAATGCCATAATAAAACCACTCCTTTTTTTATAAAATTTTTTATTTATGTTAATTATAATACTTCCTTCTTATGTCTGTTTCTTAATATTTTTTTCTAAATCCTATCCCCAAAGTTCTTCATCTGTAGGAACTTCATTTTCTGGCATATAATAAGCAATTCTAGAAATATTAATTAAATGCTTATAATCAAGATTTTCAGAAATACTGTTATTTCCCCAAGAGCCACAACCTAGAGTATTAGTAGGTGCAAGACCATTAAAGAAACTTCCTCCAGCACTAGTAGCACAACATTGATTAATAACGAATCTTGATACCTCTATATTTTCTCCTGCATATTCTATATTTTTAACTGTATTTGAATGGATAGATACACTATGTCCTTTTCCCTCTACATTTAGATTTGCTTTTGCAATAGCTACACCTTCTTCAAAGTCTTTATACTTATATGCAGATATAACTGGACACATTTTTTCTTTTGCAAGTATATCCTCTTCTCCTGGACCATCAGCTTCTATTACTATTATTTTTGTATCTTCTGGAATTTCAACACCTGCAATTTTTGCAATTGCATGAACAGATTGACCTACTGCATCTTTATTCATAGCTTTATTTATAAACATAGCATTTCTAAAAGCTTCTTTCTGTGCATTATCTCTAACTATAAAACCTTTATTATTTTTAAATTCATCCATTACTTTATCAAACATTTCTTCTGCTACTATCACTGATTGCTCTCCTGAACAAATTATACCATTGTCAAATATTCTTCCTGCTATAATTTTAGGTACTGCTTCTTTAATATCTACATCTCTATCTATAATACATTGAACATTTCCTGCACCTACTCCAAGTGCTGGTTTTCCACTTGAGTATGCGGCTTTCACCATTCCCATTCCACCAGTAGCAATTACTACATCTGCTGATGAAATTAAATTTCTTGTATTTTCTCTTGATTGTTGGTCAAGTATTTGTATTAGATTTGCTGGTGCTCCTATTTTTTCTAATTCTTCATTAATCATATCTACAGTTTTAGTACTGCATCCAATTGCTTTATGGTGTGGTGTGATAATGATTGCATTTCTTCCTTTAAGGGCAAACATTGCATTACTCATAGGTGTAACGATTGGATTTGTACAAGGAGTTATTGCCGCTACTACTCCAATTGGTTTAGCTACCTTTGTTATTCCAGTTTCTCTATCTATATCAATTATACCAACTGATTTTTTATCTTTTAGATTGTTATATATAACCTTTGCTTTACTTTTATTTTTAGCTACCTTGTCTTCATATACTCCCATTCCAGTTTCTTCTACAGCAAGTTTAGCTAAGTATTCAGCATTATAATACACTACTTTCCCAACTATCTTTACTATTTTATCTACTTGCTCTTGAGTATAACATTCAAACTCTCTTTGAGCTTTTCTAGCTCTCTCAATATAACCATTAATGTATTCTTTACTTAAATCTTCAAAGTTTTCTATTGCTTTTTCCATTTTAAATCTGCCTCCCATTTATTAAATATTTTTATAATGCACTTTTAAAAGTTTCAGACTTTTTCATTGTACCTGTATTCATAAATTTACTATGCCATGATAAAGCTTCATCCAATATGTGAGGAGTTTGTTTTGCTCCATTTTGACAGGCTCTATTTAAATAATCTCTAAGTTGTTCTTTATAATCTGGATGAGCACAATTTTCTATTATTTTTATAGCTCTTTCTCTAGGCGCAAGACCTCTTAAATCAGCATATCCCTGTTCTGTTACAATTACCATTACATCATGTTCAGTGTGGTCTACATGAGATACCATAGGTACTATTGATGATATATCACCATTTTTTGCAATTGACTCAGTACTAAATATAGTTATTGCTCCATTTCTAGCAAAATCACCAGAACCGCCAATTCCATTCATCATTTTTGAACCCATAATATGAGTAGAATTTACATTTCCATAAATATCAACTTCAATTGCAGTGTTCATTGCAATTACTCCAATTCTTCTAGCTATTTCTGGATTATTACTAATCTCTTGAGGTCTCAATATAATCTTATCCTTAAATAAATCAATATCTTCTTCAAATTTTATTAACCCTTCTGGTGATGGACTTACAGACGTAGTAGACGCCATTGTGACCTTACCCATTCTTATTAAATCTAACATAGAATCCTGCACAACCTCTGTATAGCAAGTTAAATTTTCAAATTCAGATTCACATAATCCATATAAAACAGCATTGGCTACACTTCCTACACCAGATTGAAGTGGAAGTAGATTTTTTGACAATCTACCTGACTTTACTTCTTCTTTCAGAAAAGCGATAATATTATTTGATATTTTTTTTGAAGCTTCATCTACAATACCTAATGGACGTGTCTTATCTTGCATATTAGTGATTACGATTCCTGCAATTTTATCTAAGCCACAAGGTATATATGTTGTTCCAATTCTATCTTTAGGATGATTTATTTCTATTGGCTTTCTATGTGGAGGATTTTCTGTAATATATATGTCTGCCATTCCTTCCATTTCCATTGGTTTTGAAAGATTTATTTCAACTATTACTTTATCTGCACTTTTTATAAAAGAAGGTGAATTACCAATACCACTGGTAGGTATAATATCTCCATTTTTGGTTATTGCAAGTGCTTCTACTATAGCTACATCTACTTTAGGTATAGTTCCATAGTTTAAAAATTGAGTAGAATGACTTAGATGCATATCTATATAATTAACAACACCTTTATTAATGTTATTTCTAAGTGTAGAATTAGTCTGATAAGGAAGCCTTCTTTCAATTATACCTGCTTCTGACCATGCCCCATCTACCTCTGGGCCTAAAGATGCACCTGAATACACAGTTAACTTTATCTTTTCTCCTCTTTTAGCCCTTTCTGCAACTGCTAATGGCACTGCTTTTGGATAACCTGAAGGTGTAAATCCACTAAGTCCAACAACCATTCCATCATTTACAATTTTAGCAGCTTCATCTGCATTCATAATTAAATCACATAACTTTTCATTTCTTAATCTTTCTCTTAATTCTTCAAATACGCCTTCATTATTCATAAATATCCCCCCATATAAAGTCTTATTTACATTGGAAGTTTGTGTAAAACTATAACCAATATAACTTTAGTTAACAATGCAAATGGATACGTGGCTCCATAACCTGCTGCTGGGTCATCACTGTCAAGAGCATCAACAGCTGCTCCAAGACCTGGAGTTGATGTCATACCACCACAGACAGCTCCAGATAGTAAAATCCAGTTTAATTTAAATATATATTTACCAACTAAGAATCCTATCATCATAGCTGTAACACCTACTACTATTGCTACAAAAGCCAGATGCATACCAGATGTCATAATTGAATCAACTACTTTACCACCATATCTTAATCCAACTATTGCTAAGAAAAACACTAGACCTATTTGCTTTAAAATGTTTAAAACCTTTTCTTCCATTCTGAAATTTACTGCCCCTATCTTACCTACATATCCAAGTACTAGAGATACAATTAGTGAGCCACCTGTAGCTCCTAATGTGAAGTATCCTAATGGTCCCATAAATACATGTATTCCTCCTACCAAATATCCAGCCAAACATGTTAAGAAAAATGTTATTATATTAAATGGAACTTCTGGTATCGTTTTACCTGCAACGCTATCTCTTGCTTCTTTCATTTCTTTTTCATATTTTCTTCTTTCCTCTTTAAGGTCCATCCTAAATATTTTTGGAAGGAAATTTACACCTAATATTACTATTAAAACTCCAAAAGGATATGCAACTGCATGCCCTATACCAACACCTGCTTCAGCATACGCAATATATTTATCTATTTGCTCTTGAGTTAGTGATGTAGTTGTATTTACATCTAATTTTCCTTCTGGGTCAACAACTTTTAAAATTTCTTTCTTATCTTCTATTGAAGCTTTTTCAAACTCCTTTGATACATCTTCTGCATGTTTACCAGCTGTTTCTAGAGCAGCAGCTAATCCGGGTGAACTTGTTAATGCCCCTGTATAAACACCAGAAACTTCATAAGCACTGCTTCCTTTGTTACTTGACAGTAAAGTCATTGCATAAGTCATAGAACCTCCTATAAAAGTTATAAGAACTCCTAAAACTACAAATCGTGCTCCATACTTCTTTAATACAGCTTTCATATCTTTTGCAGCTAATAAACCAACTGCTGCAACAAATATTATCAAAAAGAAATCAAAGAAGTCAGGAGAAATAATTCCATTTCCCATCATGACAGTTGCTGCCTTATACCCTGCTGCTGTTTCTCCTTTTGCTATTACTGAATTCCCCAAGCTATATGCAAGCCACCCAATAAATAATCCTGTAAATAATGCTCCTGATACCCCAAAATTAAACTTCCCAAATTTAATCTTTCCAAATAAAATTCCTGTAATTACAGCAGCAAACATAAGGACAAAAGGATTCATTAAAAAATCCATTAACTCAAACTTCACTAAATCACTCCCTTTCATCGTTATTAAATTAACAATTATTACTAAAAAATATATTTCTCCTTTCTCCTCAAAACTTTATTTTGTTATTAAATTAACATTACTAATTAAAAAAATTTTCCCTTATTAATATCAATCTTTTTCTTTAGGATTTAATTAACAATCTCGTCTCGAAAATAATTGTTTATTTTTAAATAGTTAAATTTTTAATATTCGTTGCTATAACTTGATTACAAATTGATTGTCATCAAAGTATATCAGCTATTTTCTTTTGTTAATTTAATAATATCACTATTCTTAATAGATTGAAAATATCAAAAACTTATGATATGATAGTTTAAAACTATTCTATTTTTTTACAACAATATACAAAACTTATATTGTTGTTAATTATATACTTGTCACTAATACATAAATGAAAGGAATTAATATCCAATGAATATAAATTATTTATATTATTTTCAAACAGTTTGTAAATATAAAAACATGACCAAAGCTGCTGAAAGTATTCATATTTCACAGCCATCCATAACATTAGCTATTAAAGAATTAGAAAAAGAACTTGGTTTTGAGCTTTTTTACAGAATAGGAAACAAAATAGAATTAACTCCTGAAGGAAATATTTTTTTAGACAAATCAAAAAACTTTACAAGACAATTTGAAGATTTTCAAAGTGATGCACTAGACTTAGGAAAAAAGAGAAAGGCCTCTCTTAAAATAGGCATTCCTACAGTCTTAGGTACTTTTTTACTTTCAAAAATACTTCCTAGATTTAATGTAATTTATCCAGATATAGAACTTAAAATCTTTGAAGTTCCAACATTTGTTGGAGCTAAAATGATTGAAGAATCTTCACTCGATTTTTGTATTGGCATAATCGATAGTGATATTTATGATGATATAGATTCAAAAACAATCTACAAAACAGAATTGTATTTAGTTACAAATCCAAAAAATGAATTGGCAAAACAACCTATTATTTCAAATTATATGTTAAAAAATGTACCTTTTGTCATACTATCTGAAGGTTCTTATCATTATAAAATTATAACAAAAAGGCTTGAAAAAGCTAAACCAAATATAATTTTGCATTCAAATCAACTTTCTACTATACGTTATTTATTAGAAAATAACTTAGCTTCAACAATATTGTATAAAGAAATATTTCAAAATACAGAAAATCTATGTTCAATTCCATTAGAGCGTGCAATTACTGCAAATATTGGTGTTCTTTGGAGAAGAAATCAATACATATCTCATAGTATGAGACTTTTTATTGAATATATGGCATCTATTCATATAAATTAGTTTCAATTATACTATATAAGTACAATATTTAATTTAAGTAAAACACTATAAATATTTTGAGAGTATCAGCATAAAAATAAGATATATTTTTATAAAATTATAATTGTATACATTTGCATCTAAATATTATTATACTGATACTTCTAACAATATTTTTTTAATTATTAATCATGTTTTTAATCAGGTCTACTTGGGCAACCTAACAAAAAACCCACGCATCCGGATACAAAATCTCTCATCTGTGAAATAGTACCTAAAGAAGCTGGAGCTATAGTTGCAAAATTCCTTACGATAAAAAGTACTATTAATGCTATAACACAAATTACAGTAGCTATAATAATTTGTAATTCACTGGTTTCTCCTTCTTCAATACCTTCAATTTTATTAACAGATACTTTATTTTCGTAATTATCTGTCTCTGAAGTAAATCCAATGGTATTTTTGACATTCATCACATTGTTTTGACTTGATTCTTGACCTTTATTAGATGAATTATCATCTATAAAAAGATTTGAAGATACATCAGTATTTATATATTTTCTTGAAGGTCTCTTTATAAAATTAGCACTTAAAAAGTATCCAAATATAGCTGCTGAAGTTGTTCTTACTACTACATCAATGGTTGTAGTATCTTGTGAATTTACTTCATTGACAAATAAAGTGTATATAGATTGAAACATGAGTATTGCCATTACAATTATTAGACATCTGTCAATTAGTTTGATTTTATACCAGGCTTTTTTTATATTTTTTATAAATTTACGTTTTTTATACATGGATATTATCACCTCTCACAATAAAATTAAGCCCTCTTTACTATAATATGTAAAGAGAGCTTAATGGTGAGATTATGTTATATTTTATGTAAAAATATATATAAAAAACAAATTATTTGTCTAAAATCATCAAATCTTTAGGGAATTTAGTAAGTCTTTCTGGTCCGTTTTTGGTAATCAGAACAGTATCTTCTATTCTAACTCCACCCCATCCAGGGAAATAAATACCTGGTTCCATTGTTATTATACATCCTTCTTCTATAGTTTTATCACCATAATTACCAATGAAAGGCTCTTCATGAACATCTCTACCAACTCCATGCCCTATACCTTGATAATAATAATCTTCATATTTTTTAACAACTTTTCTTATTTCAGCATCTGGAATTGTAGCATGTACACCAACTTTCATGTTTTCAACACCTACATGTTGTGCTTCTTTAACCAAATTATATACCTCTAATTGCTTTTCAGAAGCTTCTCCAACTATAAAAGTTCTAGTTGTATCAGATATATAACCATTATACATAGCTCCATAGTCTATAAGTACAAAATCTCCTTTTTCTATGACCTTATCACTAGGTTTACCATGAAGTAATGAAGTCTTTGCACCTGATATTAATATAGTCTCAAAACCTATATTTTGTGCTCCATTCATCTTCATAAAATACTCCAATTTTGTAGCCAATTCAATTTCACTAACTCCAGCTTTTATATGTGGAATCAATTCTTCTAATGCCTTATCTGCTATCTCACATGCTTTTCTTGTATTCTTGATTTCTTCTTCATCTTTTACATATCTTAATGTCTCTACAATATTTTCTGTAGGTATTAATTCTCCATTATCTTTCTCAATCAGATTTTTAAGTTCCTCGTATTTATCAAACACTATATTAGTTCTTTCAAATCCAAGTTTCTTTATACCTACTTTGTCACACACGCTTTTTACTGCTTTTGCCACACTTCTGTCAAAGTTATGCCAATTTATAATTTCAAAACCTTCGCAAACATTTTCTGCAAGTTCCATATATCTACTATCAGTAACTAAGAAATTACCATCTTTACAAATCACTGCATATGCTTCCTCATCAGGAAAACCACTTATATAATTTACATTAGTCTTCTTTGTTAAATATAGTGCATCAAGACCTTTGGATTCCAATAATTCAACTACTTTTTTTACTTTGCTCATGATTTTGCCTCCAAATAATAAATTTTACCTCAGTTATATTATATCATTAATTAGTGTTCTTTTTTATCTAATAGATACTTTATTTCTAAAATTTTTTCATATCTTTCTAACTTTATTTTAAGATTTCATTAGTTTTATCTAAGATATATTCATAAGTTTTGTCAATACTTATGAGGAATTTTTTTCATTATATATGTGGATTAACCAAAATTTAGTACTTACAAAAACCTCGTTCCTTATGACTATATTGAAAATGAATGTTTTTTGGTTATGAAATCGCTCATAAATAGAGTGTTTATGTTGATAATTCAAATTTTTATATGAAAATTTTAAGTAAAATAGTTACAAATATAATTATAAGAAAGATAAGGAATTATTACAATATTTACCGTTTTTCAATTAATATCTGAAGTAGATTTTATATATTAATATCCTTTGATATTTTAAATCCAATGTTATAAGCTTTTTTTAATACTTTAGGATTATTTTCAATTGAATTTTTTTCAAATGCTTTAGTAGCAATTATAGTTTTATAATGATTTAAACCCATTCCTTTAAGATGCTTACTTGTATATCTAAAATATCTTTTAAAAAATATTGATAAAGGTGCTGCTTGAGTATAAACCATGATTATTTTTTTATTTCCAAATCTAGGTATATGTTTACCTTTATCTATTGTTGTAAGTGGATAAAGTCTATCTAATAATAACTTGGTTTGAGCTGATACCTGACATATATAAACTGGCGAACCTATAATTACATACTCAGCTTTTTTTATATCTTCATATACTTGAATCATATCATCTTTAAGTGAACATGAATAATTTTTTCTACAATATAAACATCCTTGGCAACCTTTTATATTCATATCATTTAAGTAATACTTTTTTACATCAACATTATTTTTGTTTGCTCCTTTAATTATTTCATTAATTATTGTATCTACATTACCATTTTTCCTTGGGCTTCCTACAAATGCTACTATTTTAGACATTTTCAACTCTCCTATTTAATATATATTTGCTATATTAAGAAATATTTGCTCCAAATATTTTTCTTTTTCTTCATATCTTCAGTTTGAAAATTATTATAAAATATCGTATCTATTTTATTTATTGTATTTTCAGGTATTTTAATAACATTATCTAATTTTTTAGTGTTTGATACGAATCTAGTTCAATATTATATTACTAATTTACTGCTTATAAGCAAGATTAATAATTGTATAAAAAAGAGAAGTTGATATTTTAATTAGTACTATTCATTTTGATTCTTTTGGAAAGTAACAATATTTTATCTAATATTTCATTTATCACAAAGATAAATTCTTCATCACTTTTCCCTGTGGGGTCATTTATTCCCCAATCTTCTCTATATATACATGGAAGATATGGACATTCTACATTACACCCCATTGTAATAACAATATCAACTTCGGGTATGTCTTTTAATAACTTTGAATATTGCTCTTTTTCCATATCTATATTATAAATTTTTTTCATTAAACGTACAGCATCTTGATTTATTTGTGATTTCACCTCAGTACCTGCTGAATAACTTTCAAAAACATCTAAACCTAGTTTCTTTCCTAATGCTTCTGCTATTTGGCTTCGACAAGAGTTATGAACACAGATAAAAGCTACTTTGGGTTTATAGGCTACCATGTTTTTCCCTTTCTATAATTGATTTCACTTCATCAATTGTTAATACCTTACCATATGATACAACCTTGCCATTCATAACAAGTGCAGGAGTGCTCATTACTCCATAGCTAGCAATTTGAGTAAAATCAGTTATGTGCTCAATATTTAAATCTAAATTCATTTCTGAAATTGCTGTACGTGTTGCATTTTCTAAAGCGATACATTTTGCACAACCAGAGCCTAGAACCTTGATTCCATCTTCTTTCTTTGCCATTTCTGCATGTTCCATAGTTTCTGATGTACAATCTCCACTACAGCAACATGATTTTTTTTCTTCTTTTTTACCAAATAATTTCATCTTAATTTCCTCCTAGTTTTTATAATATTAAAAATGTATGCAAAACATTGAACAAATAACCAACCACGATAATACCAATTGTACAAATAGCTATAAATAAAGCCAGTAATTTTAGTTTTACAGCTTTTTTAAGCATAATCATAGATGGTAAACTTAATGTTGTTACAGCCATCATAAATGCAAGTACAGTTCCTAATTGTGCACCCTTAATTAACAATGCTTCTGCAACAGGTATTGTTCCAAAAATATCTGCATACATAGGAACACCAACCAATGTTGCTAAAATAACACCAAGCGGATTGTCACTACCTAGAATTGTTTCTATCCAAGTTTCTGGAATCCAGTTGTGAATTATAGCACCAATTCCTACACCTACTAAAATATAAGGGAATACTTTTTTAAATGTTTCACTAACTTGTTCTTTTGCATATTGAACTCTATCTTTTCGTGTCAAAGATGGTGAGTCAATATCTACATGACTTGCATTTTGTATAAAATCTTCAACATATTTTTCCATGTGCAATTTTTCGATAATAGTACCACCAATAACTGCAATTAATAGTCCAACTATCACATAGGCAATTGCAACTTTTGCACCAAATATACTCATAAGAAGTACAAGGCTACCTAAATCTACCATAGGGGATGAAATCAAGAAAGAAAAAGTAACTCCTAAAGGAAGCCCTGCACTTGTAAAACCTATAAAAAGTGGTATAGAAGAACATGAACAAAATGGAGTTACTGTCCCTAATAGAGCAGAAACAATATTTGCTCCAATACCATGAAAGCGACCCAAAATCTTCTTACTTCTTTCTGGTGGAAAATAACTTTGTATATAAGATATAATAAAAATCAAAATACATAAAAGTATAGTGATTTTTATAACATCATAAAAAAAGAATTGAACACTACCACCTAGTCGTGTAGTATTATCTAATCCTAAAAATGATAATGTGTTGCCAATAAGACTATTTAGCCATTTCATGCCAAGAATTTGGTCTTGAAAAAACAGTATGGCTATTTGTAATATTTCCAAAACAATTCCTCCATTCTATTTTTCATATCAATTTTATTTGATATGTTTTTTTTAATAAAAGCCATCTGTAGATGACTTTTATTTGCAAGATTCTGTATCTGTATTAGGTGTTGTGATTTCTAATAAACGCTTACTAGCATATTCACTGCCCTTTTTACTAAGGCTATAATGTGTCCATTTTCCATCTTGTCTTGGTGATACTATTCCTGATTCACACAATATTTTCATGTGATAAGATAGTGCAGATTGACCAATATTCATTTTATCAATTAAAACACAAGCACATTTTTCTCCACTCCTTAAAAGTTCGAGAATTAAAAGTCTTTTTTCATCACAAAGGGCTTTAAATATTTTTGCATCATCTTTATAGTTAATCATCATTTTTCACCTCTCATATCAAAATATTTTGATGTGTCTATCGGACTATATTAATATTGCTTTGTCAACAGTCACATCAATTTTATTTGATATGATTTATTGATTCTTTTTTGACTAAATGCTCTATACTTAAATAATTTTTCTTTATACATAAATCTTAATTAATATCCTCCACAACAAGATATCTTTTTATAGTCTAACTTCTAATTACTTTTTATAGAACTGTTTAAATTAAACAATTTATCAGAAAAAGACATCTTAGGGCTTTGTAAAAATAGTTTAAGAATAGATATATATTTCTTAGAAAAAATACAAAAATAAGGTTATGATTTTTAAAACCATAACCTTATAAATACTTAATTATCACTTAAAAAATAAATTTATATTCAAAGAGTACACATAAACATTTCCCAACTTATCAATTAGAAAATCACATCTTTTAATATACTCCTACCTATTTTGCAGTATATCCAGCTTTAGTTAAAGTTTCAACTGCTAAATCACCTTTAGCTTCATTTACTAAAACTATTGGACCTGTACAACCCATACCACTTTCAGCATAGATTCCATTTTTCCATAACTCAGATACTGCATCTTCTAAATCCATTATATCAACACCAGCTATTTGACGAGTAACAACCTCTTTATCTGGCATTTTAACTTCTACTTTTTCAGCTTTAACTTCTTTTTTAGTAAGAGAAGCTATAATATCATCAAATTTTGCTTTTTTAACTTTTTCAAATTCACTTCTTGCAACATTACTTATATCGCCCTTTACAACATCATAGGCGTATTTTAGTGCATTTGCTACTACTGGAGAACCTGATGCTCTTGATACTATAAGAACTCTTCTATCATAGTCTTCTCCAACCCCTGGACCATATCCAAAGCCTTGAGCCTCATAATCTCCACCTGTAGTATATGAAGAAAATACTTTCATAAATATATTTCCAGATAATGTATCAGTAACCATAACATCAGGTGCACCTACAAGTAAATCATTACCTCTCATTACACAGCCACCATCTGCTCTAATTGAATCAGCAAACTCCATGTCATATCCATTATCTTTTAATTCTTTTAAACATTTCTCAACTTGTCTTGCTCCATCTACATTAAGTATTCCAACCTTTGGGCATTTATTCCCAATTGATTTAGCTGTAGCAATACCATAAATAGCATTTCTCACCATTGCTTCTATTCTATTAGTAGCACTTGTTCCTGTTGTAGTTGCAAGTATCATTTCTTTTCCTTTGGCTGGAGTTATCACTCTACCTACTGTAGATACACCTATTGGAAAATTATAGTGCATAGTAACACAAGCATCAATGTATCCTGAATCTAATAATTCTTCCATTTTTGAATGCATTTCTTTTTCATCATTAACTTCAACTACTTCAAGGTCAGTTTCTACTTTTGGTCCAATAAGTACTATATCAAATAAATTAGATTTTGCTAATTGTGCACCATTAACCATGTTCTCTACACCATGTTCACTTCCAAGTGTAGTCACACCAATTTTTACTTTTTTGCCAAATTCGCCGCTTTCTATTGCATTAGCTACTTCTAAGAATACATCTGCGATTACTTTTTTTGACATATCCTCACCCCTATTCTTCTAACATGTCTAGTGCTAGTTTTTTCATAGATTCAGCTATTATCTTCTTAATTTCATCCTTAGAAATTCCTGAAGTCTCTTCAGTAATACCTGTATTTCTTTCAGCTATAAAAGATACTCCATCAAATAAGTTAGTCATTCTTCCTAAGAATAAACTACCTTTTCCAACTATCATAGCTCTATTTCTCTCACCTGTAGTTAAATCATCTATTAAAAATCCTATATAAGGAGCTCCTGATGGTATATGTCCTTGAGTTGGTGCCCATCCTGGTAATCCTTTATTAGAAACAAAGTCTTTTAACTCTTTCTTTTCTAAGTCTCCACGCTTAACAGCAAGTGCTCCTATCATTTTATAGTTTGCTTCTGGAACATCTCCTGCTCCTGCTGGCTTAGTTATATCTGGGTTTTGCATTTCAACAGAGTATACATCGACATCTGTTATTTTTAAATTAGCTCTATCAAGACCTGAAGTTATAAGTGCTGTCATAACTGCTTGAGGTGAAGAACCAGTTCCAACAGTATGCTTGCCTGTTAAATCAGTTCTTATAACTGGATTTATTCCATCATTTTCAGATACAAGTACTGCAAATCCTCCAACAACATCTTCAAGTACAGGAAGTCCTTTTTTAACATGGTCTTTAGCATTCATTCCAAGTTTAGCACTTGCTCCACCTGCTACTACCATTACATTCTTGTGTATTCCAGCTTTTACTAGAGCTGCAGCTTGAATTAATGCATGTGTTGGTGCTGCACAGAATCCTCTTGTGTCAGAACCAGTTGCATTTTGAAGTCCTGCTATCTCAGCTATTGATTTAGCAAAGTTTCCTCCACCTCTTTGGTTTATATCTCCACAAGCTTCTTCTGAACACTCAATAACATAATCTATTTCAGCAGGGTCTATTTTGCTATGTCTTAGCATTTGAATAGCAGATAAAACTCCAGATGCTTTTACTACTAAATTTTCAAACATTGTATGAGCATTTAGGTTAACATCTACATCATGTGCTCTTTTTACATAACCAATGAATTTTCCATTATGGTATAATCCTTCTGCTATGTGTGTTGCTACTAATTCTTTACCTTCTTCTATATCATCACCCTTTAATTTACCTACAAACGGAGCAATTTCAGGGTAGTTGTTTTCGATTTTTGGTTTTACTTCATCAATAAATTCTTGTGATAATTTTACTAAATCAAATGCATCACTTATTTGCATTAAAGCTATGAACTCATCTTGAGGCATTATTTCTCCAAATTTACCATTTCTATTTCCCTCAATCTTTTGTTCACACCATGGCATTGGTAAATCTCTTAATTCCTCTGGTCTTCTATTTCCTATATAAACTTGATTTGGCATGTAGTTAACTACATCTTCGTAACTTCTTATATGATTGCTTACTTCCTTTAAAAATTCTGAATCTGGATTTGTTGCTCTTTCAACTGTACAAGTACTTCCATTTTGCACTATCATATCTGGAGTATGAATAAGTACATAGCCTGCCCCTTTTAAAACTGGATAAGTCATTTTGTGCACCTCCATAAATTTTATGAACACTTATTTTTTAATTTAATTAAAGACTCTAATTGTTGTTATTTTTGTTTTGTTGTATATTTGATTCTATTATTGTTTATGTATTTTGGCATTTTTTAAGATTTCATGAATGAATAACTCCAATTTACCCATTCATGAAATCTATATTATTTTTTTGTGTATAGTTATTTTTTATTTTTAGTGTGTGTTTATATTTTTATCTATATAATATATGTGTGTGTTATTTTTATTTTTCAAATACTGTTTGACCATCTACTTCTGTAGTTAAAGCGTTTAATGCTTTTTCTACAAGGCCTCTTCTTAAGGCTTTTTCTTCTGTAGGGTCAAGCGCTGGATTTCCAAGTGGATGAGGTATTGCTATAGTTGGAACTATTCTATTAGCCCCTACTGTTAATGAAATAGGTACTACTGTACACATATGAACTACTGGAAGTCCAGTTTTTTCTATTTCTTTTACCATCGTTGCACCGCAACGAGTACAAGTACCTCATGTAGAAGTTAATATTACTGCATCTACACCATCAGCCACTAATGCTGCTCCAATTTCAGAAGCATATTTTTTTGAGTTTGCAACAGATGTACCATTACCTACAGTTGTGTAGAAAGTTTCATGTAATTTTCCAATCACACCTTCTTTTTCTAAATCTCTAAGAACATCAACAGGTAATACTCTATCTGCATCTAAATTTGCATACACTGGGTCATATCCACCATGTGCAGTTTCATAAGTCTCTTCTGTTAAATCCATAACTCCTGCTATAGAATAAGTTCCATATTTAGAAGCTGAAGAAGACTCTATTCTATCAGGGTTTCCTTTTGGAACTATACCACCTGAAGTAACTAAAGCTATTTTGCATTTTGATAAATCTTTTACAGCGTTACTTGGGTCAACTCTATCAAAGTTTGGCATTGGGTATTCAGTTTCAAATGGTTCACCTTTTATTTTCTTAACTAACATGTCAACAGCTCTCTTAGAACCTCTGTCTTCATGGAAATAATTAACTCTTATTCCTCTAGCTATGTATCCTTCATCTTTAGGAGTTCCAATTTCTTCTCCATTAGCAAGTTTTACTGCAAGCTTTGCTATTTTAGGAAGTGCTTTTCTCATACCTGCTGCAGAATCAGAAGTTTCTACTACATAAACTTCTTTTTTGAACATATCTGCACCTGGATTTTCAATATACATACCTGTTAGGGCTGGTATATTTAAAGCATCTTTTACAACTTTAGTTATTGTTCCAGCAGCAACTCCATATCTACCAGCATTAAATGCAGGACCAGCTATGAAAAGTTGTGGTTCAAAACCTTTTATCATTCCTAAAACTTCTTCACTTGCACTGTCTATATTTTCATTGAAGTAGCTATCTCCACATACTACTGTTCCAACTATTTCAATATCTTCACCTAATAATTTATCAAGTTGTAAACTTATTGGAGGTAAAGTTTCTGCCACATGTGGCTTAGTATCAGCTTTTTCTTCTCCACCTATACCAGCAAAGAACTGATTAATATAATGTACCGCTTTTAGTTTTCCCATCTCTTAGTTTCACCCCTTTTGCTTTTAGGCATTAAAATTTACAAAATTCTTCTCTTATACCAGACATTTCTTCTTCTATTTCTTCAACTTCTAAAACCATTTCCATCATACTTATTTGATCTTCATATACAGTTTCATCAAATAAAGCTTTCATTGGTTCTTCTACAACATGGTAAACACTTAATCCTAAAGCAACTCCAGCAAGTGGTCCAGCGAAAGTTGGATCCCCAGCAGTTACTGTTTCGGCTGCAAGACCTGCAGCTTCGGCTTCAGCAGCACCTAGTAAAATCACAACATTTTCAGCTCCGAATTTATCAGCAGCTTCTTTAACTCTGTTTTGATTTTCTAAGTCCATAGCCCCAGCAGCAGTTCAGACAAAGCATTCTGTAGATGAGAAAACAACCTCTGCTCCTTCTACTGTTTTTACACATTCTTCTATCGCAGGTCCTGGTATACCATCACGGTCACCTATTATAAGAACCTTTTTATTACTAAGTAAACTCATAATAATCCTCCTTATTATATTTCTAATATATTTTTTTATATCTATAACATTTATTATAATTTATCTATAATATGTTTAATTAACATTACTCAATCGTTTAATAAAATACTTCTTAATATCCTTTAGCAGTTAAATGACCAAATCCTGTTTCATTAGTTGCACCTGTTATAGCTTGTATTTCAACTTCAATAGTTCCATCAGCCTTTAAGCTTCCATCAGAACCACCAGCTATTACATCTACTACTTCTAAATGACCAATTACTTTATCTAATTTAGGAAGTACTACAACTTGGTTAGCATTTCCACCTGTTACAACAGCATCAGCTCTTACATCTGCATCTGCAAGTGATTGAGAACCTCCATCACGTCCAGCATATTCATCTGTAACTATAACAGTTTTTACACCTTGCATTTCTATCTTCTTACAGTTCATTATAAGGTCAGTATCTGGATTTCCAAAACCTTCTTGTGAAACTATAACTGCATCTAATCCTAAGTATTTACATAATTTAGAAGTCCAGTTTGAAGATCTTTCTTTGTCTGCTAGGTAAACATTTTCATTAGTTATAATTACACCTACAAAGTTTATATCTTTACCATGTCTTGCATATAAGTCTTCAACAACTCCATTGTTTATATGAACATAACTTGGGTTTTTGTCACACGCAGAAACACAGTTACCACTTACAATTGCTCCGTCCATTAATTCTGTTGGATATAATAAAGTTGGTACTATTTGTTTTGCATCCACTCCATATACATAAGTATCATGTAATAATCCTTGAGTTTGAAGCATGTAAACATATCCTACTTTTGGAAGTTCTGGATATTCTTTTATTGACTCAAGAAGAGGCTTAGTTTCATATACTGAAACTTCATCTGGAGTAAGATTTCTTGCTGCTTCTCCTAAATACATTGCTGCTTTAAATCCTATCATTCTAACAGCTTTTTCATGAGCATATTGTTTTAAACCATCAATAGGTTCAGCTATTACTACAACATTATTTAATTTAGAAAATGGAGTGTATTTAGCTCCTTCTCCAGTCATGTCTACTATACCTTCTTGGAAACCTACTATTTTTCCAGTAGTTACAACAGCTACACCTTTTAAAGCATGAGTTTTTCCTTCTCCTACAGTGTCAACTTTAGACATTATACCTGGGAATATTCCCCCATTACCTTCAACTTTTACTCTTGGCTCGATAACATCTTTTACAGGTGTTATTCTTACGCTTTCACCTGGACGAGCTAATTCTATATCTATAGATTTTATATGCTCATCTCCACCAATCTCTTGTAGCATCTCTTGCTTATTGATGAATAATACTCCATCTTTTACTTCTGTTACATCACCAAATTGAATATCTTTTATAAAGATTTTCCCTAATTCAAGACGCATACTTGCACCTCCTGTTATTTAATTTGTGTATATGCATTTGAGTTTTTCTCAAAATTATATCATTTTATAACTTTTATTAAAGATAATTTTATAATATAGTATTTTTATGTCTTAAATATTTGTTATATTATTAAAAAATATTTACTGTAAAAAAATTATTTTATTTAAAATTATTTTTTTAACAAACTTGAATATAAAAACCTCTTTTATCTTATTATCTTCAGACTAAAACATATTTTTACTTTATTGTTAATATTTCGCCAATATCTTAAAGATATTTTTTAATCATGTCTTCTATATTAGGAACTGTAGCATCATCTTTAGTAACTTCGTCTACTTTTTCCCCATCTTTGTATATAGCCATAGTTGGAAGACCTAATACTTTTTGTTTTATAGCTAATCTTCTAGCTTTTGTTGTATCCATCTTACAGAATTTTATTTTGTCCCCATAAGTCTCAGCTAATTTATGAACATCTGGCATTAAAGCTTTACAAGGCTCACAACCTTCACTCCAGAAATCAACAAATACAAAACCTTCTGCGTTTAAAACTTCTTCTTCAAATGTAGCCTTATCTAAATCTAACATTTTATTTTTCCCCCTTGAAATTTTTATTTTATTTTAAATATTATTTATTAAATTTAATTTACAGACTTTTAATTTCCAAACTTTTCATCAATGTATTTCTCAGCTACTATAGATGCAATTGCTCCATCATTAGTTGCAGTTACAACCTGTCTTAGAGTTTTAGATCTACAATCTCCTGCTGCAAATACACCTGGTATGTTAGTTTTCATGTCTTCATCAGTTATTATATAACCTTTTTCGTCCATATCAACTTTACCTTTGAATAAATCAGTTTGAGCATCTAATCCAACGAAAACAAATACTCCCATTGTTCCATCTTCTTCATCTGCAAAATATTCATGAGTTTCTCCAGTAATCTTGTTTTTAAATACTACTGACTCTAATATTCCATCACCTTTGATTTCTTCTATTACTGTATCTAATAAGAATTCTATCTTTGGATTAGCTTTTGCTTTTTCTTCAACACTCTTAGCACATCTAAATCCTTGTCTTCTATGTACAATTGTTACTTTTCTAGCAAATTTAGTTAAATACATTGCTTCTTCTAATGCACTATCTCCTCCACCTACAACAAACACTTCAAAGTCTTCAAAGAAATCTGCATCGCAAGTTGCACAATATGAAACTCCTTTACCAGTAAGTTCTTTTTCCCCTGGGCAACCAATTTTTCTTGGAGTTGCTCCTGTTCCTATTATTACTGCTTTAGCTCTATACTCTGCTTTTTGGCCTTTTAAAACTTTTATATCTCCATCTAGCTCAGTATCCACAATGTTATCTCTTAGAATTTCTGCTCCAAACTCTTTGCATTGTTCAACCATTCTAGCTATTAAACTTGGTCCTGTTGCATTTGGAACTGACCCTGGATAATTTGCAATTTCATGTGTTATTACAATTTGCCCACCAGTTTTGTCTTTTTCTAGGATTAGAGTATTCAACTTTGCTCTTGCCCCATAAAGCCCTGCTGCAAGCCCTGCTGGTCCTGAACCAATTATTACTAAGTCATATACATTTTCCATTTTGACTTATCCTCCCCAATTAGATTTCTCATTTTATTTAATATTAAATTAGATTTAATATTTAGGCTGCTTTAATAACTTTTTAACAATTTTTTTTATTCATACTGCATTCTTTGTATTGTATTATAAAATATATCATAATCAATTACTCTAAAGTCGTCTTGAACACTTTCTGTCCATTTTGGAGTCTTTTTATTATTCTGAAATTTACTTGCAGTGATGATTGCTTCTTCAATTAAGGTTAAAGAGTTTATATCCAAACGATTTCCTCTCTTTAGTATAATAGTTCTATAAGGTGTTTCATTTGGTTTTACACTCCCATAGAGTGGATGAGATAAAAGTTCATATCCTTCATGTATCAAATCTCTACTTGCTTCTAAGATACCAATATAAGTTGTGTCTTTAAACAAAACTTCTCTTTCTTGAACTTCTTCTCTTACTTTTGGATTATTTGTAATTATTATCATTTTTTTACTCTCTTTCAATCTTTTATTTATTACTTGATAAATAAAAAACATGAAAAACAAATCTCCCAATTTGTCTTCCCTGTTAAAATCATTTTCAGAGCCCCGTCCAAGTACAGTCATTTTTACCTGAGAATTTCATCTAATCTTTTGGGTAAATAGGATTAAATTTGTCCCTTCGGTCGCTTTTTATAAAGCAGTCTCCCATACTCTTCATCCGGATTATTAAGTTATCAGAAAATTGAAAATTAAGCAATTTATCCTTTGTTTTCTACAAATAGCTTTTTTCTATCTCTGTTGACTTAAGTATATAAACATTCTATAAAATTTGCAATAGTTTTTTTATATGTATTTTGTATACATTTTTACTTTTTTTTCCAAGTGTTGATATTGCATATTTCCTGTATTTTCTTTTTTTTTTAAGTACAAACCTTTTTTGGTTTACTTTCTCAAACTGATTAAAAATATAACTATTTGTGTATCATCCCTTTGTTTTTTACATATTCTTTAATTTTTCTTTTTTATATGGTAAAATTCTCATAATTTTTTATAATTTGCTATCATTTACTTCATCAAACCAAGATTTAACCTCCCTTATGATAGACTTAACACAGTCATTATCAAATGGTGAATGTAGATTTCCCACACTTACAATATCTAAAAATGATTTTGTTCCTCCAACTCTACAAATATTTATATAATCTTGCCATCCTGCATCTCTATCTTGAATCATTTTTTTCCAAAATTGTAATGCACAAAGTTGAGCTAGTACATAGTCTATATAATAAAATGGATTTTTAAATATATGACCTTGCTTAAACCACCAACACCCTCTATCTAAAAAAGAATTATTGTCATAGTTTCTATGAGGTAAGTATTTTTTCTCTAAATATCTCCATTTTTCTTTTCTTTTTGCTTTATCCTCATTAGGATTTTTATAAACATAATGCTGAAATTCATCAACAATTATTCCATAAGGTATAAATTTGACGGCTGTCGACAAGTGAGTAAATTTATATTTATCTGTATCTTCTTTAAAAAACAGATTCATCCATGGCCATGTTATAAATTCCATACTCATTGAATGAATTTCACAGCTGTCAAGTGTTGGAAAATTAATCTCTGGCATATCAATCCATCTAGACATGTATAACTGGAACGCATGTCCTGCTTCATGTGTTAATACATCTATGTCATCATAAGTTTGGTTGAAGTTAGAAAAAATGAATGGTGACTTGTAGTCTGGTATGTAGGTACAATAACCTCCAGCTCCTTTTCCTTTCTTTGTTTCTAAATCCATAAGTTCATTTTCCAGCATAAAATTAAAAAATTCCTCTGTTTCTTTTGAAAGTTCACTATACATCCTTTGCCCATTCTGAATTATGTACTTTGAATCACCTTTTAATCTTGCATTTCCTGTTAAAAATTCCACGTCTTCATCTATGTAACTTAAGTTTTCTAGACCAAGTCTTTTAGCTTGTTTTTTATAAAGCTCATTGGCCATTGGAACAACATATTTTAATACTTGCTTTCTAATATTTTCTACCATATCTTCTCTATAGTCACTTCTCATCATTCTGATATATCCAAGCTCTACAAAATCTTCAAAGCCTAATTTTTTAGATATCTTATCTCTAAGTTTAACTAATTTATCAAATATGTCATCAAATTTTGATTCGTTTTCTTCAAAAAAATTATAATATGCTTTGTTGGCCAATTCTCTTGTCTTCCTACAATTAGAGTACATAAACTTTCCCATACTAGATAAATTTCTTTCTTCTCCATCGAACATTATTTGTGCTGATGCTAAAAGTTTAGTATACTCTGAACACAATTTATTTTCTTCTTGCAATTCACTTATTATATCTTTAGAAAAACTTTTCAGAGAATAGTCTATTATTGTGAAAAATTGTTTTCCAAATTTTTTTATTAAATCACATTTAAACTTTGAATTTATTACAACATCATAAAAATAAGAATTTAACTCTTCATACAAAGGCAAATATTCATCCCAGTAATTTTTTTCCTCTTGATAGAATTTATTAAGTGTATCTATACTGTATCTTATTGATGCTATATTTGACAACGTTTCTATTTTATTTCTCAATAAATTAATCTTATGTATATTTTCTTGTTGTTCTTCATAGGTACAGGATTTTTTTATATCTTCTACACACTCCAAAAATTCTTTTTTTATACTATCATAATTGGGTCTTTCATACTTAAATTGTGAAAACTTCATTTAAAACGCTCCTTTGCAACTTTATTTTATATCTTTATATCATACTTTTATATCTTCGATATACATAGTTTTATATACTGCCTAAGTCTAATTTATAAATTATTATATATATTAAATATTCTTTACATTGTAATCACGTTGAATAATAACATATGATTGATATAATTACAATATTTTGTGATATAAAATCAACTACCATGTATATTATTAGAAAAACATTCATATAAAAACCGTAGCTTTTATAACAAATACTTCTATTTACATAATAATGCAAACGATAGCATTTTTATAATTGATACTTACAAAACAATTAAAAATCTACTTTTTAAATATACATATTATATAGATAATATTTTTATCAAAAAATTAATATTATTAAACTTTCTAAATTGCTTATCTCTTGGTATAATAGTATACAAAACTAATCATATTTTCCACTGAAATTTTGTTCAACACTAGTTGTGTCAACGTTTTCATAGGAAAATTGAGTATATAACTTACTGGAGGTTGATATGTACAAATTAATCGCATTAGATATTGATGGAACAATATTAAACACACAAAAAAGGATTACTCCTGAGGTCTTTGATTCTATTCAAGAAGCAAAAAAGGCTGGTGCCAAAGTTGTTATAACAACAGGCAGACCTCTTCCTGGTGTAAAAGCACTTCTAAATCAATTAAACTTAACAGATGAAGGTGATTATGTTATATGTTTTAATGGAGCCATTATTCAAGAAGTCAAGAGTGAAGAAATTATACATGATGTGGAAATGACTTTAGATGACTTTGATTTTATATATAATAACATTTGTAAAAAATATAATACCAAAATACACATAAATACAATGACCAATTTAATTACACCAAACGAAATTCCTGGTAAGTATACTCTTCATGAAGCTAAATTAAATGATATAGATGTTAAATATATACAAAAAGATAAAATTGATGAATCTATTAAAATCTGTAAAATTATGATAGTTGATGAACCAGAAAGATTAGAAGAAATTATACAACAGCTACCTAAAAATTTATTCAATAAATATACTATAGTAAGGTCTGCTCCTTTTTATCTAGAGTTTTTAGGTAAAACTACTAATAAAGGAACTGCCCTTAAGACATTGTGTACTAATTTAGATATTCCTATAGAAGAAGCTATTGCTGTTGGTGATGAAGAAAATGACCAACATATGATAAAGTATGCAGGTCTTGGTGTAGCTATGGGAAATGCACGTGATAGTATAAAAGAAATTGCTGATTATGTTACAGATACCAATAACGAAAATGGAGTTGCAAAGGTTATAAATAAATATATACTTAATAGAGCTATTTAAACATATAAAAAACTAAAAATACATCTTTAGCTTTAAATTCTATTTAATCTATATACTTGATAATAAAAGTATATAGATTAAATATTATCTAATATTTTTAGCTAAAGGTTGTTTTAGTTTTTCATATATGTATATCTAGAATAATACTTTTTGTTTCAATTTAAATATTTTATATGATTCTACTATTGCTTCATTAATATCTAAACAATATACATCATCGTCATCTGATAAACCAGATTCTTTTATCCAAGCATCAAAATCATTCTTCGTCCAGAAGAAATTCATTATATTTCAGCAACTTGCTGCCCAGTTTGAATATTTATCAAGATTTATATGAAGCACTCTTAAATGTGGGTTATTGACGTATTCAATTTTTTCGTTTTTTATAAATATTTCTATTTCTTTCCCTGTAACACTACACATAGAATTTATTCTTACATCTTGATTAAATGTGCAAGAAGTTCCTATAGCATCTATAGCACACATTGCACTAAAACTTCGCCCATCGCTCAAAGTTACTTTATGATTAGTTGGTAATGCTGATACAGGATATATAAAATTTATACTATCTTCATCAACAACCATTATATTTTTATCAATAAAATATTGTAATGTATTTTCTATATATTCCTTTTCTAACTTCAAATTTTTACTTATATATTCAGTCACTTCTTGAAGTGTAACACTAGAACCTTTTTCTATTATTACATCCATAATAGATAGTCTTATTTTTTGTTGTACGTCATCCAAACTATTGTATTTTTCTATCTGACTCATATCTACTCCTCTTTAAACTTCATAACACTTCGATAAAGTATCAGTTAATCTATTCTTATATTCTTCATATTTTTTACTTCCTCTAACTCTAGGTCTTGGAATATCTATGTTTATATCGTCAATAACTCTTCCTTTATCTCTTGACATTACAATAACTCTATCACTCATATATACAGCTTCGTCAACATCATGAGTTACCATTAATGCAGTTATTTTCTTTTTTGTCCATATTCTTTCTAGCTCTTCTTGTAAGTTTTGTCTCATTTGAAAGTCAACTGCTCCCAATGGTTCATCCATTAATAATACTTCTGGATTGCATGCTAAGGCTCTTATCATAGCAACCCTTTGTTTCATCCCTCCAGATAATTGATGAGGAAACAACTTTTCTTTCCCTTTTAAATCTGACATAACTAAAAGTTCTTCTAACATTTCTTCTCTTTTTTCCTTTGGTATTTTCTGTTGTTTCATAGGAAATAGAACATTTCCTCTTATAGTTTTCCAAGGAAATAAAGCATAATTTTGAAATATGAAAGCTCTATCTATACCTGGTTTTTTAACTTTTTTATCATTTATAAAAACATCTCCACTTTCTGATTTTTGAAATCCACCTATTATAGTAAGTAGAGTCGTTTTTCCACACCCTGATGGCCCTAAAAGACAAACAAATTGACCATTTTCTATATCCATACTTATATCTTCTAAAACCTTTGTATGTACTTTATTATTTACAAATGTTTTATTTATATCTCTTACACTTAACTTCATTAATCTGCAAACCTCCATCTACAAAGGATTTTATTTATAAACTTTAATACTCTATCTATTATAAATCCTATTAAAGCTGCAAATATCATAAGCCCAATTAATACATCTGTATGCATTAATGTTTGAGCTTGTACCATTGAGTAACCGAGACCGGCACTCGTAGCTATAAACTCCGCTCAGATAACAGACATCCATCCTGTACTTATAGCTATTCTTGAACCAGTTAGTATATCAGGAAGAGACGCTGGCACTATTACATTTGTAAATATTACAAATGGCGATGCCCCCATACTTCTAGCTGCATTATAATAATCTTTTGATATTGCTCTTACACCTTGAATAGTATTTAAGATTATAGGAAAAACTCCTGAAAAAGCTATTAAAAATATTGTTGGACCATCTCCTATACCAAACCATACTATAGTAAGAGGCACCCATGCCATTATAGGAACCTGTCTTACAGAATCTACGACTGGAGATAAAACTTTTTCAAAAGTTTTAGAAAATCCCATGATAAACCCTATTGGAAGCCCAAATAATAGCGCATACATAAAACCTTTGAGTACTCTCTGTAATGTTATAAAAAGATTAGTAACTGTCTCTACATCTGTTACACAATAAAAGAAACCTTTTATTACATCTACTGGCATTGGAAGTAATAAAGAGCTTCCTATATCTTTTGCCGCAAAATGCCAAACTGAAAATATAATGACTAAGAGTATTATCTTGTATAGAATATCCATACTACTATCAGATTTTTTCTTAGTTAATCTATCTCTTTTATCTTTAGAAACTTTAATTTCCAATTTCTTATTTCCTCCATATCTATATTTCTTATATTCTTGTACTCTTTCAGTGTATTCTTAAATGTAGATTCATTATTTAAAGCATCAACACTTTTATTGTAAAGTTTTATAAAATCACTATATGCTTTACTTTTTTTAAATTTTTTGCTTACAACTAAAACATAAGTATCATAATCTCCCAATTCAGTTGTAGATTTTCTTGTACCTTCTAATCCGATTGATTTTATACAGTCTATTACAACACCATCTACTAGATTGCTTTCTAATCCATATGCTAATGCAGTCCCTAATAAAGGAGATATTTCTACATTTTCATAATATTTCTTCACTAATTCTGACTGATAATTTCTGTTTTGAATGATTCCAATTTTTTTAGGATTGCTATTACTTAATAAGAATACATCTGAATTTTGAACTACTGTGCCAACAATTTCAAATCCACTAGTTGCATTTACATACTGTTTTGCGGCATCTTTACATATAATTGCTATATCTATTTCCTCTGAACTCAGAGCCCATTGCATTGTACTTGCTCAGCAATCATTAATTGTAAAAGTATCCATTACATCACTTACTTTTATATTTTCAAAGTAGTCTCTATTTACCATATAATTTATTACAAAACCAGAGGTATCATCAGATACCCCTATTCTTAGTTTTCCTTCTATTTCTTCTTTATCTTCAAAATTAAAAAATATTATAAATATACTTCCCAAAACAATAATAAAAAGTATTATTATATTTTTTATATTCTCCATTTATTTATAATACCTTTGCTTTCCAATCTTCATAACTCATACCTTCAGGAAACTCTGGATTAACTTTTTCTTTTATAAATTTATCAAAATCATCTGCTCCACAAGAATCCAATAAACTTGTATCAATTGTATCTTCATATTTAGGTATATCATCTAGTGCTTTTAAATCTTTATACATTTGTAAATTGTTTTTATATTCTTCTCCTGTAACTTTCCAAGTAAGTGTTCTACCTTCTCCAACTGTCTTTTTATAAATAGTTCTAAGTGCAACTTCTTCTTCTACATTATAATATTTTGCAAATATCTTAGCAGCTTCAGCTGGATTTGTATATATGTATTCTATTGCTTTTGTATGGGCTAGAACCAATTTTTTTGCTAAATCTGGATGTTCTTTTATAAAGTTTTTGTTTAATGAGAATGAACAACAGTTATATTCTTTACCATTAGCTTTTTCTTTATATTGAGTAGATGCTATTATTTTTCCTGCACCATCATTTTCAGCTACAGAACCCCAAGGGTCACAAGATGTAAATGCTTGTATTTTTCCAGTCTTAAGAGCTAAGTATTTATCTTTATCTGAATCCATATTTACAATTTCATATTTTGATGGGTCAGTTGGTAGACCTGTTTCTGGTCCATAATCACTTGTCCATAAGAAATCACTCATATCTGTTGCAATTTTTTTACCTAGTAAATCTTTAGGTTCTTTTATATCTTTTGAAACTATTAAATATTCAGAACCACCAGTATGATTATTAGCTGCTATTGTTATTGGTGAACCTTTAGGTATAGCCCCCACAAGACCTTTTGTTCCTATATAACCGGCATCCATTTTCCCTGCTGCCATAGCTTCAGGAACTTTACCATTTCCAACAGTTTTTACATTAAGACCTAAATCTTTATATATTCCAGCTGCTTCTGCTACTGGTCCAGCAGTCATATGGTCACAGTTATAATACCCTACTGTTATTGTATAATCATCCTTCCCAACTTTTGCTTCTTCTTTCTCTTTTGGTTTACTACTACAGCCTGTTAGTATAGATGCTCCCATTACACTAACTAAGATTAATGCTTGAATCTTCTTAGATACTCTCATCTAAATTTCCCACCTTTGTGTATTATTTTTATTTTTAGCAACATTTGTCCATATCTTCTCCAAATAAATCAACAAACTTGTTGCCTTCTACCCTATAAATTGCATACCCTACATTACCATTCTTAGAACCTGACACAATTACTTCTATTGGTGGTTCATCATCAATATTTTTAAAATTTATAGTTTGATTCTCTATAGGTGCTGGTATTGGTTTTGTTATGTAATGACTGTTTTTGTCAGAAACTACCACTACCATTTCATTTGAATTATTACCTTTTTTATATATAACTACTAAATCTTTTTTCCCATCATTATTTAAATCTTCTTCAGCACAAGTTATTATATTTTCTTTATGATTTTTTCTAAAATATTCCAATGTTTCTTTATTCACATTTGGAATAGAGGCATCTTCTTCAAGGTTATCATCCACTATCTTTGATAAAACTATTAATGCTACTACTATACAGGATATTATAACTATCTTTTTAAGCATGATTTCCTATGACCTCTTTCATTTTTGGTATTATTGATTTAAATGCAAATAAAATAATTACAATCGTACACGCATATTCAAAACTATCTGGTATATTTAACATTAGTTTATTTGCCAACTGTATTGAAGAATTTGTTGTATCTAAATTTACTGAATTGTCATTTACTAAAAGTAAATTTGTTATGTATCCAATTATTATTGAGGATAGTGTCAAAGTTACTGAATATATAATAACAGTTCTTTTCCCAATAAGTTTAAACATACTTATAAGTTCTGGTAAGTTTGTAGCGGCTCCAGCTATTAAAAACGTTATCGCTATCCCAGGAGAAGCTCCACTTGCAACAAGGGCAGCTATAAATGGAATATGTCCTACTGCACACACATACATGACACATGCAAGTATTGCTATACTTCCAAGAGATATCAATCCTGGATTACCTAGATATTTTTGAATTATGCTATTTGGAAAAATTGTTGTTATAAAACCTGCAAAAAGCATTCCCATTACTACATATTTACTAATAGTAAGAGCTAACTCTCCAAAAGACCATTTAAGACCATCAATCAGATTTTCTATAAAACTTCTCTTTTCTTCTTCTAATTCTATTACATCTTCATCTGAATCATTATGCAAAGATAATTCTTCTTTTCCAAAACAATTTCCTAAAAATCCTACTAAAAATGGCACTAAAAAACCAGCTATTAGATAAATAATTGTAACTTTAGGCCCCAAAAGACCTAGACAAAGAACTACAGCTATTGGATTTATTATTGGAGTTGATGTCATAAAAGCAAGCACTGGTCCTAGGTATGCTCCGGAATAATACATACTTATACCAAGTGGGATTACTCCACAGCTACATATTGGTAAAAACATTCCTGAGATAGTGCTTTTAATCAAAGAAGAAAATTTCTTATTTCCAAGTTGTTTTTGAAACCTTTTTGGAGTTAAAACATTGTGAAGTACACCTGCTAATATAAAACTTATCATAAGCCATCCTGATGCTCCATTCAATGTAACTATAGAAGCTACTATAGTCTCTTTAATTCCATTTAAAACAATTTCTAATATATTCATTTTTGATACTCCTAATTTTAAACTTTTAACTATTATTTATAGCTTCTACTATCGCCTTTTCAATTGTATCTTTATTTAATCTGTCATATTTTTTTTTCTGATTTATTATTAAAGTTCCTTTTGTTATAATTCCATATTTTTTTACATATGAAAAATCTTTACCTGCCTGATACAGTTTCACTTCCAATTTATCAGTATACTTTTCTGACATTTTTTTTATAAACACTCCATGCTCATCACAAGATGGTCAAGTATTTATAAATTCAACTAAAACTTTAGACATTTGTTCATCCCCTACTCAAACAATTTATCCTTGACTTAAAATAATCCACAGAAAATAAGTTTTCCCATGGATTGTATACCAAACTGTTTTATAATGTTATGACTTGATCTATACCTGCACTACCTAAACAAGCATATAAGTTTGGAAAGCATCCAATCGTAGCCCCATCAACCAAGTTATTCTCTATCCCTCTCTCTATAGCACATTGGTCACAAGCCATTATTATCATATCCGTTTTTTTATGTAATTCACTTAGTTTTTCTCCTATTGGATTCCCTTTAGATAAGAATAATGTATTATCCATAAAGAAAAACATCCCTAGAACATCTACTCCATGAGTTCCTTGTTCTAATTGTGGTATTATCATTTTGTCTAAAATTTTATGTACATTAGTACTATTGAAGATATATGCTACTTTCATTTTTATTCCTCCATCCAATTCTTTCCTAAATTTTATACAAATTTTTACATATACAATTATATTATAAGTTCTTTTGTATTTATATGTAAAATAGATAATAACTATATCATTAAAAGTATATATAGCATTTATCTATATAAATTAAATTATTAATTAAACTTTTTTCTATTTTTATTAAATAAAAAAGCAAAAGTAAGATTGTCAGCTAAACATCAGTGTTTATCAGCAATTCAGTAAACTAAAAGAGCATATTTTACCACTGATTTACCACTTATGAAAGAACCTTGTTAGGACAAAGATTATAGTATAAAGCAACAAAACGAAAAGCATTTATCTACTATCTAGATGAGTGCTTCTCGTTTGTTATATCTTCTCCGTAAATTTATATCCTAATACACCAGATGGTAACAATGTATTGTGGGTTGTCTGGGTCGAGTTCAACTTTCTTTCGTAATTTATGGATAAATCCTATGATATTCTTTGATTCATAGATATGGTTATAAACCTATACATTCTTATAAATCTGTTCTGAATACCTGTACCTTGTTGGAGAACAGGAAGTAAAATAGGTCAAATTCTTTAGCGGTCAGATACAACTCTTGTCCTGTGTTATCTGTAAATGTTCTGGTAAATGAGTCTATGTAAAAATTATATTTCTGTTCTGTAATGCTAACTGGAACATATGATAACTTACGAGATAACCATTCATCTGTAAAATTTATTTTATTTATAACCTTTTAAGTAAGTATAGGTTAAAACTAAGCGATATCTTTGATATTTTTAAAACTGTATTTCGTTATGATAGTTATGATTATCATTATTCCACAAATAAATAATATTGGAATGTAGAAATTAGAGTTAAAAGTTTCTAGTAAATTTCCATATAAAATTTGCCCAACTGGTGTACTACATTGTGCTCCAGCAATGATAATGGACATAACTCTACCTAACATTTCATTTGGTGTTTTCTTTTGAACCTTACTAACTAGAAAGATTTGAAGTATTGATAGCATAGCAGATATTGGAATTGCCCCTAGCATAAAAATTGTGAATGCAGGAAAGTATCCAATTTTCAAGATTGATGGTAAAACTGATACTGCTATAAAAAGGAGCATTCCTCCCATGAACAATACCCAGCGATACACTGCATTAAACTTCAATTTCCTCGCAAATACACCAACCGTCAATGCGCCAACGACAGTAGCAAGATTGATTATCCCCATACCTAGACCATACATTGTTTCTGTACTGACCATCACTAAGCGAAGAATTGTAGGAGCTGCGATTACCAAAAGTGGTGTCACAATAAGATTCATTGCCATTGCAAAAATGACTGATTTAAAGATAAAAGGTTCTTTTATTACATACATAAAGCCACTTTTTAAATCGGATATCGTTGTATGGATGATATGTCCCTTTTTCCTTGTTTTTTCAAATGGAATATCAATAAAAATTTCCATAATTGCAGATAGTATAAATAAGATACTACATACTAATATTAGAATATTGAAATTGATAGTGCTATATAAAAGACTACCTAAAATTGGAGCAGAAACCATCGCCAATGATTGAACAGCAGTTACAATCCCATTACTGCTTTCAATCTTTTTATCTTCAACAAGTAACGGTACACTTGCCGAAACAGTTGGGTTGTACATTGAGCTGATCGCGGAAAGCAGTATCATTACGAAACCAATTACTACAATGGAAGTATTTCCATATAAAAGTAAAAGAAATAAACAAAATACTATCGTTCCACTACAAAAATCATAGATTACCATTAAATTTTTACGATTAAACCTATCTGCTATTGCTCCACCGAATGGTCCTAATAAAAGTGGGATATTAGAAATAGCAAATAAAGTTGCAAACACATCCGCACGACCTGTTATATCTAAAACAAACAATGATAACGCGAATCGTAAAAGAGAAGAACCTAGTATTGATATAATCTGACCTAAGACCATTAGTTTAAAGTTTTTTAATGGTGGAATAATTCTTTTTTCCATAGAATTGCATTGTATACTATCATCAATTATATAATTCATATTTTCCTCCCTCATATCAATAAGCCTGTTTAAATAAGTCTTTGGCTTTCTTTATTCCATCACTATCAATAATTGGTATCTCCATTTTCTTCAAAAGAAGAAATAAAAAGTCAAATCTACTGCATACTTCTGAATAACTACGTTTAAATAATGTTGGGTTTAGTAAAACATCAACAGCAAAGATAAGAATTTCAGCTAACTCTTGGGGATATTCGCATTCATATTCATGGTTTTTAACGCCTTGCTCTATTATTTTACCAAAATAGGGAGCACACACATTGTTAAGGTAGCGTACTTCTTCTAATAGCGCAAATGGTATTTTTTCATTCCAATAACAATCAACCATTTGTTTATGCGTATAATCATCTGCACTATGAGCAATAATTTTCATCATTTTTTCTTTTGATGTAAGCGTCGTATCTGCAACAAGTTTTTCTAAAAAGCTATTCATTTGTGAATAAAAGCCTTCCGTTATACTTCTTAATATGTCTTCTTTACTCTTAAAGTGATGATACATTGCCCCTCTAGATAGCCCAGACAGATTTATAATATCCTGTGTAGAAGTTGCATCATATCCTTTTGATAAAAATAAAGAAAATGCTGATTGAATAATTTTTTCTTTACTATTATTACTTTTTTCTTCTCTATTCATTTTAATCCTCCTCATAAAAACAGATTGTCTGTTTGTTTTATTGTATGCTTAAATTTTTCAAATGTCAAGACTTTGGATTTTAAGTAATAAATATGGCTTACTACTAAATGAATATAGAAGTAAGCATTTATGTTTTCTTATTTTATAACTTTCCAGTTATCACCTTTCTGCAAGGTCAATTCGTACTATGAAATCTGTACAGACTTTGTCTGCTGGTCGATTGATTGTCAAAGACTTGGACTTTGACCATCGGCTTATCAACATAGAGCATCAGTTTTTAAGAAACAAGGAAGTTGGCTACTACATTGAAATACTTAAGGCCAAAAGCGAAATATGTCAAGTGCTTATGAGTGATTAAGTTCGTGAATCATTTCAGAGAGTTCTAACAAATCACAGGAATATCCAGCTGATAGCGTAAGGGATTTACCACACTTCTACCACTTTTGAAAGATAAAACATGAGGATATATACAGAGAAATGTAAAGTATCAACTAATAGAAAAAGCGCTTATATAAGCGTAGAATAAGGTCATGAAGACATATGCGAATTTATAAAAGATAATCGAAATCTTATATTAAGTTTAGATTAATTTTAATATAAATAGACTCCTTAAACTTATCAAGTAAATTTATGGAGTCTATCTTAATTAAATTTATATCAATATCAAATTTATATATTTCTCAGATTTTTCATACTTATATCGAGAGCTTTGACAGAGTGTGTAAGTGCTCCTACAGAAACAACATCAACTCCAATTTTTCCTATAGATTCTATAGTATCTAAATTCACATTTCCAGAAAATTCTACAATTGCTCTTCCATTTATAATATCTATAGCTTGTTTTGCCATTTCTAAGCTCATATTATCCAACATTATTATATCTGCTTTTGCTTCTAAAGCTTCTTTTACCATATCTAAGGTTTCCACTTCTACTTCTATTTTTCTAACAAAAGAAGTGTTTTTTCTAGCTAGTTCAACTGCATTTTTGACACCACCAGCGGCTCCAATGTGATTGTCTTTAAGCAAAATTCCATCAGATAAATTAAATCTATGATTACATCCTCCACCTACTTTTACAGAATATTTATCTAATATTCTAAGATTAGGTATTGTTTTTCTACTATCTAACAACTTTGTATTTGTACCTTCAAGCTTTTCAACATATTTACTAGTAGTAGTGGCTATACCACTCATTCTTTGTAAATAATTTAATGCTACACGTTCTCCTACAAGTAAATTTCTAGTATTCCCAGTTAATACAGCTATCTTTTCACGATTTTCTACTTTATCACCATCATTTTTATATAACTCTACATCTACATTTCCAAGTATCTCAAAAACCCTCTTAAATACACCTAATCCAGCTATTATACCATCTTGCTTACAAATTAAATCTACAGTAGACTTAGAATTTTCATCCACAATAGAATTAGTTGTTATATCTTCACTTGGAACATCTTCTATTAAAGCATCCTGTATCATTCTATCAATAATCAAATAATTCATCGCCAAAATCCTCACTTGTTCTTTCAATTTCTTTTATGACTAATATTTTATTCTCTTTTTTTATCTTTTCTATATCTATGTCCATATCTGGTATATCTATAAATTCAACTTTTATCTCATCCATAACTGAGTTTATACTTTTGGCGGCTCTCTTTGAAAATACAAGCCCTTCAAGTAAAGAATTACTTGCCAGTCTATTTGCTCCATGAACACCTGTGCAACTAATCTCTCCAACTGCATATAAATTTTCCATAGATGTTTTTGAGTCCAAGTCGACATGTATCCCACCCATAAAATAATGTTGTGCAGGTGATACTTTTATATATTCCTTAGTTATATCTGTCCCTCTAGTCAAACATTCATTGTAAATGAAAGAAAATCTGTTAATTAAATATTCGCTACCTAAATGCGTTGCATCTAGATATACATAAGGTGAATTATCTTTTTCCATTTGCTCAAAAATAGCTTTTGAAACTACATCCCTAGGAAGAAGTTCATCGACAAATCTTTCTTTATTTTTATTTAAAAGTTTAGCTCCCTCTCCTCTTAGTGATTCAGATATAAGCATTCTCCTGCCTTCACTATTCTCTTCATAGAAAGCTGTTGGATGTATTTGAATATACTCTAAGTTCTCTATTTTTATATCATTTTTTAAAGCTATAGCAATTCCATCACCTGTAAGGTGTCTTTGGTTGGTAGAGTTTTTGAAAAGTCCACCTATTCCACCTGTAGCCAAAACTACCACTTTTGAAAAAACATGAATTTCTTTTTGAGATTTAAAAATTCTAGCTCCTATACACTTATTACCATCTTTTAATATGTCTAAAAGATACGCATCTTCTATAAGAGTTATATTTTCTCTAGTTTTAGCTTCTTTTAATAAAGTCTTAAAAACAACCTCTCCAGTATTATCTTTGCTATGAACTATTCTATTTACACTATGAGCACCTTCTCTAGTGTAATCTATTTCTCCATTTTCTCTATCTAAAGGCATACCATAATCTACTATTTGTCCTACATTTTCAATAGATTCATCTGCAAGAACTTGGACTGCTTCAACTCTATTTTTATACTGACCAGCTTTCATTGTATCTTCCACAAAAGACTCTATATCATCAATATTTCTAGCAGTTGAAATTCCACCTTGTGCAAGATATGTATTATTGTTTTCAATTGTAGATTTTGATACTACTAATACATTTAAATTTTTATCTAAATTTAATGCACAATATAACCCTGAAATACCACTTCCAACTATTAAAACATCTTGTTCTAAATTCATAAGTCTATCCCTCTATCCTTCTGCTAATCTGTGCATATTAAGCAGTGAATTTAAAGCCTTTTCCATGATTTCATCTTCTACAGTAACTTCATTTTCCATATTTTTAAGTGTACTGTATAAATTTTCTAATGTTGTCTTTTTCATATCAGTACATAGTATTCTTCCTCCAGGGATGTAAAAGTTTTTATTAGGATTCTTTTTCTTTAATTCATGTAATATTCCTTCTTCAGTTGCTATTATAAAATCTTTATTTTCACTATTAGTAGCATATTTTATTATTCCTGATGTACTGCCTACATAATCTCCTAAATCTCTTACTTCCTTTTTACATTCTGGATGTACCAACACTTCTGCATCTTTATACTTATCTTTTAATTCAATTATTTCTTCAGCCTTTATATTATTGTGGTATTTGCAATATCCGTCCCAAAATATAAAGTCTTTATCTGGAAATTTCTCTGCAATATATCCTCCTAAGTTTTTATCTGGAAGAAATATAATTTCTTTATTATCTATGTTTTCTAATATTTTAATTGCACTGGACGATGTAACGGAAACATCACAATGTGCCTTGACTTTAGCTGTAGAGTTTATATAACATACAACCAAAGCATTTGGATACTGTTGTTTTAGTTTTATCACGCCTTCTTCATCTACCATATCTGCCATAGCGCATCCAGCGTTACTTACTGGCATTAATACAGTTTTCTCAGGTGATAATATCTTAGCACTTTCTCCCATAAATCTTACTCCACAAAATACAACCACATCTTCGTTACAATCTCTAGCAATTTCACTTAAGTAATACGAATCACCAACTGCGTCTGCTAATTCTTGTATTTCTGGTGGTTGATAAAAATGGGCAAGTATTATTGCATTTTTTTCTTTCTTTAGCTCTTTGATTTGATATGTTAAATCTTTATCCATAATTGCACCGCTTTCTATATGTACTAGTGTATATACACCTGTAAACTCATTATATCACTTGACTATTCTTTCTTCAAGAATTTTAGACCTCTTAATATTGTTAAGATATAGACATTTACATTATCAATTGATTTATCTTTTTTACTTATATATTTAAACTATTTTTTATGTTTTTTAATTTTTTTGTAAAATATTATCAGAATTTTGTTTATATTCTTTATTGCTATAATATTGAAAATTTTACCAAACACATGTATACTAAGTACATGATTATGTGTATGTATTAATTTCTGAAATTATATTACTTTTAGTATTTTATAGAATTTGTAGGTTATTTCAATACGTATACAGAATCCAAAAATTTTATAAATGAGGTGATATTATGACAACGTTCTTAATTGGATTGGCTATATTACTAATAGGAGGTGCTTTATATGGTGCTTATTGTGAAAAAGTATTTAGCCCAGATGACAGAAAAACACCTGCTCTTGCTCAGAGTGATGGTGTAGACTATGTTCCAATGAAAAAATGGAAGAATAGTCTCATTGAATTGCTTAATATAGCTGGTACAGGACCAATTCTAGGACCTATCCAAGGTATATTGTTTGGCCCAATAGCATTTATACTAATCCCTATTGGTTGTGTATTTGGAGGAGCTTTACATGACTATATGAGTGGAATGATTAGTATAAGAGAAAAAGGAGCACAGATGCCTTCTCTTATCAGTAGATTTTTAGGTAATAAAGTATTTCAAGTCTATAATATATTCCTTTGTCTATTAATGCTTTTAGTTGGTGCAGTTTTTATTTACACACCTGGAGATTTGGTTGTTACACAAATCTTAAATATGAAGTCAACTATAAACAATCCAGTTGTATGGATAGTTTATGGAATTATTTTTGTATATTATTTATGTGCAACACTCTTCCCAATTGATAAGATTATAGGAAAAATATATCCAATATTTGGGGCAATACTACTTTTATCTGCTGCTGGTGTTGGAATCGGAATATTTACACAAGGTTATGATTTAGCTAATCTAAGTCTTGCAAATTGGAAAGGTATTCATCCTGATGGAATTCCTCTTATCCCTACATTCTTCGTTACAGTTGCTTGTGGTATAGTTTCTGGGTTCCACTCAACTCAAGCCACTCTTATAGCAAGATCAGTTTCAAATGAAAAAGAAGGAAAAACTACTTTTTATAATATGATGATTTTAGAAGGTTTAATTGCAATGATTTGGGCTGCAGCTGCTATGGGTATTTACAATAAAGGTATACCTAAGGAATTGATAGGCTCTCCTGATGTAATAGGCTTAGTTGCAAGAGATTTACTTGGTTCTATTGGTGGAATCATAGCTATAATAGGTGTTATCATTTTACCAATAACTTCTGGAGATACAGCTTTAAGATCTCTAAGATTAATGCTTGCTGATTATTTTCATTATGACCAAAAGGAAAAGAAACATCGTGTTATACTATCAATCTGTATATTTATCCCTGTCATAGCCATCCTCATATTTGCAAAACTCAGTGCTTCTGGATTTAATATATTATGGAGATATTTCTCATGGAGTAATCAAACCATCGCTATATTTGCATTTGCGATGATTACAGTCTATCTTATAATAAAAGAAAAAAATTATATTATAAGCTTAATTCCAGGTATGTTTTATTCTTTTATCATATTTAGCTATATATTCAATGCTCAAATTGGATTTAATCTAAGTATAAACATATCCTATATTTTAGCTGCTATATTTACTGTATTATACGCTGTTTTAACTGTATACTATGGTAGAAAGTTAAAAAACAAAGCAGATGTGAAACTAGCTGACTAAAATCAACCAGAGTTACACTTAATTAAACTTTTAATATAAAAATCATAAAAAGAGGCTATCTCAAATTAGAGATTGTCTCTTTTTTATTTAACACATAAATAACTAGGTATTTACTCTTTATTGGAATATTTATCCTGAATTTCTAATATAAATAAATAAAAGTTTTAAAACAATCTACACATTTATATACTTAAAATAAATTTTTTTGGAGGAATACTTATGAATAATAAATTACATGAACTTGAAAAAAATCTACCAGAGACATCTTGTTCTTTTTGTACACATCTTTTATTCAAGGGGCCCAGCCTAGACTATAGATATGATATTAGATGTGTTATTTCGGATACTAAACCTGACTTTAGAGGATGTTGTGAATATTTTGAACCAGAATATACAGAATTAGATACAGGAGATTTAGATAATCTATACATAAACTTTCTTGAAACATGCCTCAAGGTGAACTACAGTGATTACATCAATTCTATGTACTGGAAGTTATTTAGAGAAAGGACTTTACTAGAAAATAATTTCAAATGTTCTATATGTGGTTCAACTGAAAATACAGATGTATATCATGTCAATAGAAATTTAGGAAGAGAAACTTCAAAAGATGTAATTGTTAAATGTGATAAATGTAATTGTAAATAGGTGTATAAAATTTAAATAACTTCACATAATAAGTTTAAATAAAACTTAGGAGGTTATTTTATGAAAAATAATAATTTAAATTGCGATGCCACTAATTGTGCTTATAATACTAGTGGATACTGTTATGCTGGGAGCATAAAAGTAGATGGAATGCAAGCAACTACTACAGGAAACACTTATTGTGCTTCTTTTGAAGACAAATATACTTCTGGAATAACTAGTCGTTCTAATGATACTAATCAAGTTGATACAGACAATATCCATTGTGAAGCTGTAAAATGTAAATACAATAAAAATGAACTTTGTAAAGCTGAAAAAGTTCATATAAATTCAGGAAATGCAAGTTGTGAAACTTTTGAAATGAAATAAATTTCTTGTTATTAATTCTATAGTATTTATAAAAATCAAAATGGAACCTATAAAACAGACTTCTTTTATTAATGTTGTCCATTTATAGGTTCTTTTTTAAATCAAATTATGAGTCGCATTCATAAAATAAATTATTATTGTAATATATTATCTAGAAGTAAATTTAACACCTAAAATATCCATAAGGAACATGAATATTGGAACTCCAATTAATAATCCCCACACACCCAAATAATGCTCTCCTACAAGTAAAATAATAAACACAAAACAAACTGGAAGTTTTGTTCTATTTGACATCAGTTTAGGATTCAATATGTATGTTTCTACTGCATGTACTATACAAATCATTGCCAAAACTCCAAGTACTTTTGTTATCCCACCTATATTAAAGGCTATTACAGTTAGTGGAATTAATGATACTATAACTCCTGCCACTGGAATAAGACCTAACACGAAAATCATAAATCCTAAAGCCCATATTTGAGGGAATCCCATAAAACCTAAAAAAATCATGGAAACAACAGAGTTTATAAATGCAATCATTACTTGTACTTTCATTACTTCACCAAAATTTTTCACAAAACTCTTTCCGAAAAATACAAGGGAATTATAAATGAAAGAAATCTTACTATCTGCAAGTTTATTTCCAAATTTCTTGATATCATTTTTTTCAAGTAAAAGAAGCAAACTCAGTAAGAAACCTAACAATATATTTACTCCAAAGCTTCCAACCTTTGTTGCTGTTGATGCTATAAGTAGCCCTGCCTGTGAAATATATTTATTAAAATCTAACTTTGAAACAACAGGATAAAGTTTTGGACCTAGAGATTGAGCAAATTGATTTACATCAAAATCACTAAAAATCCTACTTAATTCCGTAAGTTGGACTATAATTATTGGTACAACTGCATAACTAATCAATACCAGTAATATAGCAAATAGTAAGTATAACACTACAATTATCAACGAATCTGGAATAATTCTAGAGGAAATTTTATTAATTCGTTTTCTTATGGCTACAAGTAAGTTATAAAAAATAAAAGTCATTATAAATGTTAAAAGCACCATATTTAACATGTACCAGAACGTAATTAAAATAATTACTACAACAGATATAGAAACAATTTTATATTTTGAGCCATCATGTGTCAATTCTTTGTTATCTTTCACAGTTTAAACCCTCCCCAAATTTTTATGACTTTACAGTGTCACTCTTTTTTATTCTAATTCTAAAAATAATCAAAAAGCTTTCAAAACAACTTATTAATTCTTCATAAAACAATATTAAAATTTAGAGAAGATAATTCTATACAATTATGTTTATACTAAAATCTGCTCCATATTATAAGTTTAAATTATTATTATCTATATCATATAGTAATTCATATATTTCTGGATATTCAAAAAATAAACCATCCTTTATCAATTGTCTTATTCTGTCTGTACTTACCCACTTTATATCACTTACTTCTTCTTCTTGCAAAATAGCTTTTGATATATCATACTCCTTCTTAACAAAGTATACATCCCAAAGAGTATCACCATGAATCATACTTCTAAAAACTTTCATTTCATCTTTAGATATATCTATCCCTATTTCTTCCTTTGCTTCACGAATTGCACCTTCCAAACTATCTTCTCCAGAAACAATACATCCAGTTGTCATTCCCCACATATTTGGTAATGTCTTTTTACTTTTAGACCTTTTCTGAATTAAAATCTGAGAGTTACTATTTACAATCCATACTTCAACTGCTAAATGGTAATAACCTTCTTCAATAGAATTACCTCTTTCTATAACTTTTCCTGTTTTAATTCCATCAGTATTATATAAATCCCATAATTCCATTTCCAAATCTCCTTACCTTTACATAAATTAAACAAAATACAAATATATTTTGGTATACTTAATTTTGCTCATTTTTTATTGCAATACTTGATTTACACTTATGTTCATCTCTTTTCTTTTCTTTCCATTCTTTTATATCATCTATAATAAATCTATGTTTAAGCGACTTCGTGTCAAAATTAAACATCCTAAACACTATTTGTAATACATATCCTAGTCCTAATGCACTTACAAGTGTACCAATACCTACAGAACCTCCTAATAACCAACCAACAACTAGAGCTAGTATTTCAAGAATTGTCCTAACAAGGCGTACTGATTTATTAGTTCTCTTTTGAAGAGCAATCATAAGACCATCTCTTGGTCCACTGCCTAGACAAACCCCTAAATATAGAAAACTTGCTATAGCTGCTAAAATAATTCCTATAACAACCATAAATACACCTACATAAGTGTTACTTGCATGAGGTATTACTTCAGAGAATATTACTAAATCAATAAATATTCCTATGAATGTCATGTTAAGTAGTGTTCCCCATCCTATGTTTTCACCAAAAACTGCATCCAATATAACGATTATAACCCCTACCATTATAGATGCCTGACCTATAGTTATACCTAATTTTATAGATAAACCTTGATGAAGCACATCCCAAGGCATAAGCCCAACATGCGCATTAATCATCAATACAGAAGAAATTGCAAATATAAAGAAACCTGAAAACAATCTTATCATACTTTTTAAATTTATTTTTCCCATCAAAAATCACTCCTCATAATAATAATAACAATAAATACCAATAAAATATATATATAAATACAAAATTTTACATAACTCTTCATTAATTTAATATAAAATTTCAATTATAAAAAAAGTGGCAATTCATATTTTATACACTTTCACTTATATTCTAAGCTTTCGTGTATAAAAATGGATATACCACTTTTTAATATATAAACATTTTTAGTTGTTCTTATTAATTTTCACTATAAATTCTAGCTTCTTCTTCTCCATTTAGTACTCTTAAAGTTCCAAAAGCAAGCGATTCTAACTCATTTTCTCCTGCCATAATTTCTACTGGTGCAATAAATTCCACTTTCTTTTTAACCATTGAAGTAAACATTTCAGAATATGCAATTCCACCTGTTATAATTATAGCATCTACTTTTCCATCCACTACAGTTGCTAATTCTCCAATACCTTTTGCCAATTGATAAGCCATTGCTTCATAAATAATTTTTGCTTCTTTATTTCCTTCTGCTATCATCTTCTCAACTTCTCTAGCATCTACAGTGTTTAGATATGAAACGATACCACCTTTACCTCTTATCTTTTTAGTCATTTCTCTTTCTGAGTACTTTCCTGAATAACAAGCTGCCACTAATTTTGTAGCAGGTACTCTTCCTGACCTTTCTGGAGAAAATGGCCCTTCATCATCAGATAACATATCAACCATTCTTCCATTTTCATGAAGATAAATACTTACTCCTCCACCAATATGAGCTACTATTAGATTTAAACTCTTATAATCTTTCCCATTATCTTTAGCATATTTTAAAGCCATAGCTCTAGTATTTAATGCATGCCCTGTACTTGCTCTATCCATTCCACAAAGTCCAGATACTCTGGCTACATCTATAAGCTCATCTACTGCAACAGAATCATAAATATATGAGTTTATTCCAAGTGGCTCTGATATTGCGTGTGCCACAACAGCTCCTAAATTTGAAGCATGTTCAAGCACTGGTCTATGTCTAAGTACATCAATCATTTCTTCATTTACTAAATATGCTCCTGATTTTACTGGTGGTAAAACCCCACCTCTTCCTACTATTGCACTAAGAGATTTCAAATCTATATTATTTTCTTCAAGAATATTCAAAACAGCTTCTTTACGCATTTCAAATTGGTCTTGTATTGTATTATATTTTGCAATCTCTTGAGCTGGATGGTCTATTGTCTTCACAAGAATTTGTTCTTCTCCATCATATACTGCTATTTTTGTAGAAGTAGAACCTGGATTTATGGCTAATATTCTGTAAGTCATAATTTTCTTCCTTTCACCTTAATTTCTATAGTTTATTTATATATATTATAAACTATTTGTTAACCATTTCCATACCTTCATGGAAAGCTTTTATATTTAATTCAACAAATTTTGGTTTAACATTTTCACTTATAATTTTTTCCCAATCGATAGACTCTAATTCCATAGATTTAACTAGACAACCTAATAAAATAACATTCATTATTTTTGAATTTCCTAGTTCTTCAGCTTTATCAGCAGCGTTTATAACTTTTGCATTTAATCTATTTAGTTCTTCATCTATATCACCTTCTAGATATTCAGCTCCTCCGATTAAGACAGTCATAGAATCTATTCTATAATTGTTTACTAAAGCTTTTCCTTCTGGTTTTAAATAATTAAACCATCTTAAAGCTTCCATTTTTTCAAAAGATACTAATATGTCTGCTCCACCAATTTCTATAACTGGAGAATGCACACAATCTCCATATCTAACTTGTGAGGAAACAGAACCTCCTCTTTGACTCATTCCATGTATTTCACTCATTTTTACATCGTATCCAGCTTCCATCAATCCCATAGTTAATAATTTACTAGCAAGTATAGTTCCTTGACCTCCTACACCTACCAAAAGTATACTCTTAGTCATATTATTTTTCCTCCTTAACTATTGCTTGTTTTGGACAAACTTGTGAACATACTCCACATCCTACACACTGATTTCTATCTATATTTGATAATTTATTTTCTTTATCAAATGATAGGGCTGGACATCCAGTTTTCAAACATAATTTACATCCAATACACTTATCATGGTCAACTTTACACTTAGTCTTAAATGGGTTATTAAATTCTTCTATATCTTCTTTAGAGAATTTTTTAAGTACACATGGCCATCTTGTAATTATTACTGATGGTTCATCTTCTATAGCTAAGGCCCAATCTAATGCTTCATTTACTTCTTTTAGATTGTTAGGGTCTATAACTCTTACATGTTCTATTCCACAAGCTTTAACTAATCCTTCTATATCAACATCTTTAGTTTTAGCACCTTGTAAAGTATATCCTGAACCTGGGTTTTCTTGGTGACCTGTCATTCCAGTTATTCTATTGTCTAATATAACTGATATAGAGTTCCCTCTATTGTAAACTACGTCTAAAAGACCATTTATTCCTGTATGGAAGAAAGTTGAGTCTCCAAGTACACCTACTAATCTTTTTTCATTTCCTTCTTTCATATTAAGAACTTTTTGAGCTCCATGTGCAGTTCCAAAAGCAGAACCCATACAAACAACATAATCTATTCCATTATATGGAGGAGCAAATCCAAGAGTATAACATCCTATATCTCCACCAACTATTAAATTTTTTCTCTTTCCAAGTTCATAGAAGAATCCTCTATGTGGACATCCTGCACAGAAACTTGGTGGTCTTGGTGTTACTAATTCAGATTTGTATTCTATAGTATCATTTGTTTTTCCAAATATAGCTTTTCTTAAAACATCTGGTGTCATTTCACCATATGGAGGCATTACATCTTTTCCAATACAGTCTATTCCATATGCTTTTATTTGTTCTTCTATAAATGGGTCATTTTCTTCTATTACATATATTTTGTCAACTTTATCTGCAAATTCTTTTATTTTTTCATAAGGTAATGGATTTGTAAATCCTAACTTCATATATGATGCATTTTCTCCAAATACTTCTTTAGCAAAATTGCAACACATACCTGAAGCTATAACACCTATTTTTGTATCATTTATTTCATAATAGTTCAAGTCAGTTTCATTTGAGAATTTTTTAAGAATTTCCATTCTTTCCTCAACAACACCTCTTCTTATTTGAGCGTTTGCTGGAACTGTTACCATTTTTTTAGCATTTTTAGTGTATTCTTTAATTTCAACTTCTTCTCTATCATAGCATTCCACTAAACCTTTTGAATGACAGAGTCTTGTTGTAACTCTATATAAAACTGGTGTATCGTATTTTTCACTAACTTCAAACGCTTCTTTTATCATATCTTTAGCTTCTTGGCTAGTTGATGGTTCAAATAAAGGTATCTTTGCAAATTTTGCATACATCCTATTGTCTTGCTCATTTTGAGATGAATGCATTCCCGGTTCATCTGCTGTAATAAGTACCATACCACCATTTACGCCTGTATATGCATAAGTAAATATTGGGTCAGCTGCAACATTCACACCAACATGTTTCATAGAAGCCATAGTTCTTGCTCCTGCAATTGAACCCCCTATAGCAGCCTCAAGTGCTACCTTTTCGTTTGGAGCCCATTCTGCAACTATTGCATCTTTATATGTTGCTATATTTTCTAATATTTCTGTACTTGGAGTACCTGGATATGCGGATGCATATTTAACACCAGCCTCATAGGCTCCACGTGCAATTGCTTCATTACCTGTCATCAATTGTTTCATATAAAATTCCCTCCATCTACAATTATTAAATTCATAGTCCACCCAATTTGTTCAATGAAATTAATTATTTATTTTTACTTCTAAACTTTCAAGTGCTTCTTTTATAATACTTGGTGCTTTCTTACATTTTTCTTCTGAAACTGCACAAACTGCAAATCTTAATCCCATTTTTAATGGAACTGCAAATAGATTATGTTTAGTCAATTCTTCACATACTTCTTTTGGATTATCACATGGTATACTTACAAAGAATCCTGCTATATATGGAAGAATTTCTAAGCCTACTCTTTCAGCTTCTTTTACAAATACATCTGCTCTTCTAGTTAGCATTTTTTTGTATATGTCTTTTTCATCTTCATATTCTTTAAATTTTTTAGGGTCATTTACAATGTTAGATAATACTGCCATAGCGCTTCTATTACAATTTGACCAGTTTGCTCTACATGAATGAACACATGAATAATGGAACTCTTCAGCTACATCTTCACTTGAAGATATACAAATTATAGCTCCCATTCTCATACCATAAGCTGTAAATCCTTTTGACATACTGAATCCAACCAATACGAGAACGTTTTCAGGTAGATTTGAAAATTTCTTAAAAAACTTTCTACATACATCATCATCACCTGCAAAGTCAATATATGCTGAATCTACGAAAAATATTATCTTTTTATCTTTATCTTCTGCAATTTCTTTTGATAAATCTAATATTTTATCCCATTCATCATCTGCAACACTATATCCAGTTGGATTGTGAGCTGGTGTATTTATAATTGTAAAAACTCTATCTTGTTTTTGTGCTATATTTACAAAATTTTCTTTGAATGACTCAAAATTAAATCTTCTATTTTCATCAAACAATTGGTAGTTTACTACTTTTCTATTGGCTTCTTCAGCTATACTTACATATGGACTCCAAAACCAATCAGATGTTAAAACCTCATCACCTTCATTAGTATAATTCCATACAGCCAATTTTATTGCACCACTTCCTCCTGGTGAAGCTAATACTCTTATATGTCCTTCTGGTAAGTAATCTCTGAAAAATATTTTTTTTACTGCTTCTAAGTAATCTGGCTGACCTTCAAGGGCCGCATATGCACCTATTTCACAGTTATCTAATGCCTTATATTCTTCATATACAGTTTTCATTGTTATTAATTTTCCTGAATCATCCATTAGAGCGCCTATTGTTGCATTTATTACATTATCCATACCTAAAGCCTTCTCTGCTGCTTGAGCTCTACCAGATATGCTAAATATAACATCATTTTCTTTTGGCCACATCGCATGCTTACCAACCATACTTTGACTCATACCATCACCCCTAAAATTGTATTTACTCTCACATTATATATTAAGCAATTAGCATGCCAACAAATTTTACTTTATGTAAAACTACTTTTGTTTAGAATTCTGATTTTTTTCATTATTAAATTAAGTGTTTTAGTTATTCTTCTTATAAATATATATGCTTGTCTAAAAAAATAAAAAAATGCAAAAAAATAACGTTAATTTTTTTTAACACTTGTTTTAAAAAATTAACATTACTTTTAAAATATTTTATATGTATCTGTATTTATATATTTTTATTATACTTTTTCCATAAAGATGTACGACTTATCCCGAGAACTTGTGCCACTTCATTTTTAGAGAGTCCTTGGGCAAAAAGCATGCTTATTATTTTTTCTTCAACATACTTATTTACCTCTTTTATATCTATACACACCTTACCATCGTTTATATTACTTATATCTATAACTTCATCTTGAACTTCTACACTGGCTGTCATTTCAGAATTAAAGTTGTCTATTTCAGAACTAGGTGCTACCTTTTGAGTTTTAAAATCTCGTTCTTTTCTCAATTTAATTTTTCCTGTTACAACATATTTCTGGGCTATTGTTTTTAATTCCCTAACATTTCCAGGCCAACTGTAATTGTACAGTTTATCAATTTCATCTTTAGTTAAAACAAAATTTTCATCTATGCTATTTATTCCATTAAGACCATCGTCCTTTAATACTTCATTTACAAAGTTATTAAATAGTGGTATTATATCCTCTCTCCTATCTCTTAGAGGAGGAATATTTATCTCCAAACTACTTAATCTATAAAACAAGTCAGCTCTAAATGTTCCCATAACTATTTTTTCAGTTAATGATTCATTTGTTGCTGCTATGATTCTTATATCTAAAGGTATTATATAGTCAGAACCAATTCTCATTATTTGGCGTTCTTCTATTACTCTTAATAGTTTTGTCTGAATATTAAAAGATAAACTATTTATTTCATCTAAAAAAAGTGTTCCTCCATGTGCAAGCTCAAATAGACCTCTTTTTCCACCTTTTCTGGCACCAGTAAATGCACCTTCTTCATATCCAAAAAGTTCACTTTCAAGCAAATTCTCTGCTATAGTAGCACAGTTTATTGCAACGAAAGGTCTGTCTTTCCTTCTACTTATATTGTGTATACTATGAGCTATAATTTCTTTACCAGACCCACTTTCTCCATATAGTAGAGTTGTATAATCACTTTTTCCAATTTTTTTAGCTTCTTCAATAAATTCTTTAGTTAATTTATCTTTAAATAAAAAATCATCAAAAGTATATCTAGCATAAAGACCTTTTTGATTTAAATCAAATCTTATTTTTCTTTCTAAGTTTTGTAGTTTAGTTATATCTTGTATTATTCCCAAAACTCCATAAGTGCTATTATCTACTTTTATTAATGTAGTTCTAGTATTAACAATTAAATTATTTATATTTCTTATCTTTCTATCTTCTACATCATTTTTTTCATGTAAACAGTCTAACATCCACTCCATTTTTGGGAATACATCTAATATATATTTATTGAGTGCACATCTTCTTTCTACTTTAAGCATGTTTTTTGCACTTTCATTGTACAAAATTATACTACCATTACTATCTATCGCGATTACTCCATCTTTTATACCATCAAGTATATTTCTTAAAACTTCATTATTAAATTTTTCTTCACCTAATGTATCTAATAATTTCTTACAATACTCAACAGCTTCTCTTATAGATTCATCACTAGCAGTTGCAAATACACTATCAATGCCATATTGTCTTGCAAAAGAACAAGCTAGACCTCCACCTACTATTACAACTTCGTCTTTTTGGTCTATATATTTTACGACTTTACTTCTTATCTCATATTTAGATTCAAACCATTCCTCAGTTATCTCAGTACTTATTACATTTCTCCAGCCAACATAATCAAAAGAAACTTCATTATCTCCAAGAATCAATACCACTTTTTTAGAATATCTCTTTGCTATTTCTATTGCTCTTAAGAGGTCAGTCGATTTCATATTCATAGGTATAACAGGTACACTTACTGTATCTATTACTAAACTATAACCTCCACCTCTACCAATTATAGCTTGGGCACCTTTTTCAACAAGTATACGTCCTTGATTTTCCATTAAGTCTAAATTGAGTATGTCAATTATTATAGTTCCATTTTCTACATCTTCTTTATATAATTCTTCTATTCTTTCTTTTAATTCAATATCAGAGGCTATAATTCCTATTTTTTTTCGCAACAAAATCACCTCAATTTTAAATTATAATGTATTGATTTCTACCTGCTTTTTTTGATTTATATAGGTTTTTATCTGCATCTTCAATTAATACTTCAGCATCTTTTCTGCTACGGCACCTTTTTATACTTACTCCAGCACTTATAGTTATATAGTTTTTTACTTTAGAATACATATGTTCAATACCTTCAAATTCTAGAAGTTTAAAAACTCTTTTAATATATAATTCTATATTATCAATTTCTTCAATATCTACTGATTTTATAGAATCTACTAATATTAAAATTTCTTCGCCTCCGTATCTAATTATGTGTTCAGTAATGTCTATAAATACATTTCTTATAATATCAGTTACCTTTGTTATAACTTTATCTCCTGCTAGATGACCATAGTTATCATTATAACTCTTAAAATAATCTATATCTACCAATATCGCTACCATATTTTTTTCTCTAGTTCCATTAAATGAATCTAATTGTTCTTCTAAATATCTTCTATTATATAATTGAGTAAGTCCATCTTTTAATATATCATTTTCTAATTTTTTATTATTATCTACGAGTGCTTTTAAACTTTCTTGTTTTCTCCTAAGTTCATATTGTTTATGAATTCCTTGAGATGTTTTATAGGAATTATTTTTTTCCCATTTATCAGAATACCAATCCATACTTTTATAGTATTCTATCGCTAGTTTAAAATCCTTTTTTAGTTCATATCCATTTGCTATTAGACCATAAAATATAGACATTTTCTTAGGATTTAATGAACTTTTTTTAACCAAGTTTAAGCCTTTTAGATAACAGCTTATACCTTCATCTATATTACCAAATTTTATATATAAATCTCCATACAATTTATATATATAGTCTAGCTTAGAATTATATATAAAAACATCTCCAAAACTTTTATATATGTTTTTTGATAAAATCAAATAGGCATTTACCTTTTCAAAATTATAATCACTTTTCTTTAACTCAATTTCAGCTGAATATAAAAATATAAATGAGTATAAATAATCCTTATACACACCTTCAACAGCTTTCATCAACTTTATAGCTTTTACTAGAACATCTTCTGCTTCTTTATTCATATCTTCCTTTAAATAGGCCCATATAAGGTCTATTTTTATGGCTACTCTTTCAGTTAGTGATATTGAATTATTATTGTGTGCAACATCTAGCACATTTTTTATGTATTTTATGGCTTCTATATTATTTCCACTTTCTAAATAACACAAGCTTATTATACATTTACAAAAAGCTTCTATAGAATACAAGTTATTTTCTTGAGCCAACCTTAGGCATTCAATTAGATACTCCATACTCTTTATAAAGTTATTAAACAAATAAAGATAAACTCTTCCAAATATATAATTTGCTCTACTTACAAGGACTTTATTTTTTAAATTTTTAAAAAAAGATACTTCCTCTACTAAAGATATTACATCCGTTTTAGTCTTATATAATGCACTTATTTCTACACATAAACTCATATTAAACAAGACTAATAGCTCATTTAAGTGGTTTTGTTTTATGCTTTTTTTTGCTAAAAAATAAAAGTTATTTGCCTTATCATATTTTCTTATAGAAATAGCTGATAGTGTAAGATAAATATAAATCTTAGATATTATCTCTGCATTCTCTTTTGAGGGCAATTTTTTAATGTCTTTTAATGAATCCAGTAGATATTTGTATGATGCTTCTCTATCTTTTTTTATATAGTTTATGAGACTAATTAAATATAAAACATAAACTCTATTCTTAACTTCTATTTTTGTATTTAAAAGTTCTTTGTGATAATCCAAGATGTAGTTTAAATCTGTCAAATTCAGATAGAATTTAGTCAACATATCATATTCTATCTTTTTTATATTTCTCTTTAAATCTTCTATTGAACACCCTTTCAAATGAATCACCAATCCTATTTAAATAGTTAAAAATTTTTAAAATCATGATAATGCAAACATCGATTTCTACCACTTTGTTTGGCTTTATACAAGGCTTTATCCGCATTTCCAATTATCTCACTTATATCTATACTACTATTTTTACATGTATCAATACCAATACTAATTGTCAAATTATTGTTTAAAAATTTTTTTACACTTCTACATAACTTTCTTCCAAAGATTTTACTTTTTTTATAATCTTTACATATAGATAGTATCAAAAATTCTTCTCCACCATACCTTATTATAAGCATATCTTTTTTTAGATATTTTTTTATTATTGTTGTTATGTTTTTAAGAGCAATATCTCCATTATAATGTCCATAGGTATCATTATAGTTTTTAAAGTAGTCTACATCTATCATGAATGCAGTACTGTATTCGCTGACTTCTTGTCCTTCTAAAAAATTATTTAGAAAAACTCTATTATACGCACTTGTCAAATGGTCAATATATTTTTTCTTATCTAAATCAGTCTTTATTTTTCTCATGTTATTTATTTCTTTTTCAACATATTCGTACCTATAATTTAAAGAATCTATATAATTTCTATTTCTAGCTTTTACATACATCATTTTTAACTCATAATACATTTTAAAGTATTTCATACTCATTTCATAATCTTGAATCATTTCAAAACACATATATATATTCTTATATGCTAGTCTTACATAATTATAATTTTTAGCATTTTTAGATTTCTCAAATAGTTTTTTACTTGTATCTAATGCACTATTATAATCTCCAAAACAATAATATATCTTTACTTGATTATAAACTACTTCCAAATCATACAGTATATATTCTTCTTCACTTTTTATAATACTTAAGATATCTTTAGCTCTATCTAAATAACAGATTGACTGTTCAAATGAATTTTCATTACTTTTTGCATAATACATAGCTAAATTTATAAATAATCCAAACTTCTCAGTTTCTTTTAAATTATTATTTTTAATTTTTTCTAAGTACACTTCAGATTTTGCTAAATTATTTATCGCTTCAGGATAGTTTTTAGTTTTTATTAATATCTTAGTTATATTATTTGACGCTCTATATTTTTGTATTGTATCTACATTTATATATTTTTTATTACTTATTACTTCATTAAAACAGTCTATCGAGCCTTCATAATTTTCAAATGAACACTCACATTCACCTATTTTTATATTACATAATGAAGATACATCCATATCCTTTAATAAATCTGCATATTTTCTTGCCTGTAAAAAATTTACTTTAGCTACTATAGCATCATCTAAAAACAAAAAATATATTTTACCAACAATAAAAAAATATATTTTTTTACAATTAAAATCGTTAATTTCTTTTACCTTTATATATAAATCTTCTATTTCTTTAATTATTATAGAAGATTCTATGCATTTACTTGCCTTAATGTAAATCAGTTGTGATTTGAAAATAATTTCTTCAACCGAACAATTATTATCGTTACAAATAACATTAAATTTATCTATATGTAAATTTGCCTTATTTATATTTTCATTTTTTAAACTTAAAATAGCTATTTGTGAATAAAACCTCGCTAGAAATTTATAATCTTTAGGTAAGTATTTATCAATATATTTATAGGAAATCAAAATATACTCTTTCATTTTTTCACTAATCCCTTGAACACCATATAATAAAGCCAGCAAAAAATTTGATTTTAATAACATCAAACTATTTTGTTCAGTTTTATAGCAATCGATTGAATTCTTTACTACATCAATGTTATTTTCAATAAAATCATTATTATTCAATAATCTTTCATTCAAGGTTAACCTAAACATTAAATCTAAAATTGTATCATCTATCTCTTCCAAACATTTAATATATATTGTAACTCACCTCCGACTTACATTATCTCATAAAATTAGTAATTTTCCATACTATTTGATAAAAAAGTCAGTGTCTCAATTTAGAAATTTCTCCTAAATTAAGACATATTTTACATTAAACCATACAATTTTCTACCTGAACTATATAATCCTGACAATTTTCGCAAATTATCACGCTCACAATATAACTATTATCAACTTTATTTGCTCTTGATAATTTATTAAAAGATAACCCCTTATAGTCACTAGATATGTTACTTATTACATATTTTCCATCTTTACTGAAAATATAAAAATGATATTCTAAGAAAGGAAAGAACTTTTTCTTTTCTTTCACTCCTTCCAAACATAATGGACATGCTTCTTGATAATATTCTATGTCAAAATCAACCTCTTCTGTTTCATTAAGTATATCAATTATTTTTGAAACAGTTATTCCTTGAATTGGATTTTCTTCATCATTTATTAAAGCACTACAATTCTCTTCTTTTAACAAATATTCCTTATCATCATATATAAACTTGTATAAACTCATATTATATCCTCCTTATAATTATTAATCTCCAAGTTATTCTACCACTTAAATAACCTTAATAAAAGTAATTGTTTATAATATCTCCAATTAATTAAATCTTGTATACATATATCGTCATACATTTACATTAATCAATTGTCTCAAAATCCAAGTTTACGCTTTAAATATCCAGTTTTTCAAAACCTATTGTCAAAACTTACTTTAGCTATTAATATAAGGATATAAATATAGAACTGCATAGATGTGACACGCTCAAATATTTTATATGATACGATTTAGTATCTAAATTTATATATTGTATATAGGGGGAGATATATATGTATAAAGATAAAAGTGATGAATGTATACACTTAATGACTGCCTACATTGATAGCATAAGTGGATATTATTCATTTATTGACACACAGTTAGATGATTTTATGGTTAGATATGGAGAAAATATTGTTGATTCAAATTTACACAGTATAATGATGTTGCTCTGTAAATGGGGATTAGCATAGCATTTTGAGAAACTTTTTTGTATATTGTATTCTATATTATATATTCATTAATAAAAAAAGGATTGACATAAATTTAAGGACTATAGATAGATTTTCAAAAAAATCTATCTATAGTCCTTTTAAAGTTTCTCAAAATGTATACTTGAACAAGTGATATTTATTTTTCTATAATTAACTTAGCTCATATGCTATACTTTAAGTATCTACAACAATAAAAAATATCTAATATGTATTATCTAGTTTAACTCATCATAATATCATTTCTACACTTACAATTAAGATATTTTCAATATAGTACTACTCAATTTTAATATTATGAAAAGGAGAGTTTTTATATGAATTATAATGAATTGTTAAAATCAGCTAGAGAGAACTTTAATGGAACATGTAAAGTCTGTAAAATTTGTAATGGATTAGCTTGTGCTGGAAATGTTCCTGGCATGGGAGGCAAAGGAAGTGGTTCATCTTTTATTGAAAATAGAAAGAGTCTAGAAAAAATAAAGATAAATATGAGAGTAATACATAGTGTTTCAAACCCAGATACTTCTATAGAATTATTTGGTAGAAAAATGAGTTCTCCTATATTTGCTGCACCTGTATCAGGTACTATATTAAATATGGGTGGTAAAGTTTCTGAAAAAGAATACATAGAACCTGTCGTTAGAGGCTGTTCCAATTCTGGAATTTATGCTATGGTTGGTGATACCAATGTGGATACTTTTTTATTGAATAATTTAGATGTATTAAAAGATAATGATGGAAATGGAATTGTATTTATAAAGCCTTGGAAAAATTCAAAGATAATAGAAAAAATTAGATTATCTGAAGAAGCAGGTGCTTTTGCGGTTGGTGTAGACCTTGATGCTTGTGGATTGATTAATAATCAACTTCAAGAGAATCCTTTTTCTCCTAAGACGATTAGTGAGATTAGAGAATTGGTTGAATCTACTAGATTACCTTTTATTATAAAAGGAATTATGACTGTGGATGATGCTTTGATGGCTGTAGAGTCTGGAGCCAGTGCTATTATTGTTTCAAACCATGGAGGAAGAGTACTTGATTATACTCCTGGTACTTGTGAGGTACTTCCAGATATAGCTAAGGCTGTAAAAGGAAAGATAACAATACTTGCTGATGGTGGTGTTAGGACTGGTGTTGATGTAGTTAAGATGCTTGGTTTGGGTGCTGATGCTGTTTTGATGGGAAGACCTTTTGTTACTGCTTCTTTTGGTGGTGGTCTTGATGGTGTTGAGTTTTTTATAGAGAAGGTTAGGAATGAGTTATGTGAGACTATGATTTTGACTGGTTGTCAAGAGATTAAGGATATTGATGGCAGGGTTATATGGAAGTGATTTATGTTTAATATGAATTATTAATACTACTTTATATAAGTTAAAAATTTAATAAAAAAATAATAAACTTATAAATTTATAAGTTTATTATTTTTTTTATTTATATTTATGGAAGTCTTTTTGCTGCTGCTTCCCAAGTTTGTTTTCCTACAACTCCATCTTGTGGTAAGCCTAGCTTCCCTTGTAATTTTTTCACTGCATTATATGTGTCATTTCCAAATTGACTATCGTACTTCAGACTAGTTCCAGCTAAATTATTACATAAAACCTGAACTAGATGCACAGCATTACCACTTTGTGTATGATTATATCCTACTGTAACATTATTTATATTTACAGAATAATTTTTACCACTACCCACAACTCTAAAAACACCATCATTATACTGGACATCGAATAAATCTCTAGCTTCTTTATATTTCTCTAAATCATAACCACTCATAACTTCATCTGGTACAAAAATTTTATGAGTTGGAGAAGGTTTTATATTAAGTTCCTCGCAACTCTTCTCATAATCTTTCTTAAACTCTTCTGGTGCATTTTGATATGTAAAATCATACCCTGATACTGTAAATGATTTTTCAACAGATTCTTCGTTTGATGAATTTGCAAATACAGTACCACTAAATGCAAAAGCCATACAACACATAATTACTAAAGTCTTTGTCAATTTTTTCAATTTTTTACTCCTCCTAAATATGTTTATTTTAAATAATATTATTTACTTTTCAATTTATTTTGTATTAATACATAAATGCGCGACCTAACACATTATCACCTTTAAGGTCAACACCTGTATTATCAAGAATTCCTCTTGTTCTTAGATTTTTAAAATTATCAAGACTTATTTCTTCAAAGTTAAAATAAGTTATTGAAGATATACAAACCAAAACTAATGCTATAATAATACCATTTCTACCCTTCTTCTTAACAATACTCTCAAGTCTCTTTTCTAAATTTGTCTTATTAAATTCAGTTGTCAAAATCCCACTATTATAATTCTTACTCAATTTAATTGACTTTATAAGCGCTAATGCATACTCCTTCTTATCCTTTAAAGAACAATCAGACAAAACACTTTCATCACAACATAATTCACAATCTAGATTTACTTTATTACTCATTATATAAACAAGTGGATTAAACCAATATATTATTTTGACAGACAACACTGCAAACTTTATCAAAATATCCTTGTTCTTAAAATGCATTAATTCATGTTTTAAAATCCAAGTCAACTCATCCTTACTATAAGGATAATCTGGCAAGAATATATATGACTTAAATAATCCCATACCTGCTGGACTTATCAATTCATCAGAACCTCTTAACTCAATTTTCTTTTTTATATTTAATTCTTTCAACAAATTTTTATAGATACAGTTTACATCATTATCTTCAATATCATAAGATACATCAACAACAAGATTTTTAAATTTTGTATACTTTACAAAGGTATAAACTGCAATGACTATGGTTACAAGTATCCATAAATAAGATAAATACAGCATAATATTATTTCCCATAGAAATGTCAGTAACTCCATTACCTATTACATTTCTCTTAGGCTCTTTTACTTCATACATTATTGTATAATTAAATAGAAAAAGTAGCATTCTAAAAACTATTATCAACCAAATATAATAATTGAATCTCTTACTAAACTTCTTAAACACATATCTTTTCAAAAATAATAATAGACAAATACCAAGACTACATATAATAGTTGTCTGTATAAGATTGTCAAAGATATACAACATATAATTATTCATCCTTTAAATTATCAAAATAACTTTCTAAAAAATCCAGCTTATCTCTGCCTAAATTTTCATCCTCATGTAATGCTGAAATTAAACTTGTAAAAGAATCATCATGTATATTGCTTAGGAAATCCTTTGTCTCAAAGCTTAAATATTCTTTATGTTTTACCACTATTGTGTAATGTGTATATCTGTCTATTTTTTGAGCATCTAAGAATCCTCTTTTTACTAGCCTTGATAAAAGTGTCAGTGTTGTGGTTTGTTTCCAGCCATATTCTTGTTCCATTGCTTCAATAACATCTTTTGATGTCACTGTAGCATCTACTCTCCAAATAAATTTCATTACTTTTAGTTCTGCTTGTGGTATTTTTTTTATCATTATTTACACCTCCCCCAAAACTCCCGCTAACATAATTCTACAACACGTGAATTTTTTAGTCAAACAATTTATGAAAAAAATGTGAATTTTTGTATTTTTTGTTAATTTTCTAATTTTTATACCATATTAAAAGTTAGATTTAGAAATATACTTTTCTAAATATTTTACTTTTTATATGTTTAATTACAATAATGTATAGTAATTTTTTTATACTAAATTTTTTTCATAATAATGTCTATATTTGCACACAAAGGATATTATAATACTTTTTTTTAAAATAGACTATACTAATCAGCAAATAAATTTTAATAATTTCTTTACTGTCCCTTTATTACACACGTATATTTGTTTTATATTGATTATTTTCAAATAAAAAATATATCTAGATTTTGAAATTCTTATAATAATTACCATTTTTAAATATCAATTTATTTATGAACCTTAATAATTGAAAGTATAATACTATTAAAAAATTTAGCTTTTGCAAAATATGATATAATTTTAAATAAACAAAACTGGAGGTTGATAGTGATTATAAAAGTGAGCTTTGGTGGAGATTACAACCCTGATTACATAGAAGTCCCTAGTGACATTAATTTGAAAAAATACGAAATTAGAGATAAATTCTATAATTGGATTGATAATACAGAAGAAGAACATCCTTTCTGGGAATATGAAAATGGAATTAGAATTGGATTAAATTATAGAGGAAATGCAATTGTTTATTGGTTAAATAATTATATTCTAAAAGATGCTAAGTGTAAGTCAAAGTTAATTGAAAGTTTTTCTAACAAAAGTCTAGATTATGATTTAATGATAAAGTTATAGAATATAATATATAATTTAACTTTTCAAATATGTATACTTAAATTAATTACATACCTTATTGAGTAAATTTATTTGGAGTTATATCTTTTTAAAGCTATAAAAGTTAAAAAGATATAGTAAAAAACCCTTAAAATACTTTGATTTATTATTTTAAGAGCTTTTATTATATTATAAATTTTTATTTTCTATCTATAAAATCTAATTATTTATAAAGTGTTTTAAATTTATAACTTTTTTGCTACCTCATAATATAAACATAAATTTCCACTAGTTTAATAGTTGTCCATATTAATACTTAATTTATTTATTACTTTTTAACTCTTTTAATATTACACAATTCCTTTGAAATTTCTTCAAATCTACTCTCATCCTCAATAACAAATATCTTCACTAGAATACCTCGTAAAATTTAAAACAATACTACATTCTGCATTTTATACAATAAAACAATTGCCACCAAATTACAAATTTGGTGGCAATATGGTGGCAAAACAGCTTTTTATTATATATCACTAGACTGAAAACACTAAAATCACTAGATTTTATATTTTCTTAATCAATTTCCGACTTAAAAGGAGTGTCATCAGCTTTAGCTATTCTATATTCCTTATCAGTTATATAACCAAGCTCATGCATCTTATACAATACAATTAATTGTCTCTTTTTAGCCTCTCCATGGTCAATATACCTTGCAGGATTATTTGTCATACCAGCCAACATAGCACATTCAGATAAATTTAACTCACTAACTTTTTTACCAAAATACACTTCAGCTCCCTTTGCAGCTCCATATGCATTTTTACCTAAATACATATTATTTAAATAAGCTTCAAGAATTTCATCCTTACTCATAATCTTATTCATCTGCTTAGCATTATACATATCCCTTATTTTTCGTTTCATAGTTTTATCATCACTAGTAAGCAGATTTTTTGAAACTTGCATATCTATAGTACTTCCACCTTGTGTTGTATCTGTAAATACATTATTGAGTACTGACCTAGTTAAAGAAATAACATCTACTCCTTTATGCTTATAAAATCTCTCATCTTCTATAGAAACTATTGCATGCTTTAAGTCATTTGGCATTTGCTTTATGCTTACAACTTCACTACTTATATATTTAGACCTAATTAATTTTTTAGTGACTTCAGGTGACCCTTTTATAGCCGAAACTGTAAATATTGCACCTGCTACTGAAAGTATAATCAGAGCAACTAGCATAATAGATAACAATGCTCTAGCTATCTTAATCCTTTTTTGTTTTTTTCTTTTTTTACTTTTTAGCTTTTTCTCTCTTTGCTTATAATCAACTCTTCTTCTTTCTCTTTGATTGTAATCTGTATTTAAAGGTCTTACATTATCTCTTGTAAAACTATCTCTTTCTCTTTTTATAAGATTCTGTGAATCTACTTTTTCACTCATTCTTTTACTAGAGCTTGTCTTAGAAGTTTTATTTTTTTTATTTGTTGAAGTATAAGAATGTTTAGATTTTTTATTACTATCTTTACTATTATTTACTTTTTTACGTCTTATTTTATTATTATCATCATCATCGTAATAACCCATTTTAGTCTCCCTTCTTTATACTAAGGTACATTATACATTGTTCTACAAAATAAATCAAAGAACAAAATTGTAAGTTTAAGGGTCAATTTTATAAAGGATATTTTCACTAATTTTCTCTATATTTAAGATTAATATTCATCTTTTATTTTCAAAAATAGTTTTGCAGTTGCTAAAGTGTCACTGTCAGCTCTATGAGCATTTATATTCTCTATATTGTAATAAGCACAAGCTGTTTCAAGCTTCTTATTTTTTCCTTTATAACTTTTACATTTTTTTAATAATTCTAGTGTACATATATAATTGTTTATTGGTTCTAAATCTAATATTCTAAGATAGTAATTTAAAAACTTTAAATCAAACTTTGCATTGTGTGCAATTATAGTTCTATTTCCTATGTATTTTCTAAATCTAGGTAAAACCAATTCTAGAGGCTCTTCATTTTCTACCATTTCATTGCTTATATGTGTCAATTCTGTTATAAATGAAGAAATTATACCTTTAGGTTTTATCAATCTTGAGTAGTTTTTTACAATTTCGTCATTTTTTATTTCTGTTATTCCTATTTCTATTATTTCACAACCTTTATATGGATCTAAGCCTGTAGTTTCTAAATCCACAACTACATATTCATTCATATCTCTTCTCCTTATTATCAAATGGATATATTTATATTCTATATTTATGTAATAGACTAATCAATACTTAATTTTATACCATATAGAAAGATTTTACAAATTACAACATATATATATTATTTTTCCATTATAAATAAAGATTATTTTTTTATAATCGCTAGATTTTCACTTTATTATTATTTAATCTATTTCGATAAATATTATTTATCTCCTTATTGTTTAAATCTTTAAGGTCTAAATTTTTACATTGTTCATCATCTTCCCATATTCCTGCCTGTTTATTTCCATCATTTTTATATAATATACCTTTACCATTTTTCTTATTATCTAAAAAATATCCCTTATAAATATCATTATTTGGATATGTCAATTTTCCCAAACCATTTTTTAATCCATATTTAAATTCTCCTGTATATATTGAGCCATCTCTATAAGTATACTTTCCTATTCCATGCATCTTATCATCTTTCCATAATCCTTCATATCTTTCATTACTTGAAAAAACATATATTCCAAATCCATTTTTCTTTCCATCAACAAACTCACCTTTATACAGGTCTCCATTGTCATATTTGAATACTTTTTCTTCTTTTAATTTTTTATTACTATTGTTGCTCTTAGTTTTGTTGATATTATTAATTTTTATATGTACATCTTCTCTTCTCGTTTCAATCAAATCTCTATCATACCTAAATCCTTTTTTCAATTTATTTTTCTGATTAACTTTTTTCTTATTAATAAATACTCTTGTTAGTTGAATAAATATAAATGCAGACGATAAACATATAAATACACATAGTATCGTTCTAAAATAACTAGTTATACTTTCCATAATAAATCACCCTTTAAAAATTTATTTAAAATACCTAATACAATATATATTTTTATTAAGTGATATTTATACTTTTATAATAATATATTGAATAAAATTAATATTAAAGTTATTTGTGTTAAAATAAGGTCACTATAAAATTAATAAATTGAGCTTCTAATTAACATAAAACTATTTATAAAGCATATTTAACTATTTCAAATAAACTTTTTTATCTAGATAACTGATTTTCTATGAGCAAATAAAAAAATGAACCCTATCAAATAGAGTTCATTTTTTTAATATATTTATTCTTTTACAAGAACTTTTATAATTTCTGAAATATACATAGTGTGATAATCCTTATTTGGATACCACTTTTTATCATTTTCTTTAGCATCGAAATTCTCTGGTGGCATAGTATCATGATACAATTTCTTACATACCATAATCATATTAGCTTCTTCAAAAGCTACAGTATCATCTACAAAATATGGTGTAAGTCCTGCTTTTTCTACTTTATTTATATCTCTACCAGAAATAGTTCCACAGATATTTAAAGCCTCTCTATAAGTTTCATCAAAAAATGCAATTGTAAATGTATCATTATTATCTACAAATTCCTTTGTATATCTCTGTGGTCTTATGTAAGTTGTAACAACGTTTTTACTCCAGTATACTCCGACACCACCCCAGCTAGCAGTCATTGTGTTAAATTTTTCTGAATCACCAGCTGTTATTAGCAACCATTCTTTACCAATCTTAGTAAATGGATTAAACTGTAATTCCTCAATTTTCACTTCTTTAAAGCTCATGACTTCATCCTACCCTTCATCTTTTAATATATAAACTAATAGTTAAATTTTTGAATATATCTACTCTTATAATACTTTTTTTAATTGTCTTACATATTCATGTAAATTATAATACAACAAATCAATTACTTTCGCAAGAAATAGTTTCTATATTTTATAACAGTAAAATATCACTAAAATATATTAATTATAAAACAGATACTATATTTCTTAAACTAAAAAAATGTAGAAAGTATACATCCTTTCCACATTTTTTATTATTTTATATATTTTTATATCAATTTAGTTCTATCTAACTTTAATCTTATAAAAAATTATCATAGTCATCAAATTTTATTATATTATATAATTTCCTATACCTTGTTAACAGCATCTAAATTATTATCTTTATTGATATATATTTTTTCATTATATAAATCTTCATCAAACATTTTTATTATATTTTCTACTTCATACTTATACTCATCTTCATGCACTCTATAAAGCATTAAATCTTCTAGCAAATCTTTCATATCAAAATATACATCTTCTAATAAGTAAAAATAACCTTCTTCTATATCTTTCAGTTTATCTATAGTATCCAATTTCTTGCTTATATCTTTCATAACCTCTAAATTTTGTATATTTATATTTATGATTGTTAATAAGTACATTCTCACAGTTTTTATTATTTCGATAGAAAAATCTACAATATTATAATTTCCTTCTTTATTATACAGAGACTCCTTAAATTTATTAAAACAAGTATCTAAGTCACAATTTATGTCGTTAAATGGTGGTCTTATTATATCTCGTATTATCAAAAGATTTTGTATATCAATATTATTTGTTATTGCTTCATCCAAAACAAATAAATTATATGCGTCATTTAATGGGTCATGAGCATCTCCACTAAATTCTAAATTTGCAAATTCAAGTAAGTTTTTTAATGATATGTAGTTCATACATCTCATACCACAATTTATATATTTTTCTTTTATATCTATAAATAAATCCCTAATATTATTTACAAATCTTGGATGATTATTCTTCTTAGAACTTCTCATATCAGTATTATTAAAACATGTCAAATCTAAATTGCCAAAAGTATATATTCCTTCAATTTCAGAAAATATGCCTAACCATTTTTTAAACTTTCTCATGACCTCTTCATAACTTGGTGCATTCTTCAATTCTTCTGAAGATATATGTGTTAATTCCTGTATATGAGGATACAATTCTTCATTACTTACTGGCTTTATTAAAGATTTAAATTTATCAATATTTTTTGTCTTTTCATCATACATAACTGCTCCAATTGCAATTATATCAGAATTTAATACTGCCCTCTTTGATTTAGAATTTGGCATATTCATTTCAAAGTCTACATATACTCTTTTCAATATAAACACCCTTTCCAATTGTTTATAGTGATTCTTTTTAATTATTTTTATTCAAAATCTTCTAAGAAAGAATGTTTCTCCCCATTTTGTTGCCAACCAAGTATTGAATCAAGATTTACATTTTCTGCTGCCTTAAATATAGATTTCTCTACATTTTTAAAATTTGGCTCTAAACTTTTTATTAAGTCTTTTATTTCATATCTCTTGTTTCCTGTTTTTTTAGCTGCAACCATACATGCACAATTTAGTGGCCATATACCACTATTTTGAATAAATCTTATAATATGCTCTTCTCTTATATAATAAAGTGGTCTTATGATTTTTATACCTTCAAAATTAGTAGAATTAAGTTTAGGAAGCATTGTTTTAAAATTACCAGCACACAATAAATTAAGCATTGTTGTCTCTATTACATCATCATAATGATGACCTAATGCAAGCTTATTACATCCTAACTCTTCTGCCTTTGAATATAATGCTCCTCTTCTCATTCTTGCACACATATAACATGGATAATCTTTTGCTATTTCATCTGCTATTTCAAATATTCTTGAATCAAATAAATGTATTGGTATATTTAGGTACTCACAATTATCTATAAGTAATTGTCTTATATTTGCATGATATCCAGGGTCCATAGCAATAAACTCAACATCGAAATTAACTTGTCCATGTCTTTTTAACTCCTGAAACATTTTAGCCATAAGAATACTGTCTTTTCCACCAGAAATTGCTACAGCTATCTTATCCCCTTCTTCAACTAATTTGTAATCTCTTATTGCTTTCATAAACTTTGACCATAAATTTTTTCTATATTTTTTTATTATACTTTTTTCTATATCTCTTACTGGAAGTCTTTCCTCAAAAGGAACTATAATTTCACAGCCTTTTCCTGATAGCTCACTCATTTAATCACCTCATATATTTATGTTAATAATATTTTACAAAAAAGTCTACCTTCATCTATAAAATACTATAATTTTCACTTTAATTTCAACAAATAATTTATAATTTTCAATAACACATAAACTTATAATAACATAAATAACCTCTTTCTTTTATTATCTTTTTTATTTTTCTCATTTAATATTTTATTATGAGTAACGATTTTTAAATGACTGAATATTATACACTAGATAGACTTACCTATCTATTCACAACAAGGAGGTTTTCAACTTGGAAAATAAGACTAGAGATATCAAAAAAAATTGTGGTCCATCTTTGGCTAGACCATACATTAATAATCAAATTTTCACAGAAATGTACTGCCTTTCTGATGCATTAAAATTTGGAACTATATTCCCAGAACTAAACTTATTAGAATCTGAAATGTACAACAAAGAATTATATGCTAAGCCAAAAAAATTTAGAGGAGGTAGAAGATAATGAAAGATTCATCTAGAGCTGAACTTATGAGAAAAATTCAGGAGACATCTTTTGCATGTGTTGATATGAACTTATATTTAGACAATCATCCTGATGATAAAAATGCTATCAACACTTACAATTCATTATGTAACCAATTTGCGCAAGCTAGATATGCTTACGAAAATAAATACGGTCCTTTAACTAACTTTGGGTACGCTCCAAGTAGATGCCCTTGGCAATGGGCTGACCAACCTTGGCCTTGGGACAGAGAATTTAATTATTAGACATCAAGTATTGGAGGATTGAAAATTCATGTGGATATATCAGAAAACTATACAACACCCAGTTAATATAAAAACTTGCGACCCTAGAATGGCTAAATTTCTTATAACTCAATTTGGGGGACCAAATGGAGAACTTGCTGCATCTTTAAGATATTTAAGCCAAAGATATACAATGCCTACTGGCAATATGCGTGCACTTTTAACAGACATTGGTACAGAAGAATTAGCTCACGTTGAGCTTATATGTACTATGGTTTATCAGTTGACTTCTGATGCAAGTCCAGAAGAATTAAAAGCTGCAGGTCTTGGTTCAAACTATGCACAAAATGGATATGGAATTTATCCAACAGATTCAAATGGTGTTCCATTTGATGTAAGACCTATAGCCGTTATGTCAAATCCTGTAACTGATTTACATGAAAATATGGCTGCTGAACAAAAAGCACTTGCGACTTATTATCAACTTATAAATCTAACAGATGATGTTGATGTTATAGATGTACTAAAATTCTTAGGTCAAAGAGAAATAATTCACTATCAAAGATTTGGTGAAGCTTTAATGGATGCTTACGACTTAGAAGAAAACCAAAAAATGTTCTAAAATTTTTATTTATATAAACTAATATTATTTGATAATTTATAATTTACTGTTGTTATTAAAATTTACAAAATAACATAAATCCAGTTTATTTTCTATAAATTGAAGAAGGTAAAGAAAAAAGCAGGTACTAATTAAATAGTAATATAGAATGTAATCTATAACACTATTAATATTGTACCTGCTTTTTTATTATAAGCAATAAAGAAAAATCTATTGATTAAGTTCTATAATAAAAAATTATTATAAAACTCTTCTTGCGTTTACATATCTACTTGAATAGTAACTACTATTTATATTAGATATTGTTACCTTTTTCGATGAACCTGAAGATGCATGTATCATATCTCCATTTCCCATGTATATTCCAACGTGACTTACAGAACCATTATTTGACCCTTGTGTATCAAAGAATATTAAGTCTCCACTTCTAAGGTCTCCTCTGTTTACATATGTTCCATACTTACTTTGGTCTCTAGATACTCTTGGTATGCTAACACCTGCTGATTTTTTCATAACGTATTGTGTGAATCCTGAACAGTCAAAACTATTTGGACCTTCCGCTCCCCATACATATGGTTTTCCAAGTAGTGTCTTTGCAAAACTTATTACACTATCAGCTCCCTGACTTGGAGTGTTAGTTGAATCAGATGGAGTTGAAGTATCAACAGAACCTTTTTCAGCAAGATATTGACTTGATACATATCCTGTTTGATTGTCATGATTTACCTTTGTCCATCCTCCATCTTCAGAAATACTTCCAACTTCAGTTCCATAGCTTAATGTTGCTACTTTAGAATGACCTGTACCTGGCCCCGTTCTAAGGTTTAATGATTTTGCTGTTACAACCTTTGTGTCCTTTACAAGGTCATTTGAACTACTTCCAGAATTTCCATTCGTAGATTCATTTACACTAGTTCCTAAATATTTGCTTGAAACATAACCCACTCTACCATTAGAACTTATTTTTGACCATCCATTTGACTCAGATATGTATCCAACTTCAGTTCCGTATCCTAACGTAGATATTTTAGAACTACTTGTACTTGGTCCTGTTCTAAAATTTAATCCTTTGGCTGTAACAACTTTTGTTGACTTAACTGAAGCATCACTACTTTCATTACTATTCCCAAGGTTATTTATTCCTACATAATTTGCATGTACATAACCTGTGTTTCCATTATATTTAACTTTTGCCCAAGAACCATCTTTTCCTACATACTCAACTTTATCACCTTTGTAAAGTTTTCCCATTGATTCATGGTTTGTACTTGGTCCTTTTCTAAAATTTACTGCATTCCCTGTTATTGTTCTACTTTCTATACTTACACTCTCTACTCCAGATTCATCGGCATATGCTAAGTTCCCCATTGTAGGCATTATTATCGCAGTTGCCATTATACTGGCTGCTATTCTCTTTTGATTAAAATTCATAACCTTCCACTCATCTCCTCTTTTCTAGTAACTTTATTTAATTTTTAAATATAAAAGAAATAATTGACACTCTATTAAAATATCAATTATTTCTTTTATATTAATATTATTACAAATTTGTAACTATTTGTCTATAGCAATATTTATTTACCACAAATTACCATAAATTAATTTTAATTATTAACAGCCTGTAATTCAGCAATATAGCCATCTTTTACCTTTTTAAAAGATGGCTATATTTTTTAACTTTTTTGTAACTTTTTAAAAACCTGTTGAACCAAATCCACCTTTTCCTCTTTCAGAATCACTTAATTCTTTCACTTCTTCTATGTTAATATCATAGATAGGTTTCACTATCATTTGAGCAATTTTCATATGTTTCTCAACTTTAAAATCATTTTTCCCATGATTTATTAATATAATTTTAAGCTCTCCTCTATATCCTTCATCAATAGTTCCTGGTGTGTTTAACACAGTAATAGAATGTTTTAAAGCAAGTCCACTTCTAGGTCTTACCTGTGCTTCTGTCATAGCAGGAAGCTCTATACATATACCAGTTTTAATAAGTTTAGTCTCCCCAGAAGGTATTACAACCTCTTCTATAGAATACAAATCCATACCAGCATCACCCTTGTGAGCAAAATTAGGTATTATAGCATCATCATTTAATTTTTTTACTTTCAAATTATACATTTTATATCTCCTTTCAACTTTCTATAAATATTATAACTTAAATTTCGACCTCTTGAAGTTTTTTATTTTTTTGTGGTAATATAATTATTAGTGTTTTAAAGGAGGATTTTTTATGAAACTTGTACTTGCTGAGAAACCATCTGTTGCAAAAACTATAGCATCCTTTCTAGGTGCAAAGACTAGACAAGATGGTTACTTTGAAGGAAATGATTATATAATTACTTATGCAGTTGGGCACTTAGTATCATTATATGATATGAAGGATTATGATAAAGATAAATATTCTGGTTCTTGGAAAATGAATAATTTTCCATTTGTTCCTGAAGATAAGTTTAAATTTAAGATTGATAGTTCTAAAACCAAACAATTTAATACTGTAAAAAAGCTCTTGAATAGAAAAGATGTAGAATACGTAATAAATGCTACTGATAATGACCGAGAAGGAGAACTCATAGCATTTCTGATATTTTTACTTGCAAACAATAAAAAACCAGTAAAAAGAATCTTAGTAAATGAATGGACACCAGAAGACATTACAAGGGGTATAAAAAACTTAAAAGATGAAGATGAAATGAGAAATCTTCAAGCGGCTGGATATACAAGACTTATCACTGATTGGTTGATTGGAATAAATTTCACTTCTGTTGCTACATTGAAATATGGAAATGGAAAATTATTAAATATAGGTAGAGTAATTCTTCCAACAGTTAAATTAGTCTATGATAGAGATATGGAAATACTAAATTTTGTTCCTAAAACTTATTACGAAATCGAAGGTCATTTTAAAGCTGAAGCTGGTGAGTATAAAGGTAAGTATGTTAAGGGCAAAGAAAGTAAATTTGATACACTTGAAGATGCAAATAAAATTATAGCTTCAATTACATCTGAAACAGGTAAAATACTAGATAAAAAAGTTACTATGTCAAAAGAATATGCACCCAAACTTTTTAGTTTGACATCACTTCAAGGATATATAACTTCTAAGTATTCTAATTTTACATCTGACAAGGTTTTAAATGTCTGTCAATCTCTTTATGAAGGTAATGGTAAGGGTGGATATATAACTTATCCTAGAACTGATTCTATTTTTTTAGAAGAAAGCTTAACTTCAAAGGTATCTCAAACCTTAGACAAATTAAAGGTTGGTCTTGAATATGAAAATAAAATTAAATTTTCCAAGACTAAAAGAGTCTTTGATTCTTCTAAAGTAGATTCACATAGTGCTATAATCCCTACTTATATAATTCCAAAAAGCTTATCTAAAGATGAACAACTAGTTTATGATGCTATAAAAGATAGGTTTATAGCAAACTTTATGCCTCCTGCTGAATATGAGAATACAGAAATTAAGACAGAAGTAGATAATTGTACTTTCCTAACAAAAGGTAAAGTACTTAAATCAAAAGGATATCTTGAAGTATATAATAAGGAAGAAAAAAACGATTTACTTCCACTTGTAAATAAAAATGATAGTGTAGATGTCTTAGAAGTAAAACCATTAACTAAACAGACTACTCCTCCTAAACCATATACTGAAGACACTCTTCTAAAAGCCATGAAAAATTGTGGTAAAAACGTGCCTGAAGAAGATACAACAGTGTTATCAGGATATTCTATAGGGACATCAGCCACACGTGCTGATGTATTGAAGAAAATAAGCCAAGTTGGATATGTAAATAAAAAAGGAAAATCTTACTCTATAACAGACCTTGGAAAAAACTTAGTTGAAATTTTCCCTGTTAAAGACTTATTTGATGTAGACTATACTGGAAAACTTGAAAAAAGTTTGAGTGATATTCAAAAAGGAAAATACACTAGAAAAGAATATCTTACTAATATCATTAATTTTATATATCAAAATGTCAATATTATAAAACACGATACTTCAAAAAACATAAACACAGAAGCATATATTTTTGATTCAAAAACTAAAAAATTTACTAAAACAAAAGAAAAAAAGCAGAAAAAAGGTATAGCTAATTCCACAAAGGAAATTGCTGTGTCAAAAGATTCTGATGACAAAAATGAAAGTAAAAATAATGATGATAATCCATCTCTTGGTAAATGTCCTGTTTGTCAGGGTGATGTGCTTGAATTCGATAAAGGGTTTGCTTGTAAAAATCATAAAGAATGTAAATTTGTTATTTGGAAAAATGATAAGTACTTAAGTCTTTATAAAAAGAAAGTTAATAAAACAATGGTCAAAAACATTTTAAAAAAAGGTGAAACCAAGGTAAAGTCTTTAACTGCTAAAAATGGGAATAAGTTTGATGCCACATTAAAATACAATAAGAATCCAGATAATGGTTATTTTAGTTGGAAAATAGAGTTTGATAATTAAATAATACTCATAAAACAATAAATGTCAGTAGTATAATATATAATATTATGCTACTGACATTTATTGTTTTAAAAAATTTTTCTTTTTTAATTATGACTTTCACAACTACATCTAACCTAATTTTTTTACTATTTCTGATAGCTTCAGTGTATGTTCATCCAATAAAGCTAACTCTTCTTCAGAAAGATTTGATAGTTTCTTTACTAAAGACTCTTTAAGTATAGCTTTTACTGCATCAAACAATTTAAATGCCTTATCCGTTAATTCCACCCTAAGAATTCTTCTATCTTTTGGGTCAGGAAATTTATTCACTAAATCATGTTCTACCAATCTATCAATAATTGGTGTCATATTTGATTTTAATATTCCTAAATTAGAAGCTATTTGAGAAATTGATGATGAGTTCGATGTCATAAGATAAAGAATTACCTTCGCATGCGATGGAGCCATTGGACATTCTTCAAAATACGCTTTCATTATATCCGAGTTATTTTGAAATTTTTTTAACAAATCACTTTCTTTAAATATATTATTTTCAAGTACAAATAAGAAATCTAAGAAAGAGTCTGCTATTTTAAGTATATTATTGTTATCCATCTTTGTAACATCCCTTCAACAAATAATGTAATAAAACATTCGTTATTTATATAGTATAAATTATAAACTATTAATAAATTTAAAACAAGAAAAAGTTATTGACTCATAATAATTATAAATTTATAATCAAATTAGAGAATTATAAATTGCCAATAAAGGGAAGTTTTTTTATTAGCCTAAAACTAAACTTAAAATAAGACACTTTAAATTCTACAACAAGCTAGTGTGCAATATATAATAGGAGGAGATATGAAAAGATATTTAATAGTTTTCTTAATGTGTAGTTCACTGTTTTTAGTTGGATGTGGAAAAACAGAAGAACCTGAACCTGAGAAACCAATAGCAGTTTCTGTTCAAAAAGCAGTAGGAGGAGAAATTGAAAACACAAATGCTTTTTCAGGAACTACAAAGGTTAAAGATGAAACAGCTGTTACTGCACAGACTGTTGGCACAGTTCAAGAAGTTTATGTAAAACTTGGGCAAAATGTAAGAAAAGGAGATGAATTATTGAGTATAAGCAGTCCAGATCTAGAAAATAGTGTAAAACAAAGTAAAGCAGCATTAGATTTGGCTAAAGCAAGTTATTCAAGTGCAACTGGTGGTTCATTAGAATCACAAGTAAATCAAGCAAAGACAGCTCTTGATAATGCAAAGATTCAATATGATGAATCTCAAAGAAATTATGACAATAATAAGGTTCTTTATGAGCAGGAAGTAATTAGTTTAGACCAATTTAAAAAAATAGAATTTGCTTTAGAACAATCAAAACAACAACTAGATTCTGCTCAAAAATCATACGATACAGCAACTTCAAAGAGTATACCTCAAGCTAAAGTTCTTGCTAAAAAACAACTTGACCAAGCTCAAGTGTCATATAATTTGGCAATGAGTAACTTAGATAAATTAACATTAACAGCTCCAGTAGATGGTACAATAACGGCTAAAAACTTTGATGCAAAAGAAATGATAACACAATCACAGCCAGCTTTTACTATTTCCAACCCTAACATATTAGAAGTTGACTTAAATGTAGCCGAATCAGACATAGGTAAATTTAAGAAGGATGGAAACGTAGAAGTTATAATTGAAGACCATAGAATTTTAGGAAAAGTAGATTATGTACCTTCAGTAGTTGACCCACAGACATCTTTATATCCTGTTAAAGTGCTTGTTAATAATACAAACAATAAATTTAAAGCAGGAATGTCTGCTCAAGTAAATTTAAGTGTTGAAAAAGAAAATGGTGCTGTTACAGTACCTAAAAAGGCAATATTCGAAGAAAAAGGAAAGAAATATGTATACATAGCAAAGAAGGATAATATAGCAAAGAAAAAATTAGTTCAAACTGGAATTGTAACAGAGGATAAAATAGAAATCAAAAGTGGTGTAAGCGAAAAAGATACAGTGGTTATTGGGGGTATAAGTCTTATTTCTGATGGAACTAAGATATTTCCTGTAGAAAAGGAGAAATAGTACTATGAATTTTATACAAACTTCTGTTAAGCGTCCTCTCACAATCATAATGGTCTTCTTAGTATTAATAGTTTTTGGTGGTATTGGATATAAGAAAATGTCAATAAATCTAATGCCTGATATAGAAATACCTGTTGTAATGGTTATGACTACTTGGACAGGTGCTGGTCCTCAAGACGTTGATGAACAAATTAGTCAAAAAGTTGATGAAAGTTTATCAGCTGTTTCAAACGTAAATACTACCATATCAAGTTCACAAGAAAGTGTTTCTATGGTAGTTGCTCAATTCGAGTTTGGGACTAATTTAGATGAAATAATGAACGATGTTAGGTCTAAAGTTGATGCATTACAGACTAGTCTTCCAGAGGATGCAGCTAAACCAACAGTTCTAAAATTAGATATGAATGCACAAGCCATAGGTCAGCTTGTTATATCTGGAGGAAATGAAAATAGTTCACAGGCATTGAGAAAATATGCTGAGGATGTGATTCAACCTAAAATAGAGTCTATAGATGGTGTAACTTCAGCAGACCTTAAAGGTGGAGAAAAAGCACAGGTCAATGTAATAGCTGACCCAGCTGTTCTTTCAAATTATGGAGTTAGTTTATCAACTATAAAGGGTATCTTATCATCTAGTAATAAAACATATCCTTATGGGTCAATTACTCAAGGTGAAGATAAAATAGTTTTAAGAGCAATTGATAAACTTGAATCTTTAGATGATATAAAACAGCTTCAAATTCCTGTAAAAGGTGGAAATACAGTTAGATTAGATAACCTTTGTAGTGTAGATTATGGATATGCAGACAAAGACAGTATTTATAGATATAATGGAAAAGACAGTTTGGTAATAGATATTTCTAAACAACAAGATGCCAATACTGTAAAAGTTATGCAAAATGCATATAAATATGTAGATGAATTAAATAAAGAAAATCCTCAATTTAAAATTAAAATTGCTAACGATACAAGTGAGTACATAAGTGAATCAATAAATAGTGTAATGAGCAACTTGCTTATAAGTGCTGTTATTGCCTTTGTGGTAATCTTTGCTTTCTTAAAAAGTGTAAGAGCTTCACTAGTTGTTGCCATAGCAATCCCAATTTCTATAATAGGTGCTATAGCAGTTCTATACTTTACAGGAGAAAGTTTAAACCTTATCACTGCAAGTTCCTTGGTAATTTCAGTTGGTATGGTTGTCGATAATGCTACAGTTGTAATTGAAAATATATTTAAATATAGGAAAAGTGGTCGCATGAGTATTGATGATTGTGCTATTGAGGGTACAAGAACTGTAACCAATGCCATACTTGCATCAACATTGACTACTATAGCAATATTTTTACCTATTATGTTTACAGAAGGTATAGCTAAAATAACCTTTGGAGCATTAGGTAAAACACTTATAGCTTCTCTAGCCTTCTCTTTCATAGGCGCAATTACTCTTGTTCCTAGTGTATTCGCAAAATTAAGTAGAGGTAAGAATAGCGAAAAAATGAAAGAAAAAGATAGCCCTATATTTGATAAAGTAAGTGAAGGGTATAAAAAATTACTAAGTGTATGCTTAAGACACCAACGCTTAGTAGTAATAGCAAGTTTACTTATTTTTATAGCTTCTCTATTTGGAATGAGCTTTATAGGTATGGACTTTATGCCTGCTGCAGACAAAGGGGCATTGGCAATTTCTATAGAACTTCCAAAGGGTCTTAGTCTAGAATCTAATGATTACTATGTATCTATGACTGAGAAAAAAGTTTCAGATATCCCAGAAGTTAAAACTTTAATAACAACTTTAACATCAGATTCAAATAATAATACAGCAAATATAGCAATTGAATTAGAATCTCAAAAAAATAGAAAGAGAACTACTGATGAGATAGAAAAAGAAATAATTGATAGAGTTGCCACTGTCCCAGACTGTAAAATAAATGTAAGTCAAAATAGTAGTGTCATGGGTGGAAGTACAGGGGCAGACTTTACATTAGAAATGAAAGGCCCTGATTTAGATGTATTAAAAATATTAGGAAAAGAAGCCGAAAAACAATTCAGCTCCATAAAAGGATTTAGAAATGTTAAGACTTCTCTTACAGATACAACTCAAGAAGCTCAATTTACCATAGACAAACATAAAGCTCAAGAGTATGGTGTAAATACTGCCGAAATTGCAGGATTACTACGTACAGCAATAAATGGTGATTCAGTCACTACTGCTACTATTGATGACTATAAAGTGGATGTAAATTTAAAATTTAAAGCAGACAGTATTGACAATCTGGAAGATATAAAACAATTAAAAGTAAACTCTGCAACTGGAAAAGAAGTTCCTCTTGGTGCTTTTTCAGATATAAAAATGGCAGATGGTCTACAATCTATATCTAGGACTGATGGAGATTTCTCTGTAAATATAACTGCTACACTTGATAATGTAGATGCTGGTACTGCTACTAAACTAGCACTAGAAAAAACTAACAAGATGGTAATTCCTAAAGATTACTCTATTGGTGTTGGTGGAGAAACAGAGATGATGAACGAATCTATGGCAAGTCTTGGATTCTCAATGGTTATAGCCATAGCATTAGTTTATATGGTAATGGTAGCTCAGTTTGAATCATTTAGTAAACCATTTATAATCATGTTCTGTGTTCCATTTGCATTTGTTGGAGTTGTACTTTCTCTCCTAGTCAGTGGGCAAAGTTTGAGTACTGTAGGTATGTTAGGTATAATCTTACTTATAGGTATAGTTGTTAACAACGGTATAGTTCTTATTGACTACATAGAACAACTTAGAAAAACAAATCGTAACAATGATTTAATTGGATTGGTCTCTATTGGTTGTGCAGCAAGATTAAGACCAGTTCTAATGACAACAGCAACAACAATTTTAGGTATGTTACCAACAGCACTATCTCTTGGTGAAGGTGGAGAAACAATGCAACCACTAGCAATAGTTATAATGGGAGGTCTGACTGTATCTACACTTATAACTTTGGTACTTATACCTACCATATACTTGATATTTGATAAGTGGGAAGATAAGTTTTCAGACAAAATGCCTAAGATATTTGGTAAAATAACAGATAAAATAGGTGATATAAAAAGAAAGATAATAAAGAAACCAAAATTGAAAGCTAAAGTTTAAATAGAATGGAGGGTGATTGTATTGAATAAGAAAGTTAGTAAAATAGTTGCAATCGGATGTGGTGTTGGTATAATAATAGCTAATCTAATGCCAGTTTATGCAAATGATAATACTTCTTCTATAAATAAAGTTGATAACTCTATCATGAATGACTCAACTAAAAGAACATCTGAAAAGGAAATTTTGACTGCTAGAGAAGCTGTCAGTGCAGCGCTTAAAAATAGTGAAAAATTAAAGATGAAATCAGAAGAAATAAAAATGTTAAAAGAAAAGTTAGAAGTACAAGATGAGTTTGATAGTTTTACTGGAAGTGATAATGCATTTCCATACGACCAAATTGGACTTCTTAAAAATCAAAGTGAGCAAGCTAAGGGATTTATGGAAGACCAAATAGCCAATGATATTACTAATAAATACAATGATTTAGTCTCAAGAGAAAATGAATTGGATAAAATAAAAAACAATCTTGAGATAAAAACTAAAGAAATTAAAGATATGAAATTAAAAAAAGAGTTGGGTTTAGTAACATCATTAGAAACTGAGTCAGCTGAACTTGAACTTCAAACGCTACAAAATACTCAAAAATCTAAGCTTCAAGAATTAAAAAATAATCAAGACTATTTTAAATTGTTAACTAATATAGATTTAAATAATTATCAATTGGATAAAGAATATAGATTTGAATCTTTTAGAGTTGGTGGCTCAGTCGATTCATATATGGAAGGTAAGGTTAATGAATACTTAAAGTATGACCAATTGATTTTAGAACGTACTGAAGAAAGTTTTAATGATAAGGATGAGAATAAAGCAGATTTACCAGATAGACCTAATCTTACAAGACCAGTTGCACCTACAAAACCAGAACAAAATGGTTTACCTGATGATGAATATAAGGTTCTTATGGATAAGTATAAAAAAGATTATGAGCAATATGAAAAAGAAGTTGAGGTATACAATCTTGAAAGACAGACTTATGCTGCTGGGCTTACTACATATGCAAATTATCTTCAACAAAAATACAATACTGAAAATGGTCTAGTAACATTAGAAGACAGTAAAAAAGCTCTAAAAAAAGGCTTAATTGACAGTTATGCTCAATTACTTGCTTTAGAAGATACAATTGAAATTACTAAAAAGCAACTTGAATTATCAGAAAAACAAGTAAAAAATACTAAATTAAGATATGATTTAGGATTAATTACTCTAACTGATTATAAAAAACAAGTAGTAAGTAATGAAGATGCTAAAAATAGCTATGACACGCTTATTGTAAACTATAACTCACTAAAAAATGGTATAGAAAAGCCTTGGATACTTAGTACTGGAAATAATACTGGTAAATAGAAAGTATTAAATAACTTTCACAAAGTTGTTTAATAAAAATATATAGAAAATTGATTTATTATTAAATAAAAGACTGTAGATATATTTATATAGAAACAAATATATCTACAGTCTTCTTAGTATACAATTTATAAATTTATTTTATATAAATCTACTTAATTCTATATATTCAATATTTCAATTTCATATCAAATAATTTTCATTTTAAATCATTATAACTTTTCTAAGTTCCATATGACATAGTCCTTTTACCTAGAGCTTATATCTATGTAAGTCTTTATTATAATAAAATAATTGACAGTTAGAAAAATAAAACTATTTTGAAACCTGGAATCCATATTTTAAAGGGTCATCATTGTCAATAATATAAGTAGATACTCCTGTTATATAAGCACTTCCTGTAATTTTAGGTATTACTGCAGAATAATCTCCAGCCTTTGCTTCTTCCTTAATTACACCCGTAAATGTAGTACCAATAAAGCTTTCATATACAAAAGGCTCTCCAATACCAATTTTACCTCTTTTATAAAGAGTCGCCAGTTTAGCGCTAGTACCAGTTCCACATGGAGAACGGTCTGCCATATAATCACCAAATATTACAACATTTCTCATGTCACATCCAGGTGTTGAAGTAGGACAATACAATTCAGCAAGGTCAACAGAAGTAATATCACATTCAGGATGTTGTATTTCGTTTTCTTGGTTAGCATGTTCAATTAATTTCATACCAAAATCAGTTAGAAATGGAATATTTTCAGGTGTTACATCCATACCAAATTGTGTAACATCACACAATGCGAAGAAACTTCCTCCAAATGAAATATCATATGTAATCTCTTTTCCATCAATATTAGTTGTTAAGTTTTCCTTATACAAAAATGCAGGTACATTTGTTAGTGTTACATTTACAACTTTACCATCTTTTACTTCTGCTTTTGTACGTATTAGACCAGCAGGTGCATCTAAAACAACTTCTGTATATGGTTCTTTTGCTTCTACAAGTCTAGCTTCTATAATCGCAGTAACTGTTCCAATAGTTCCATGCCCACACATATTCAAATATCCACCAGTATCCATATATATAACTCCATAATCTGCTTCTGAATGGATTGGCTCAGTAACAATAGAGCCAAACATATCATGATGTCCACGAGGCTCAAACATTAATGCCTTACGATACTGGTCACAATTCTCTTCCAAATATTTTTTCTTTTCAATCATTGTATTTCCTGGCAATTTTGGAAATCCAGATAATACAACACGTGTAAATTCTCCAACTGTATGTGTATCAATAGCAGTAAAACATTTTTCGTAAATACTAAGATTTACATTTGGTTTTAGTTCCATTTTGGAAACCCCCTTAATATTATGTAATATAGTTATGTAACTTTATTTTATAACTTTATTTTTAAATTGTCAACTCAGAGAACTGGAAAAGATTAAGAAAATATGATATCGTATATTTAAACAAAAGTAACGACTAATGGAATATAACAAGAAAGGAAATGTAATCTATGGGAAATAGAGAGAAACAGTTGAAAAATGCTTCAATGCCATCAGACTTAAAATATTTAAATCGGAAACGAATACTTGATATCATCAGAAATACAACAGAAGTATCAGTCAATGATATTAGTGAAGCGACCAAAATCAGTCGTCCTACAGTGAAAAAAGCTATTCAGAGTTTTGAAGAAATAGGGCTTTTGGTCTCAGCAGGTAAAGGCAGTTCTACAAATATTGGTGGAAAACGCCCAGAATTATATTCGTTTTCTTGTAATAAAAGGATATTGTGTATCTCTCTTGAAGAGAGCTATATTCATTTTGCACTTTTGACTATGAAAAATGAATGTGTCTTAGAAATAGAAATTCCTGCTACTTACAACAATACATTAGACACATTTCAGAAAGAATTAGCAATTCATATTGAAGATATTCTAGTAAATGCAGAAATCTCTCATGATGAATTATATGGCATAAGCTTTGCAATCGCTGGATTCGTAGACCAAAAATATGGTATTGTCAGATTTTTTATGATGGCTCCACATTGGGGAAGAAATATCAATATAAAAGAATGGCTTGAGAAATTGTATCCAAAACAGGAGATTATAGTAGAAAACCTAGTTAGAATGGCTGGAAATGCGCTTCTTCTTGAGGAAGAATTTCGTAATAAAAGAACAGTTGTCATGTATGCAGAGGCAGGAATTTCTTCATGCTACATTGATAATGTTGTACTTACTGGTAGAAATGCTCTTATTGGAGAAATCGGACATATGACTGTTGATTACAGTGATGAAGAGATTTGTTCCTGTGGAAGTAAGGGATGCTTTGAACGTATGGTTAGTGCTGAAAGAATTCGCCATAGGTTAAAGAAAAATTCAATGAAACTTTTAAAGTCTTCTATAAATCAGTGGATAGAATCTAAAGATTTAATTCGACATGTGTTTGAAGAAGCAGACAATGGAGATGAACTGTCAATGATAGAGGTTGGTTATCTGGCAGAAATGTTCTCATTAATGTTGAAAAATGTAGCAATCAATTTTGACCCAGAAATTGTAGTCCTCCTTGGACAATATGCTTATGCAGGAGACTATTTTAAGATTAAATTGAAAGAAGAGCGAAAAAAAGCTCGATTCTTCCCAGAAGAAACTGCATCTGTAATATATTATGATATACGACCATTAAGAGAACTCCAAAAAGCTGGTGGATATCAGGTATTAACACAAAAATTCTTTGAAAATCCCATATTTTATAAAGGTAATATTAAGGAAAATGAAGATTAATCAAAAGCTTATGATTTTATAGAGCCATCCAAAATGGATGGCTCAAAAGTTTAACTCTGAATTTAATTATCTTTTATCAAATGTCTCATCTATTTTACATCTTACCATGTTAACAAATTCAGAAATATTATATCCTTTCAGTTTACATCCACATTTAGGACAATAATCTAGTCTCCTAGATACCAAAGCCCTACAACTAGGCTCTGGGCATCTCATTTTTAGACTTTCCTCTGCTACTTTAAATCCACATCGTGGGCATATACTACCTGGACGTGATGATACTTCCTTTCCACATTTAGGACACTTTGTCAACTTTATCCCCTCCAGTAAACTCAATTTAATTATTAGTTAAAATTTCTCTCTACAATAATATATGCAATACAATTAAATACGTTTCACCTTAAGTTATATAAGTTATTTTTTTATAATAAAATAAAAATCCCCTATACTTAACTTACAAATAATTTATTTGATACATTAAATATATAGGGGATATTACTTTAATTATATAATTTTACAGTATATTACTATCTAGGATTTTTTATAGATGCCTGAGCTGCTGCAAGTCTAGCAATTGGCACTCTAAATGGTGAACAAGATACATAGTTAAGTCCTACATTATAACAGAACTCTACTGAAGATGGTTCTCCACCATGCTCTCCACATATTCCTAGTTTTAATTCTGGTTTAACTTCTCTACCTAACTTAGCTCCCATCTTAACTAATTTACCAACACCATTTTGGTCTAGTACTTGGAATGGGTCTTTTTCTAATATTTCTTCATCTACATATTGACCTAAGAATTTACCAGCATCATCTCTTGAATATCCAAATGCCATTTGAGTTAAGTCATTAGTACCAAAGCTGAAGAAGTCTGCCTCTTGTGCTATTTCATCAGCAGTTAAACAAGCTCTAGGTATTTCTATCATAGTACCTACAGTATAAGGAACTTCTACACCTTCTTCTTTTATTATAGCATCAACAGTATCTACTATCATTTTTCTTATTATCTTTAACTCATTTACTTCTCCAACTAATGGAACCATTATCTCTGGAGAAACTTTAACACCTGCTCTTATTGCCTCTATAGCTCCTTGTATTATAGCTTTAGATTGCATTACACATATTTCAGGATAAGTTATTGCAAGTCTACAACCTCTGTGTCCAAGCATTGGGTTAAATTCATCTAAATCAACTATTCTCTTCTTAATATCACTTACTTTTATACCCATAGATTTTGCAAGCTCTTCTATAGTCTCATCATCATGAGGTAAGAATTCATGTAGTGGTGGGTCTAGCAATCTTATATTAACTGGTTTTCCATCCATAACTTTAAATAATTCTACAAAATCTTCTCTTTGCATTGGTAATATTTTTTCAAGTGCTTTTTCTCTTTGCTCTACTGTATTAGATAATATCATTTCTCTAACTGCTGGTAATCTATCTTCATCAAAGAACATATGCTCAGTTCTACATAGACCTATACCTTCAGCACCAAACTCTATAGCTGCACGAGCATCTCTAGGATTATCTGCATTAGTTCTAACCATCATACACTTGTGTTTGTCTACCCACTTCATTAATTTCTCAAAGTTACCAGTTAAAGCTACTTCTGTTTTCTTAACATCTCCTAAGTAAACATTTCCTGTAGAACCATCTATAGAAATATATTCTCCTTCTTTTATAACTACATCATCAAGTGCTCTTATTTCTTTGTTAAATTCATCAACTTTTATTTCTCCACATCCAGCAACACAACATTTACCCATACCTCTAGCAACAACTGCTGCATGTGATGTCATTCCTCCTCTAGCTGTAAGGATTCCTTCAGCCTTAACCATACCTTCTATATCTTCTGGAGATGTCTCTAGTCTAACTAAAACTACTTTTTCTCCTTTTTCACTTGCTTTTACTACATCATCAGCATTGAAATAAACTTTACCACTTGCTGCACCTGGTGATGCTGGTAAACCTTTTGCTATAACTTTAGCTTCTTTTAATGCCTTATCTTCAAATTTTGGATGTAATAATTGGTCTAATTGATTAGGCTCAATTCTCATTATAGCTTCTTTTTCGTCTATTATTCCATCTTCAACTAAATCAACTGCTACAGCTATTGCTGCTGCTGCTGTTCTCTTACCATTTCTAGTTTGTAATATATATAATCTTTCATTTTCTATAGTAAACTCTATATCTTGCATATCTTTATAGTGACCTTCAAGTATATGAGTAATTTTTACGAATTCATCAAATACAGCTGGCATTACATCAGCAAGAGTTGATATATTTTGAGGAGTTCTTATACCTGCAACAACGTCTTCACCTTGTGCATTCATTAGGAATTCACCAAATAATTTATTTTCTCCTGTAGCTGGATTTCTAGTAAATGCAACACCTGTACCACTAGTTTCTCCCATGTTACCAAATACCATTGATTGGATGTTTACTGCTGTTCCTAAGTTATGAGCTATATCATTCAATTTACGGTATACGATTGCACGAGGGTTATTCCATGATCTAAATACAGCCTCTATAGCAAGCATTAATTGCTCTTTTGGGTCTTGTGGGAAATCACTTTTAATTTCTTTTTTGTATATTGCTTTAAACTCTTTTACTATTTCTTTTAAATCATCAGTTGTAAGCTCTGTGTCAACTGTATATCCTTTTGCTTCTTTTACTCTATCTAATACATTCTCAAATTTATATTTTGGAACTTCCATAGCAACATCAGAAAACATTTGTATGAATCTTCTGTAACTATCATATGCAAATCTTTCATTTTGTGTAGCTTCTGCTAGACCAACAACACTATTATCATTAAGACCTAGGTTAAGAATTGTATCCATCATTCCTGGCATAGAGAATACTGCACCAGAACGAACTGATACTAATAATGGATTCTTATTGCATCCTAATGTTTTATTTAAGTCTTTTTCTAAAGTAGCTAAATGATTTTCTATTTCTTTTATTATCTCTGCTCTTATACTTTCATTGTTAACATAATAGTCATTACATGCTTCTGTTGTTATAGTGAATCCAGGAGGGACAGGTAAGCCTATCTTAGTCATTTCTGCTAAATTGGCACCTTTACCTCCTAGTAAAGATTTCATGTCTTTGCTTCCTTCACCAAAACTATAAACATACTTAGTTTCCATTGTTAAATCCCCCATTAATCTTTTTATTTTAATTTATATCATTTTTATTAATAGACATTATTAAATTTCTATTTCTTTGTATATCTTTAGACCATTTTCTTTCATTATATCTAAGATTATACCTGCTGTTTCTTCTATTGCCTTATTTGAAACATTTATTACTGGGCATCCTATTTTTTTCATTATTTCTTCTGAATAATCTAATTCCTGAAGTATTCTTTCTAGATTAGCATAGTTGGCTTTACTAGATAGACCTAAAGCTTTTAATCTTTGAGTTCTTATTTCATTAAGCTTTTCAGGTGAATTAGTAAGACCTATTATCTTCTTAGTATTTATCTCAAATACCTCTTTAGGAATTGGTATTTCTGGAACTAATGGAACATTAGCTACTTTTATATTTTTATTAGCCAAATACATACTCAAAGGAGTTTTAGATGTTCTTGAGATTCCCACTAAAATTATGTCTGCTTGAAGAACACCTCTAGGGTCTTTTCCATCATCATATTTTACTGCAAACTCTATAGCTTCAACTCTCTTAAAATAAGATTCATCTAATTTTCTAATTATACCAGCTTCTCTTTTAGGTTTTCTTCCTGTTCTCTTGCTTATTTCTCTTAAGATATCTGTCATAAGGTCTATACAACTAAGACCTTCTCTCTCACAATATCTTTCAACAATACTGCATAACTCTTCATCAACTAATGTATATACAATCAAAGCGTTTTCAGCTTTCGCATTCTCCAATGTTTCAAGTAGTACTCCTTTATTAATCATGTATGGGAATCGTTTTATTTCATAAGTTTCATTTACATAAAACTGAGACATACATGCTTTTGCAACTTGTTGTGCAGTCTCCCCTACTGAATCTGATACTGCATATATAATTAGGTTTTTCACCAGCATACCTCCTTAATTGTCAACTATTTCTAAGAATAGCTTAGTTATGTTGGTTTTTGATATTCTCCCAACAACTCTCATATGATTTTTGTCTTCTCCCTTATATTCAACAATTGGAATCGAATCTACTTCATGTTCTATTATTTTTCTTGAAGCTAATAAAACACTTGCTCCTTTAGTTAAAGTAACTACATTTGGAGTTCTTGTCATTATCATGCCTATTGGCATCTTATTTATATCAGAACCTCCTATTGTTGCTTTTAGCAAGTCTTTTCTGGAGACAACTCCACATAACTCTTCATTTTCATCTATAATAACTATACTCCCTACATCAGATAAAAACATAGTGACTATTACATCATATATACTTTCGTCCTTCTTAGCTAGTACAGGCATGCTCATTATATCTTCTACTGATTTTTCTTTTATACTTTTACCAATTAAATTAATTTCACTAACTCCTGAATAAAAATATCCAACTTTTGGTCTTGCGTCTAGTATTCCTGTCATTGTCAATATAGCTAAATCAGATCTAAGTGTAGCACGAGTCACATTCAAGCTGGAGGCAATACTTTCACTCGTTATTGGTTCATTTTCCTTAACTATATCTATAATTTTTAGTTGTCTTTCATTAAGCTGAATAATAATCACCTTCTTTCATTGTGCTATACTTTTTATCTTTTCGCATCTTATATAGTATATTATATAACTATATATACCATTCTGTAAACAGATTTTTTATTGAATACGATATATTTTTTTACTAAGTCCTCTTGCTTAAAGATATTTATTATATATTAATGGGGGATATTTCTTTAATTAATAGAACTATATTAGTATTACAGTTAATATTATAATACATAATTGGTCATTTTAATTCATTTTATATTAAAATTTTTAATTATATTATTTAAAATATGAATATAAAGTTGCAAAATTAATTTGAATTAAATATACTATTGAGATTTTCAATTATAAATGACCTATAATATATTTACATACGAAATATCCTACCAAAAATATACATAAATTTAAAAGGGCTGATTTAAAAATAACCATCACCCCTTTTGAATAGTATCTATATTATATTATAACCAAATCTTACCCAAATATTTTTTCTTGTAATTGTCTTAAATGATATAAAGTAGTATCTTTTTCTATCTCAACCATATCATAAGTTATAACTTCACCTTTTTTAATATCTTTAACTACCTTAGTCTTTTTGCTAACTAGACCAATAGGAACAGCATTCATAGCTTTTGCAACATCGTACTTTTCTATAGTACCATAGCATGTATATGCACCATATCCATCCATATACTCACCTTTTTTCAAATCTTTCTTAGCTATAGTCATAACTTCTGCAACTAGTCCATTTTTAGGTACTATTGTAGCCTTATGTTCTAAAACTGCCATAGCTGCTGATAAAGGAGTCTCTAAGCTACACAAATGATATGGTCTATATAATATGTAATTAGGTCCATCACCCATACTTAAATATTTTAATTCATCATTAACAGCTTTTAATTTATGAGCAACCACTACGAATACTCCAGGTGCTATACCATTTACAAAATCAACTACACCATAATTATCTAATACTCCACCTTCACTTTTTAATGCATACTTTTTAGGTACTTCATTCACTGTAGCTTCAATACCATGACCACCTCTTACATCAGGTACAAATCCAGTTGCATTACACATTAAAGCCATTTCTACCATTGTTTTAGTTCCTTCTTTAAAAGAAGCTATCATATGAGGTGAAGCTCCTTTTCTTTCTGCTTCTTCTCTAACAGTATCAGGGTTACAATCTAAATCTAATTTATTATTTTTACCTTTTCCTATAACTCTAACTTCAAATCCCATTGCATCTGCAAAATCGAACAATTCCATTACAGCTCCTGGCTCATCCCCTGCAGAACCTGTAAAGATTACTCCAGCATCATCTGCTAATTTTTTAAGTATTGGTCCAACAACACAATCAGTCTCAGCATTTAACATTACTATGTGTTTTTTATTTAAGATAGCATTTAGTGCTATTTCTGCTCCAATTGCAATACCACCAGTTGCATCTATAACTACATCTATTGACTTAGTCTTACAAGCTACAAGAAAATCATTACAAGTCAATACTTTTCCTTCTTGTAGTTTTAGTTCTGCATCATTTTCATTTGTTACATTATCTATAACTGCTTCATCTATTCCTGCATCAGTAAATGCCTTATGAGCTAATTCTAAATTTATATCTACAACAATAGAAGCCTCAATACCTTTCATATTCGCCATTTGGCTTACCATTCCATTTCCCATATGACCAGCACCTATAAGAGCTACTTTTATTTTCTTACCTTCTTCTTCCAACTTTGCAAGTTTTCTGTTTAAATCTAACATATCCATTCCTCCTGTTATAATAATTTTATTTTTCAAATTAAGAAATAGTTATTAAATCTCCAATAGTTACATTTGGATTTCCTATTTCTACATGTATTTCTCCTGGTAAATTTACTTCACATTCCCCATCAAATTTGATTGTACAATGACCAATTTCTCTAAGAGTCTTTTGAGCAATGTCTCCAACTGAAACTATACAATAATCTCTATTTCCTATTGTAAGTGTGTCTCCTATTTCAACATCACTTTTTAATGTTGATATTGAATGAATTACAGATATATCCTTTAAGTCTTCATCATTGATGGTTTCATCATATATGATAAGACAATTACTTTCATCCATTAACTCTTTAACTAAACTGCCTATCCCACTTATCTTAACTTCATATTTCATGACATTCCTCCTGATAATTTATATTTATATTAAGTTAATTAAAAGAAACATTTATTTTTTCTTTTATAAATTTTATAGCTTGTACAATACTTTCTTCATCTTTAAATCTTTGCTCTGCACTATATATGTCTAATCCTTCTATTTCTTCAATCTCTTTAAACTTAGCCATTACTGTGCGTCCTTTCAAAATTTCCCCAAACCTTATAAAACCATCTGAATCTGAAGATATAATAGCTATACTTCCTTTAGAAAAATAACTTTTCTTTTTTCCTGTAGATACTATCTCCCCTTTTGTTTTAGCTCTATTTAAAGTTTTAAAATATAATTTATTCTGTTTCATTATAAATATAGTATTTAGAACATAAACAACAAATAAAATTACAAGTAGTTTCATATTTATACACCTTCCACAAATCACATTATTTTTTAATTCTGTACGATTCTACATAAGATTTTTGAGTAACACTTTTTTAAATTCTAAAAAACTTCTACATTTACTTATCTTATTTGTTAACTTTACATCTTGTCCTATCTTTAAAACTTCTTCATAAATTTTTACCAACAAGTCTGAATCCATTTGATTCTCACATGGAAACATGGTCATAAGTATTATTTTTATACTTCTATTTGCATATTGTATTGGTTCTTCTAAAATCCCAATTGCCATTAGAAATTTATCTGACTTTTCATTTACAGAATGGGGAAATAATAGACCTTTATCAAAAACTGTAGGAGATTTTTCTTCTCTATTAATTATGTTTTCTCTAAACTTATCATCAATACATCCTAAATCCATAAGATTGTCCATCATTTTTTCCAAAGACCCAAGTATCGTCTTTTCATTCAATATCATAAATTTATCTTCATCCAACAAATTATTTATTAATAAATTTGTAGAATTAGTGGTATCAATATTTCCTTCTCTTAAACACAATACTGTTTTTAATTGTTCTCTTAGTTTATTTTCATCAAATATTGTATTTATTTTCAACACTATTGTTCCTATATTTGATGTGTCTAAATCAATAGTTGTAAAAACTATATCGTATTCATCTAAGTTAATATTTCTCAAATTAAAACTTGAAAGAGTATCAATTTGTGGATTATTACCTATTAATTTTTCAACTCTTATTTTTAATAGCTTTGCTGTCCCTAGACCAGTACCACATATAATTGCTATTTTCTTTATTGAATAAAATCTACTGCTATTTCTTTCTAAATATCCACTAAAATGAATTGCTATATATCCAATCTCATCTTCTGAAACTTCTAAATTATATTTCTGCTCTATTACTCTTCCTGCTATTTGAGCTAATTTAAAAGGAAGTATATAGTTCTGTTTAATCTCTTCTAGCAATATATTCTTTAATTTTATATTAAATAATAGCCTATTTAGAGTAAAACTAAGATGATATCCTAGTCCTATCCTTAATTCATCCTCATTTATCAAAATACCCATATCAATATATATTTGGTTAAATATATTTTCCATCAACTCATCAATATTTTTATTAATTCTACTACTATTTAAAGCACACTCTGATGCTGGTGCATTTCCACTCACTAATGGTATAGTCAAATAAATAATTTCCTCATCATTTAAAACACATTCAAATCTTTTTGATAATATTTGTTTTATTTCCCTAGCAATAAGGTATTCATCATATGATTTGAGTAAATCAAACTTTGCATTATACTCTTTTACTCTATTTTTTTCTTTTACTCTATAAATTAAAACTACAATATAGTTAAGAACTTCTCTTAGCATTTCATCTGTAACATAAAAATTATTATTTTTGAACAAAGTCAATAATTCCTCTTCCAAACTTGTGAGTTCTTCTTTTTTAATGTCTTTAAAATATTTTGAATTATTTAAATCCTTTCTTGAGTTCTTATACAACTGATTTAATATAAGTAATCTAATATCAAGTTCATTTCCATGTAATTTCATCCCTGTATTCTGTTTTTTTATTAAGTTTAAATTATATGAAGCTAGAACTTTTTCTACATACTGGAAATCATTTACTAGAGTAGTTCTTCCTACACACATCTCATCTGCCAAACTATCAAGTGTAATAAATCCATCTAGTTCTATCAAATAATTTAGTATAAACTCTACTCTATCTTCCTTTGAGTTTAATGAGAATATATTTTTTCTATTCATATCAATAATCTTATTAAGTACTTTTTCATCTTTTATTTCCAGTTTATATCCTTGACCTTTTACATATTTAATTACTGCTATATCACTCCCTAAGTCTTTATTCAATTGTTTTATATATGTTCTTACACTTCTAGTTGTAACATTTAGTTCATTTGCTATTGAATTGATACTTACAAACTCTTTTTTACTACATATAATCAATATTTTAAATATCTTGCGGTCAATAGAAGGAATTTTCTCAGTTACATTCATTTTGTATCTCCTCCTTGATTTCATTCTAGTACAAACTTGAAACCAAATTAATACATAAAATTTCACTTTAATAGAGGAAAATTTAGTATTAATCTAAATCGATAATTACAGTTGATTAATAGTATAAAAGCTAGTCTTTCATTAACAAAACTCTTGACTAGCTTAAATTTATATTTTAAATTTTATTAATCAAATTTAAACCTAATACTGACATTAAATATTATCTTAAAGCAAATACCGCAACTCCATATGCAATAATAACAGATATTGGACCAGTTATTAAACGAGAATAAAATAGAGCTGGAACACCATATTCCACGGTTTCTGGTTCTGCTTCTCCCAAACTTAATCCTACTGGGACAAAATCGCATCCAGCTTGTCCATTTATTGCAAATAAAGCAGGAAGTGCTAAGTATGCTGGTATTGCTCCAAGACCAATTTGAGTACCTACAAGAGTTCCTACTACTTGTGCTATAACTGCACCAGGCCCTAATATTGGTGATAAGAATGGAAGTGTACAAATTATTGATATAATCAATAACCCACCAATATTACCAGCAAGTGGAGATATTACCTTTGCAATCCAATCTCCCAACCCAGATGCTAAAATAATTCCCATAAGCATACTTACGAATGCCATAAATGGTATTACATTATTCATTATCATTTGGATAGTATCTCTACCAGCATCATAAAACTTTGAAACTACTTTTCCTGCGCCTTGGCCAATAGAAAGTATTATGTTCTTTTTAGCATATTCACCTTGTGCTTTTGATTTTACTTCATCATAATTATCAGGCTTTCTAATGGAACTCTTATTTTCACTTTTATTTTCTTGAGCTTTTTGTGGCATATCTTCTCCATCTACAACACTTATACAATTAGGGTTAACATCTGATACATAATATTCCTCTGTTATAAATTTTGCTAGAGGACCTGTTTTTCCAACTGGATTTACATTAATTGTTGGTATTTTTTTCTTTGGATATACTCCACATCTAGCAGTTCCACCACAATCAATAATAACTACTGCCACTTCTTCATCAGAAACACCAGTTTTAAATCCATCTACAATCTCACAACCCAGTAGTTCTTTTATTTTTAATGTTACTTCATGGATACCACCAGCAGTCATTGATAAGATTTTATTTCTATTGCCTTCTTTTTTTATATATAAAGGTCCTCCCCAACCTGAACTTCCTTTTTCTATTTTTAATATCTTGTTTTCATCCATTTTAACTACCTCCTAAGCTTTATTTGCTACTTTATTTTTTCTTGTTAAAAAAGCATACATTTTTTCTGTTATTATACCTCTTATAAAAATCACGATTAAACCAACTATAAAATACCATAATGCTAATGTAGTAGTTTCTTTACCTAAAGTAGTTAAACCAGCTGATATTCCTAACCATACAAAAAGTTCTCCTGCATTTGCATGTGGAAAAAGACCTGTAATTGGATGTACAAATGAAACTGCTGCATCATAAAATCCTGCTTTATGTTCTTCTTTTAAAAATCTACCAAATGTATAACACATAGGATTTCCCAAGAAAAACACTGATACTAATGGAAGTAAAATATATCTTGTAAAAGAATTCCTTCCAAGCTTAGAAGCCCAATTATTAACTCTTTCCTCACCAATTATTTTAATCAAAGAGTTAATAGCTACCATTAACACGATTAGCGTTGGAAGAGTTCCTGAAACAAGACCTACAAATTGTTCTCCTCCCTTCTGAAACAAACCAATAAACCACTCTGCACCTTTACTTAGACCTGTAATAACGTTTTCCATAAAATTATAACCTCCCTATAATATCTTTAAATTTTTAATTTTATTACTCGCTATTAATTTTACAAATTACTTCTTTTTTCTGTACTATATGCTATTATTATAAATGTTTTTTATATTAATATCATTTTAATATAATACTTTTGATAAATAAATACATCTTTTTTCAATTTTATGAAGGAAAAAATTGTACTAATTAGAATTTTCAGAAATATACAAATCTTATTTCGACTATATTTTAAATTCTTCTTAAAAATTTAAGAACTTATTTTCATTTATTTTATTATTAATACTATCTAAATCTTATAGAAATAAAAAAATAGATGCTTTATGATAAGCATCTATCCTTTAATTAAATTATTTTTTAGTTTTTTTATAGATTATTTTATAGGTATATAAATATCAATTTGTGAATCCATATTATCAGGACCTAAAAATCGTTCATCGTATACTTCAAAATCCTCTCTTATATCAATTTCGTCTTTTGAACTTAAAAACCAAGTGCCCCATATATATTCATAAGTTTTATCTAAACTTTCCAAGCTACCAATATGAGTAAATACAGCATACTTTCCTCCTGTAATAGTTTTTGAAACAAATGAATTTGGAATATACTCATAACTGCTAACTTCAAACCCTATTATCTCATTAAATTCCATATTTTCACTAACTAGATGTATTTTAGATGTTGCATCACAAATTCCAAAAGCTCTCCTTGCTGGTAAAGTATTTGGAACAATATGATGCACTTTCTTAAACTTTTCCCACAAATTAGGTAATGAGTTATTTTCTAGTATCACATTATCTCTTATACCAATTACCATTATTTCATCTATTTCTTTTATAACTGGTTTAATCGTTATATTCTCCATAAGATGCTTCATAAAATCTAATTCTAATTTTTTCTTTTTACCAACAAATACATCTATTCTATTTTTTCTATATTCCATAGGGCTAACTTTATATATAGACTTAAATGCTCTGCTAAATGCTTCTGAAGATTCAAAACCACTATCAATAGCTATATCTATTATCTTTTTTTCACTGTATAAAAGTTCTTTTGTGCTATTGACCAAACGTCTTTTTTTTATGTAGCTTCCTACACTTTCACCAAACATAGACTTGAATAGGCGTGTCAAATGATAATAAGAATATCCTGATTCTTTTGCCACATCATTTACAGTTATATTTTCTTTTAGATTATTCTCAATATATACTACAGCTTTTTCAAAATACTTTAAGTAGTCCAATATGACACCTCCTCAAATCAGATATTCTTATAATTTGTAAATATACATATCTAAATTAATACTATTTTGTTAATATACTAAAATATAACAAATAATTCAATACCATGTTATATAAAGACTATAAATTCTCATTATGTCTACTAGGATTTAAAATATAATATACTATTTATATATCCTACATTACATATAAAACCTATCCAAAATCATCAGTTTTATTATCAAGCTTCATCATATTCTAATTTATTCTTGTACTGTAATTTTAATTGTTTTTGAAAGTGTCTCAATATAATCTTCACCTGATATAGCAACACATAAAATCAGCTTCTTCATATTATTTGCCCTCTCTTTGGTATATTAAAGGTATTTTTTACTCAATCAATTCAAAAAAATCAGAAGGTGCTTTTTCAATATCTATATTTATTAACTGTGTTGTAGATTTAATATTGTCATTTAGATAGTATTTATTCCATATATTACTTTCTAGTCCACCCCATAATATGTTAAACGTTCCTGTATTTAAGTCCATAACTATACTTTTTAAAGTTCCAAAAAAATCGTTGTAATAATTACAAGATAGTCCATATGGATATTTTAAGGATAAGAAATTCATTAAATCCTTCTCACTAATTTTTTTAGAATTATCTACGTATTCTTTAATTAAATTATATCTATGAATAGAATTATTCATAGACTGTGGTTCTAATTTATGAAGTTTATCAATATGAATATGATTTGTAGAGTGAAGAAAATATTCTCTCTTATTTCCAAATTCATTTATTTTCTTTATCTCTTTTTTTCCATCTAGAGTTTCTACAAGTACCATATTTCCAGACTTATCTGCAAGTAATAGATTAATGTTATATGCAATAGGCATATCTTCTATATATCCTAATGCCTCCTCTACATCTTTGCAATTTTCTAATAAATATCTAATAACAGCCCAAAACTGTAAACCTACAATTTTAGGTTTTCTCATACCTTCTTGAGCTCCTACAGGATAACCACAAGATGTTTGACTTACACCCAAACCACACTCATTCATACCTTCAGTTCTTCCAAACTGCATTACTGTAGTTCCAATGTGTGCATATTTACCAACCACCTTAGTTTTACATAAAGCAAAATCTTCCATATGGTGTGAGAAATCAAAATTACGAGCAAAGAGAACATGCCCATTTTCAGTTAATTCTGGTGTTAAAGCAACTTGACTGCAACCTGGTCTAAGATAGGTCATAGTATAGTATAAAAGTTGACTACTATCTACTTGAATGGCATCAGCAAAACCTTGTAATTCTTCATTAAGTCCTGGGCAATATTTGTCAAATAACTCTACCATATAGTTTTCTTCTTCTTTAGTTACAACATTAGATTTATTAGTTTGTTCACATATCAACTCTGGTATATTTACAATTGATTTTCCTAACTCATATCCTATTTCATAGTTTGTGCCACATAATTCGTAAGTTCTTACTTTTAAAGTCTCCATATTATTTCCTCCTATATATCTCGTGTACTTGATTTTATCATTAGGGCTACAACCTTTCATGATATTTTTTGCTATAATAAGTTTGCAAATCTAAAAAATCTAATACGTACTAGATTTATATAGGATTATTTAAGTGCCTATTATATAAATTAAGTGTCCAAACTTAAAATATTACTTTTGTTCATGCATATTTATTCTTTTAAGCCATGAAATAATTTTTTCTTCTGCGCTATTTCCTCCATTTCCATAAATATCAAATATATCTAAAACTTTTGAATTAGGACATAATTTTTTTATGTCTTTATCAGCATGACCTTTTCCACCACCTCCATGAGTAATAAAAGGTATAATATTTTTTCCACTTAAATTATTCTGGTTAAGTAAAGTTGCTATAGGTGGTGCAATTGTACTCCACCAATTTGGTGTCCCTAAAAAAATAGTATCATAATCACTTAAATCATATGATATTTTTTTAATACTAGGCATAATCCCCTTCTGTATCTCTTGTTGAGCTTGTTTCACTAGTGCATTATAATCCTTTGTGTATGGTGTTTCTGTAAATATCTCTTGTATATCAGCCAATGTATACTTTTGAATAATTTCTGCAATTCTTTTAGTGTTTGACGAACTTGAAAAGTATAATACAATATTTTTTTTACTCATATCTATTCCCCCTTATTTTTCAATGTCATACATTTAGCAACTGTATTTCCTGTTTTTAAATATGTATAACCAGGCATTTCAAATAAAATTGGTTTTAGTTTTTCATAATCAATTTTGTTTTCTTCATTTAAAATTTCTTCATCTGCATATGTATGGCTTATTTTTAATATAAAACTTTCAAATCCCTTTGTTTCATAAATATCATCCACATAACATTCCATGTTTAGTTTTGATTCTTTTATTAGTGGAGCTCCTTCATCACCTATTTCGTATTCAAATACTTTTGATTTATCGATTTTACTTCCACTTACACAACCAACATAATCTGCTTTTGACAACATAGACTCATCTACAACATTTATGGAGAGTACTTTACTTTCTCTAATTCCTTTATTTGTATAATGTGATTTTGCTAAACTTATCATAATATGGTCATGCCCAATAATACCTAAATGTCCTACTAACATCCAGTTAGGGCTTTCATCAATTACTACTCCAACAACTACCAATGGTGTAGGATATAATCCTATTATAGAACCTAAATCCTTTTTCATATATAATTACCTCTTTTCTTTTATTTTCTTATATTGTATTCCCTTAACCAAACTTAAGGTCAAATATTATTTTTTATATTCGTGCTTTTCTTTCCATTCCCTAACCATTTTTTGTGTTACAGGGTCACATAGGTTATAGTAATTTTCAATTTTATACTCAACAACATCTAAACATTCTCGAAGTTTATTAATCTGTGTAGTCAAATCTTCCTTTACTTCTACCAATATTTCTCTACGTACTTCTTTTGTATCATCATCAGAACATGCAAGTCGTACATATTCAATAATAGCTTCTAAAGAAGCTCCTGCTTTCTTAAACTTCATAACAAACTCAATCCAGTGAATAGCACGTTCATCATAATCACGAATTCCAGACTTATTTTTAGGAATAGGTGGTATTAATCCTATCCTTTCATAATAACGTAAATTATCTACTGATATTCCAGTACGTTTTGAAGCTTCTTTAATTGTCATAAGCATCACACTCCTTATAAGTATCTTTTTTTAATATACAACCTTAAGTTAACTTCAAGTCAAGCCTTTTTTAAAACTTTTTTACAAATTGGAAAATTAAATTAAAAAGGTGAACTACACAGAGTTCACCTTTTGTTTTAGAAACTATATTTAAATGTAATTTACTATATTATAAATAATTTAATTTAATATGTTTAATCATAATATATATTGGTTTAAAACTATATAAATATATTTTTAACTTTTTAAAAAGGACCTAAATTAATCTGCACTGCAATCATCAAAAATATAAACCCTAAAGCTAACTCCATAAGTATTATCTTTGATGCAAATTTAAACCATCTTGTATAAGGCACATGAGCAATAGATATTCCAGCCATAAGAACTCCAAGTGTTGGAACTATTCCATTTGCAAATCCATCACCCATTTGGTAAGCTAACACTGCAACCTGTCTAGGTATACCTATAACATCTGCAAGTGGAGCCATAAGGGGCATTGTTACCATAGCTTGACCAGTGCCTGAAGGTATAAAGAAATTGATTACAGACTGCATAATCATCATTACTCCACCGCTAAAAATTCTAGGAACATAATTCAACACCAATGACAATCCATGAACTATTGAATCTAAAATTACTCCCTGTTCTAATATAACTACTATACTAGATGCAAATCCTATCAAAATAGCTGGATAGACCATTTCTTGCATACCTTTCACGAATCCAGAAGCAATTTTATTTGGACTAATTCCATAGACTACTCCACATAAGATTCCTAAAGCAAAGAAATAAGCTGATAAGTCTGACATACTCAAAGAAAATTTTACAATCAATATCATCAAAGCAAGTATACCACCAAAGAATGTAACTAATACTCTTATATTTCCAGCAGACAATTTTTCTTTAATGGAAGACTTATCTAATTGCCAATGACTATAATCAATATCTGCTACTAAACTTTTGCTTGGGTCTTTTTTTATTTTTTTACAATAAAAAATTATGTATGTTGAAAGTAAAATCATGGTGCAAATCCAAAATATCCATCTAAACCACATTCCTGAAAAAAGTGGCAATCCAGAAATACCTTGCGCCAATCCTACAGTAAAAGGATTAATAGTAGCCGAACCATAACCCGATGCAAGCCCTAGAAGTAAAATACCTGCAGCAACTAAAGCATCATACCCTAAAGCAATACACAGAGTCATTAATATAGGCAAGAATGCAATACATTCTTCATACATACCTACCACTCCACCAGCTAAACCAAACGTCAATACTAAGCAGGTAATTATAATCTCGCCTTTTTTGCTTCCTTGACTTTTAGAAATAACTCTTCCAATTAAAGCATCTAGTGAGCCAGTAGAATTTACTATACCAAATGCACCTCCAATAATAAGCACAAAGAAAACTGTTACAGAATTTTTCCCAAGCCCACTTGGTATAGCTCTAAATACATCCATTATACTGACTGGATGTTGTTCTCCATATTTAAAACTTCCTGCTTGCACAAGCATATTTCCAGTAGTTAAATCTTCAACTCTATTATATGTTCCAGAAGGAACAATATAGGTCATTATAGCTGCAAATATTATGAGACCTATCATCAAAACATATGCATCTGGGAATGATAATTTTCTCTTTTTGCCTTCAGTTTTATTAGTCATAGCAAAATCCCCTTTATCTAAAGTCTACTCTTCTTTCATCTTTTTAATTAAGTCTGGGTTTTCAAATAAACTAAAGCCTGTTAAAGCTAATATCTTTATACCATCAATCACTCTGTTTTTTGCATATGGATTCATAGAAGCTTTCAAAAATTCCTTTGTATGTAGCTCTTCACAATTTTCTGAGAATTTCATTAAAGGGTGTATACATGGTATCATTTGACTTAGATTTCCCATATCTGTAGAACCTAGTAATACTTGTTCATCGTCATCATATATACCAAATTCCTCCATAATATTTGTAAAGATACCTGTTAAAACCTTGTTTGCATTTAAACCTTGGCAAGTTGGCTCAAAATGGTAAAACTCAAGTTCACAGCCAGTAGCTATTGCAGCTCCTCTAGCACAATTTTTTACTTTTTCAACTACCTCATCAAAGTAGTCTTGCTCTTTTGCTCGTATTTCTAGTCTTACTTTTCCCATGTCAGGTATTACATTTGCAGCAGTTCCTGCTTCTAGTATGATACCATGTATTCTAGTTCCATCTACCAATTGTTGTCTCAATGCATTCACATTATTATATAATAATACTACTGCATCCAAAGCATTTATTCCATTATATGGCTTAGCTCCTGCATGAGATGCTTTTCCAGTAAATATGAAATCTAATCCCCCTATTGCTATAATTTCTGGCGTTACACATGTTTTTGAATTTGGATGTATCATCATTGCTGCATCATATCCATCAAATACTCCATGTTCTATTAAGTAAGGTTTTCCATCTCCAGTTTCTTCAGCTGGTGTCCCAATTATACTTACCTCTCCTTTGTAAGTATCTAGTATACTTGCAAGAGCTATTCCAGCTCCAACTCCCATGGAAGCTATCAAATGATGGCCACATGCATGACCATTGCCTGGAAGAGCATCGTATTCTGCTATAAATGCTATTCTTGGACCATCACCATTTTTCTTAGTTGCTTTGAAAGCTGTTGCCATACCTGCCAAGTTTTCCTCAACCTCAAAACCTTCTTCTCTTAGAAATTCTGCTATTTTTTTAGCAGACTTGTATTCTTGTAAGGCAATCTCTGGCTCATCATATAAAGATTGACATAGACCTAAAATTTTTTCTTTCTTTAAATCCGCCACTTGTGTTATTTTTTCTTTCATATCAATCTTACCTCCCACTAAATTTATTTATTAATTCTTTTATCCTATTATAAACTTTGATTTACTATATTGAACTTATAATCTATCTACAGTAACATTATTATTAGATTTCTTATAAAATTTAATGATAATGTTACTGTAAAATCTAATCACACAATGAATATCCAAATATCTTTCTATCTATTAAAATAAATAATCTTACTATATACTACTATCCAAAATAACAGTTTTAAATATAAATACTCTATATTTCAAATTCATAAAGTAATCTTCAATAATTTAAAGGTTTAAATAGATTTACTTTAAATTTCAGTTTTTCTCGCATACATAATATTAAGTTGATATTTAATTTTTATTATAAATAATTAAATAAAACATGTATAGGACTCTGTAAAATATCTTTAATTTAACTCATGTTTATTTTCTTTTATGTATTTACTTTCCCAAAATTCAGCATTTTTTATATCTAATTCTATAGGATTAAAAGTTCTATCGCTCCTTTTTACTCCCATCTTTTTCTGCCTTTGATAATCGTAATATGCTTTTATAGCTGGTTTTTTTAGTGTAAATATACCAACTAAGTTTATATATGTTAATACACCTATACATATATCACCAAGTGCCCAACTTGTAAGTGGTTCTATAAAGCAACACATTGCTGCACATATTATAAGCATAAATCTACAGACATTAATTATGTGCTTTTCATGTTTTTCTGCCTTAATTCTAGTCACTAAGTAAGATACGTTGGTCTCCATCATGTATGAGAAGGCTAATAATGTTGTAAATGTAAATAGTAGTAAAACTATTGCTATAAAAATATCACCTAATTGAGGATGTAATGTATTTATTGCACTCTGTACATATTGTGGACCTGGTTCTACACCTGGTAATGTTGTGTAAACATCTGTAACATTATACATTCCTGTTATTATAATCATAATACCTGTAGCCATACATATTAATAGTGTGTCTACATAAACAGAAAAAGCTTGGACTAATCCTTGTTTGGCTGGATGACTCACTTCTGCTGCTGCTGCACCATAAGTTCCAGAACCTTCTCCCGCTTCATTTGAGTATATACCTCTTTTTACTCCCCAAGATATTGCTGAACCTAACATCCCTCCAAAAACCGAACCAAATCCAAATGCAGATTTAAACATTGTCATAATAGCTCCTGGAACTAGATTTATATTTGCTATGATTATTACCAATGTCATAATAAGGTATGCTCCACCCATTATAGGTACTACTTTCTCAGCAAATAAACCAATTCTTTTAATTCCTCCAAAAATTATTATACCTAGTGCAATAGAAGATGTAACTGCTATTGTCATTTTTGAAAATCCAAATGCTTGATTCATTGCTAGATATAGAGTATTTGATTGTGTACCAGGCATAAAAAATGTATAACTTATGATTGCAACCACTGAAAATAAAATTGAACATTTTTTCCAACCAAGACCTTTTTCAAAGTAATATGGAGGACCTCCTCTGTACTGTCCATCATGCTCATCTTTATATATCTGAGCTAAAGTAGATTCTACAAATGCAGTTGCCGACCCTAATGTAGCCATTATGCACATCCACACTAATGCTCCTGGTCCTCCCATTGCTATCGCTACAGCTACACCAGCTATATTTCCAGTTCCTATCCTTCCTGCCATAGATGTAGCAAAACCTTGGAAAGAAGATATTCCAACATGAGAACTATCTCCTTCAAGCAAAAGAGTAAACATTTCTTTTACATCTTTTATTTGAAAAAATCTTAATTTCATTGAAAAATATAATCCTATACACAAACACATTGCAACTAATACAGGTGACCAAACAATTCCATTAATGGTGTTAACTAAATCGGTCACTTAACTCACCACCATTCATTTTATATTTATAGACAATAATTTAAATATCTATGTTTCAACATTCTATATAATCTTCAACTAAATATATCTAAAAAATCTATCTTCTATTTATATTATTTTTAATCCAAAAACTATAAGTATCTATTTCTAAAACAAAGAATATTAATCGATATATAAACGTAAATTTATAAACTTTTTAACGATATGTATTTGACAAATAATCAAACAATATAAATTGGAATACATGTAATGAAAAGCCTGAAACTGTTACTATATAAATAGTACCATATACAATTATTAATATATAATTGAATAGTATATAGTTAGATTTTAAATTTTCGTATTTATTATGAGGTGTAAAATTGAGTACAATTACCACCTATTTTTGAAATTCTTTTAATTTAAATTAAATAGGTTTATGTAAATATATAAATAGATGATAATTGCTACTCAATTCCAGACCTTTAGGGGTAACTTTATACTAAAACCTAGAAAACTTGATAACATTTTGGTGTGTTGCACTTTAAATTTTAAGTATTGCTATAAAACTTAATAATTTGGTATTTTTACAATATTTATGCTTCTAACTTACTTTCTCTTTTCTTCTTAACTTTTAATATATATAAACAAGATAGTATACCAATTATTAGAATTGCTATCTGGAATATAAATGTATATGTGTAACCTTTATTACCATAAGTATCTATCCAGTGTCCTATTAATGCAAATTGGAATACATCTGGTGAAAATCCTAAAGCTGCAGCTATACCTATAGTAGTTGCTGAATATTTAACTGGAACTTTTACTTCATCTTGAACTGCATAGTATATACCTTTTCCCATGTAACCTAATATGCCTACTACAAATGTTAAAGCTATAAATATAGTCATTGGAGTAGATGCAGGTAATACTAGGAATAAAACTATTACTGCTATACCAAATACATATATTGGTAGTAGTACTTTTGTAGGTGATTTTACTTTATCTGCACAATATCCTCCAAATGGTGCTCCAAACAATTTTAGACCATGTTGTCTTATTATTGCTAATGCCCCAGACAATGCCACAGAACCTCCAAGTACTGATGTTATATATGGTGTAAAATAAGACATTGTAACTGTGAATGAATATACACAGAATATGCTTATTCCTACTAGCCAAGTGTTTGGTGATTTTAGTACTGTCATAAAATCACCAGCAGACATTTTTTCACTTGCTTCTTCTTCTTTGTCTTCTCTGATATCTACATCTTTAATTACAAACCATAATACTGGACACATTACTATTGATAATATTCCTAAAGATATCATTACCCATCTCATACCCAATACAGGAGTTGAAAAGCATGTATAAATATATAAGAATATTGCTCCCATTACTACGCCAGAAACTCCAACCATAGCTTCATTGAATCCATAAACTTTACCTTGATTATCTTTTCCTATAACTCTAAGTATTTTTACCATAGAAGGATAGTTCATAACTAATGATGTGATTGCACAACCTACCCAAGTTGCAACTGCAAACGGATAGTTCATGTTAAATGCAAATGCAAATGATACTAATCCATTAAGAAATATAGAACCTAAAATTATCTTTCTATAATCAAATCTATCTGCTAACCAACCCCCTATAGGAGCTCCAAATATATTCCCTAATCCATAAATCGTAAGTAGAAAACCTAGTTGAGTATTTGTACACTCTAATGCTTTTAAGATTGGATCATATAATGTATATTGGATAAATGGTATAATATAAACTAATTCCCAAGATATTGCTATAATAACAAGTTGAAACATTAACTTTCCAAACTTTATACCGTTCCCTTTTTCTCCCATATTTAAGCCCTCACTTTTTATATTTATTCACAAGCATAATTGAGTTCTTTTTTTATAACTTCTGCAAGTATTTGAATTCCATCAACTATTTGTTCTTCTGACATAGTTGTATAGTTAAGTCTCATAGTGTTCTTTGGTCCATTATTTGCAAAGAATGACTCTCCAGAAACGTATGCAACTCCAGCATCAATAGCTTTGTCTAGTAAATCATCTACATTTATGTTTTCAGGAAGCTCAACCCATATAAACATTCCTCCATCTGGCTCTGTATATTTAGCTTCTTCTGGAAAATGCTTTTTCATAGCATCTAACATCAATAAACATCTTTTTTTGTACTCAGCTCTTATTTTTTCTATATGTTCATTTAAATTATATTTCTTTAAGAATTCTATTACTTGTACTTGAGAAAATTGATTTGATTGTAAATCTATACCTTGTTTTAAAAGTTCTGCTTTATCTATGATGTCTACATTACCACACATCCAAGCAACTCTAAACCCTGGACATAATACTTTTGAAAATGAACCTAAGTATAATACTTTATCTTTAGTATCAAGAGATTTAAGTGTAGGTAGAGGCTCTGGTGTAAATCTTATTTCTCCATAAGGATTATCTTCTATTACTATGACATCATACTTATTCACGACTTCCATAAAATCTTTTCTTCTTTGTAAAGACCATGTTTTTCCTGTAGGATTTTGAAATGTTGGTATTACATAGATTACCTTTATGTTAGAATTTTCAGATAATAATTTATCCAAATCATCTGTTACCATTCCTTCATCATCAGTATCTACTCCTAAAAAATCACATTCATAAGGTCTAAATGCATTTATTGCACCTAAGTAACTTGGATTTTCTGTAACTACTATGTCTCCTTTTTCTAATAAAATCATAGCACTAAGAGATATACCTTGTTGTGAGCCAGTAGTTATTATGATATTTTCTGCTTTTGTATCAATATTTTCTTCTTCCTTCATTCTTTTTACTAATAACTCCAATAACTCATCTTCACCTTTAGTAGGTCCATATGCTAAAGCAAATTTGCCTCTTTCACTAAGTACTTTTTGAGTTACTTCACTTATCTCTTCTATTGGAAATAAGTTTGGGTCAGGAAGTCCTGCAGCAAAAGATATAACAGTACCACCACTTGCCACCTTCTGAGCTATTTTCTTTTGAGAAGCTCTTATAGCTGAAGCTTTTACCATATCCATTCTTTTTGCATATTTCATAATACTTTCTCCTCCTTAATAATAATTTCTTATTGTGACGCTAAGCATGCTAATGCTATTGAATTTATTTTAATTTCAGCTGTATCAGAACGTGAACCTAAAATTATTGGATTTGTTGCTCCTAAAACTATACCAGCCCACTTAGCTTGATTAAATCTAAGCCATGATTTTCCTAATATATTCCCTGCTTCTATATTTGGAAATACTAGCAAATCAACATCACCAGCTATATTACTTTTAATACCTTTATGTTCTGCTGCATGTGCATCAAATGCCACATCAAATGCTATCGGACCCTCTGCTATACATTTTGGTATTTCTCCTGATTTTTCCATTTCTACAAGTAGGTTTGCATCTACTGTAGATTGTATTTTATGATCTACCATTTCATTTGCAGTAAGTATAGCAGTTTTAGGATTTTCCATGCCTATACTCTTCATAGTAAGAAGTGCATTTATCATTATATCTTTTTTTTGATTTAAATTTGGTGATACATTTATACCACTATCAGTGCAATAAAGAAGTTTGTGATATTGAGGTAATTCATATACTGCAAGTAAACTCAATAATCTCCCTGTTCTAAGACCTGTTTCTTTATTTAATATAGCTCTCATATAGACACTCGTATTAACTAATCCCTTCATAAGAACTTTAGCCTCTTTATTCTTAACTATCTCTACAGCTTTTTTAACTGATTCATCAGGATTTTGACATCCTATTATTTCGTGACCTTTTAATCCAATTTCTTTTGATATATTTTCTATTTTATCCTTGTCTCCTACAAGAATTGGCTTTATAATATTTAAATCTGTTGCTGATTTTACAGCCTTTAATACTTCTTTATCTTCTGCAACAGCAACACTTACAATAACAGGTTCAAGCTTTTTAGCCTCTTCTAATAAATTATTAAAATCTTTTAACATACTCTCTCTCCTAAATATTAATAAGTTTTTGCTATTTCTTCTCCTTTAAGTACTCTAAGTGCTCCAAGAGCAAGTGCTTCCATTTCCATTTCTCCTGGAACTATTTCTACTGGTGCCAAATATGAAACTTTTTCTATTACTCCTTTAACTACCATTTCCGAATGTGATATCCCCCCAGTTAAAATAATTCTATCTACATTCCCTGAAAGTGAAGCTCCATACATAGATATTTCTTTTGCTATTTGATAAATAAATGCATCCATTATAAGTTTTGCCTTTTTATCACCATCATTAATTCTATTCTCAATTTCTATCATATCCTTAGTTCCTAAGTAATCGTACATTCCTCCAATTGAACTTACTTTTGCGACCATTTCATCATGAGTATATTTTCCAGAGTAACACAATTCTACAAGAGGATATGCAAGTAATCCACCACTTCTTTCTGGAGAAAATGGACCATCAGACCTTCCACCACTTCCATCAATCATTTTCCCTTGTTTATGTGCTACAATTGATATCCCTGAACCTAGATGGGCTACAATAAAGTTATAATCCTCGTATTTTCCACCTAGTTTTTGTGCAATTTTTCTTGAAACAGCTTTATGGTTTAATGCATGTAACCAACTAGCTTTTTCTATGTCTGAAATTCCTGTAATCCTTGATACATCATCAAACTCATCTACAGAAACTGGATCTACTACAAATGATTGTACTCCTATTTCATCTGCTATAGTCTTAGCCAATAATGCACCTAGATTAGAGGCATGTTCTCCATTTATCTCATTTCTCATATCCTCAATCATTTCTTCACTAACAGTATAAGTGCCGCCTTTTATAGCTTTCATAAGTCCACCACGTCCAACTACTGCATCAAAAGAATTTATACTATGATTCTCGCTACTTAAGATATCCACTATTAATTGTTTTCTATAGTCATATTCATCAAATACTTTAGAAAATTTTTTTAAATCCTCTCTTGTATGAGTTATATTTTTTTTCAAAACTTCATTTTCATCTTGGAAAACAGAAATCTTTGTAGATGTACCACCAGGATTTATTACTAAAACTTTCAATTTAACACCCCCAGTTTCACTATGTAGAACATCGTTCTGATATTTCGTTTTAAAAAGTTACGTCCTACTACTCAGAACGATGTTCTATATTTTATTAATTAAATACTAACATATAAAAATAAGTATTTCAATAATTATTTTAAATATTTAAAATATTCACTTATAATCATACCCAGCTTCAAATGCTTCTATATTTTTGGCATTAAACTTGCCTTTTCCTTGATTTTCAAAGTATTCGCACATACCCTTTTCAAATTCTTCCTTTGTAAATAAATCTAAATTTTTTACCATAACACCTAACATACAAATATTAGCAGCTTTTTCATTACCTAAATTTTGTGCGATTTCAGTAACAGGTGCTTTTATAACATTTATATCTTCTCTATATTTTCTATCCTTACTTACTAGTGATTCATTGACAAACATATAACCATTTTCTTTCATTAAACTTTCATACTTATCTACTGATACACTATTCATTCCTAATAATATATCTGGATTTTTTACACAAGGATTTGCAATTTTCTCATCACTTACAACAACATTACAATTTGCACTTCCTCCTCTCATCTCATTTCCGTAAGATGGGAACCATGTAATTTTCTTATCTGCTTTATATGCAACATACATTATAATTTTTCCTGCTGTAAGAACTCCCTGTCCTCCAAAACCAGCACATATGATTTCATTTAACATATCATTTCCTCCCTAATCAATAAATTCTCCAAGTGGATACTTTGGAACAAGTTCATTTTCGATTCTCTTCATAGCATCTACTGGCTTTAACCCCCAGTTTGTTGGGCATGGTACAAGTACTTCTATTAAACAAAAACCTTTATTTTCTTTTTGTTTTTCTAGTGCTTTTTTGATGTATCTTTTTGTTGTATTTATTTCTTTAGGGTTAGTTATTGTTCCTCTTGCTAGATACGCTATATCTAAATTACCCATAACTTTTACAACATCAAATGTTGAACCATGATCTGCGTAATTTCTACCATTTGGAGTAGAAGCTGTATATTGACCTTCTATAGTAGTTGGAGCCATTTGACCACCTGTCATTGCAAACATATTATTGTTCATAACAAGGAATATAACATTATCATTTCTAGTAGCAGCTGACATAGTTTCCCCAAGCCCTATCGCATAAGCTCCACCATCTCCAGCTATTGTAAATATATATTTATCTGGTCTAACTCTTTTCATAGCTGCCATTGCTGCACCCATTTTACCATGTGGTGGAACGACAACATCTACATTCATACTAAATTGAAACATATGATTACAACCTATATCTGAACATATAATTGTATCTTGACATATATCCATTTCTGTTAATACTTCTCCAATAATTCTATCGACTATAGAGTGTCCACAGCCTCCACAGAACATATTTTCACACATCATTATTGCTGGTGCTTTCTTAGCCATAATTAAAATACCTCCTCTTGCTTAGCTTTTCCATCTATAATCTGTTGAGCAAAATCTATCAATTGATTTACTTCTGCCATATATTGAGCTGTTGCTACTGAATATACTGGGAATCTATTATCACATGCTATAATTACATCTTCCTTCATTTGTGCCATCATGTTCATTTCAACTGTTACAAGACCTTTTAGTGAATCATTCAATTTTTTAAATGCTTTTCTTGGGTAAGGCCACAATGTTTTTGGTCTTATTAATCCTAATTTTATTCCTTTTGCTCTAGCATCTCTAACTGCACCTTCTGCTATTCTTGATGAAATCCCATATGCTACAAATACTACATCAGCATCTTCTATCTCTATTTCTTCCCATCTTTGTTCATTTTCTTGAACTTTTCTCATTTTTTCTATATAACCTTTTTGCCATGTATCTTGGTCTTCAAAATATGTTATATCAGTTATAACTTTATTTTTTTCTCCTACAGGAGTTCCTTTTGCTGCCCATGGAGCTTTATCCTTATCATACTCTTTCATTGGTGGGGCTATACAAGGCTCTACCATTTGACCTATTGTAGCATCAGAAAGTATAAGCACTGGATGCATATATTTCTCAGCTAATTCAAAAGACTCATATGCCATATCCATATTTTCTTGAACACTATTAGGTGCCAATACAATTAAATGATAATCTCCATTTCCTCCACCTTTTACAGCTTGCCAATAGTTATCTTGACCTGCTCCTATAAATCCATCACCTATACCATATCTTTGTACACATGCTACAACTGCTGGCAAACCAGCTGATACCCAGTATGCGATGCCTTCTTGTTTTAATGAAAATCCTGGCCCAGATGAAGAAGTCATAGCTCTTGCTCCAAGTGCACTTGCTCCCATAACCATATTTACACTGGCTATTTCTGATTCACCTTGAATAAATACTCCTCCTACTTCTTTTTGTCTCCATGCCATCATTTCTAATATTTCTGATTGTGGTGTTATTGGATAACCTGCATAAAATCTACAGCCACCACGTATAGCACCTTCTGCTAAAGCTTCATTTCCCTTAATTAATAAACTCTGCATACGTTTTCTCCCCTCCAATAAAATATAGTTTATAATATCTCAAATACTAAATCAGGACACATTGTATAACAAGCGCCACATTGAATGCATTTTTCTTCATCAACTTTGATAGTTACAAAGCCTTTTTTATTTGTGTAATCAGAAAGACTTATTGCATCTTTTTTACAAGCTTCAATACAAAGATAACACCCCTTACATCTTTCAACACTCAACTTGACTTTTTCCATTTCTTAAATCTCCCCTTTATGTAATATTTTTTTACTTAATTTTAAATATATAATATTTATATTTTATATAGACATTATATATGCTTCAGCATTGTTCCATACTTTAGAACATCGTTCTATTTTATATTGCTTAATTAAAAGATAACACATTCGCTTATATATTTCAACAACATTTTAAATTTTAAGAATATTTAATTTTTGATTAAATAAAAAGAGGTCACATTTAAACTGATATTCACAAATAACAATTTAAATATAACCTCTTTTTATTGTTTCGATTAAAAAATTATCTAAAAAGCTCAGATATACTTTTTGCAGTTTCCATAACTCTTTTAATTTTATACTCAAAATCTCCTTCTCTCATTCTTATAGTTGGACCAGATAAACTTATTGCTGCAATAGCTTTATTATCTTTATCTAAAATAGGTGCTCCAATACAAGTTAGCCCATGTTCTAATTCTTCATCATCTATGGCATATCCTTGTTCTTTTATTTTTGCTAAAAAAAGCATCATATCATCCCAATTATCAATTGTATGCTCTGTGTATTTGTGTATTGGTGTCTTTCTATATTTTTCAAAGTCTATAGAATCATTAAATGCCATAAGACATTTTCCAACTGCTGAACAATAACATTCGCTACTGGAGCCAACTGATGGATTTACTGAGAGTAGTTGATTTGAGCCATATTCTTTATGTATTATTATACTTCTTGGAGAATCTTGAGCTCTTTCTTCTAATATAGATACATTAACCACTTCGTTAAATTCTTGATTTAATTTTTTCGTATATGGTTTTACTATTTCATTCAATGACATTTTTTCTCCCACAACCATACCTATTGCATATAAATTTATTCCTAGCCAATACTTACCATTTTCTGTGTTTTGTATAACAAAACCCTTGTTTTCAAGAGTGACTAAAGTTCTATGTACAGTACTTTTATATACTCCCATAGCTTTACTTATTTCAGTTATTCCCATTTCTCTCTTTTCATGATACAATAGCAAAATTATGTCTAGGGCTCTATCTAATGCATTTATTATTTCTCCCATATACAAATACTCCTCCTGCGAATATTAAGTGCTACTTCAACACTCTACTAAATATTATATATTAAAATTACAAAATTATCTATTTATCTTAATTATATTTTATAAAACAAAAATATTATACTTATTTTATAAAATAAAAACAAAATACTTGCCATGTCTTCCTTATTTTTTCTCTGAATGATATTGTACTGTTATATTTTCATCCTATCTAGATAATAATAATATATATCTCTATTATACAATAGATTCAGTTTTATACAAGACTAATAACGAGGTGTGACAATGGATAATTTTAAGAAAAGATTGTTAAATGAACTACCCAACTTTAAAGAATATTCTTTGAAGTTCTTAAATGAAGAGATAAATAAAATGCAATACAAAGGCTTTTCTGGTGGATATGGAGTTTATGCTCAAAGGGACAAAAAGTCTTTTATGATAAGGCTTAGAGTATCTGCTGGAGTTTTATCCAAATATCAACTTAATAAAATTTACGAAATGGCTGTTAAGAATGACTTAAATAAAATACACTTAACAACTAGACAAGCTATACAACTACATGATTTGTCTATAGACTCCATTGTTGATGTTATGGAAGAAGGAATAAAAAACGACATCTTTACTAGAGGTGGTGGTGGTAATTATCCTAGAAATGTCGGATTATCTCCACTATCGGGAGTTGACCCTGATGAAGCCTTTGATGTTACTCCATATGCAGTTGCTACTGATAAATATTTTATCAAAAATGCTACTACATATAATTTACCTAGAAAATTAAAGGTTTCTTATTCTAGTTGCTATACAGATGCTGCTCATTGTAGCATACAAGATTTAGGATTTGTGGCTACTTTAAAAGATGGTAAACCATATTTTAGAGTTTTCTTAGGTGGAGGTTTAGGTAAACAACCTAAGGTTGCTTTAGAGCTTGGTGAACTTATAAAACCTACAGATGCACTATACTGTGTTGAAGGTATGATTAAGTTTTTTATGGCTTATGGTAATTATGAAAATAAAAATAAAGCTAGAGTTAGATATATGGTCGAAACACTTGGTGAGAAGTTGTTTTTAGAGAAGTTTAAAGAATATTATAAAGCAGAAAAAGAAAAAGGTAACCTTGAACTCAATGTTGAAGAAATAGATTACTCAAAACCTGGTGTTAAAATAGATGTTCAGGATTCTAGATTGATACCTCAAAAACAAGATGGTTTATACACTGTATATATACATCCTGTTGGGGGTATCTTATCGACAAATGATTTAAGTATTTTACTTCAAGAATTAGACATTATTGAATCTCCTATGATTAGACTAGGAATGACAGAGGGATTATACATCTTAAATTTAAATGGAAATGAAGCAAAAAAAATATTGGAAATAAGTAAGACTATTAGTTGTAATTCTCAACTAGAACAAAGTATCTCCTGTATAGGTGTTCCAATATGTCAAATGGGTATACAAAACAGTCAGAAAATGTTACATGAAATCATAGATTACTTTAGATCGCAAAATAATGAAGAAATTTTAAATAAAGCTCCTAAATTATATATATCAGGATGCTTAAATTCATGTGGTGTTCATCAAGTTGGTAGTATCGGTTTATGCGGTAAAAAGAAGAGTGTTGATGGTGTATCTACAGATGCATTTGAATTGTTTGTTGGAGGCAGTTTTGAGATAGGCAAAACTAAATTAGGAAAATCTATAGGTGATTTTAAAGCTAGTGATATTCCTGAAATGCTTTATAAAATATCTGAAGTTTCTTCAGGAGATTTTTATGAGTGGATAAATTCTAATAGTGATATTTTAAATAAAATAACTGATAAGTATAAGATATAATTTATTATGTTTGCTTATAAAAAATGAGATAGCTATAAGCTATCTCATTTTTTATAAGTAATTTAAGTTTTCTTATTTATAAACTATTTTAGATAAATCACAAATCTCTAACATAGTATCATATATTTGTTTAAGTAAACCAAGTCTATTATTCTTAATAGCTTCATCATTATCCATAACCATAACTGAATCAAATAAGTTATCAACTACTGGTCTTAAAGATGCAAATTCATCCAAAGCAACACCATATTTCTTATCTTTCAATAATTCTTTAACTTTTACTTTTACTTGTTTAAACTCATTGTAAAGTTTGATTTCTGCATCTTCTTTTAATAACATTTCGTCAACTTTATCACAATCTGCTTTTTGAGCTAAAGTAGAAACTCTATTAAATGCAGTAAGCATTTCCACTAACTCATCTTTTTCTAACCAATTATTAAGCTCTAAAGCTCTCATATGCATATCAGAAACATCATTTATATCAGAACTTAATACAGCATCAACAACATCATATCTTATACCTAAATCTTTAAACAGATTTTTCACTCTCTCATTGAAGAAATTCATTATTTGTTCAACAACTTCTTCTTTGTTAAAATCTAAGTCAGAATAATTATCTAAAGCATGTTCAATAAGCACTTTTATATCTACAGCAACTTTTCTATCCATTAGTATACTAAGTATACCTAAAGCTTGTCTTCTTAAAGCATATGGGTCTTGAGAACCTGTCGGTTGTATCCCTATAGCAAAGAAACCTGCTATTGAATCCAACTTATCAGCTATTGATAATGCAACCCCGGCATTAGTTTTAGGAAGTATATCTCCTGCAAATCTTGGAAGATAATGTTCAAAAATAGCTTCGCTTACAACATCATTTTCTCCTCCAACTTTTGCATATTCTTTTCCCATAAAACCTTGTAATTCGTCAAATTCTCCTACCATTCCAGTAACTAAATCTGCCTTACATAACTTAGCAGCTCTTATAGCGTCTGTCTTTTCATCTACTAAACCTAAACTATCAAGTATATCAGCACTTAATTTTTCAAGTCTTAAAGTTTTATCATAAATAGTTCCTAGTTTTACTTGGAATACAACAGTTTTTAATTTTTCTATGTAGCTTTCTAAGTTTCTCTTAGTATCTTCTCTATAGAAAAATAAAGCATCTGCAAGTCTTGCTTCTAAAACCTTTTCGTTTCCAGCTTTAACATTATCTATTCTGTAAGAATCACCATTTCTAACAGCTATAAAGTTAGGTAACAGTTTTCCATCTTTAAGCACTGGGAAATATCTTTGATGTTGTTTCATAGGAGTTATAACAACTTCTTTTGGTAATTTTATATAATCTGTATCAAATTCTCCATAAAAAGCAGTTGGATACTCAACTAAGTAAGTTACTTCTTCAAGTAAATCTTCATCAAATTCAACTTCTCCACCTAAAGAATTTGCAACTTCTATACATTGTTTTCTTATAATTTCTTTTCTCTTATTTTGGTCTAAAACTATATAATTTTTTTCTAATTTTTCAAGATAGTCTTCTATAGAATTTACTTCTATTGTACTTTCTCCTAAGAATCTATGACCTTTTGTTATATTAGAAGATATTATTCCTTCTAAGTCAAACTCTAATACCTTGTCATTCAACAATGTAACTATCCATCTTATAGGTCTTGCAAATTTAAGATTTTTACCTCCCCAACGCATAGCTTTTGGGAATACTACAGATTTTATAGTCTCTGGTAATATATCTTTTAATACTTCTGAAGTCTCTTTTCCATCTTGTTTTATAGTTGCAAATATATATTCATCTTTACCAACTTGTTTAAAGTATATATCAGACTCACTTAATCCTTTGCTTTTTATAAATCCTAATGCTGGCTTTGTTAAATTATTTTCTGCATCAACAGCAATTTTTTTAGCAGGACCTTTTATTTCTTCTTCTAAGTCACTCTGTTTATCACTCAATCCTTCAACTACCAAAGTCAGTCTTCTTGGTGTACCATATGCACTTATTTTGTCAAAAGATATTCTATTTTCATCAAATAATTTGTTAAGATTGTTTTTTAATTGTTCTAGTGTACTGCCTACAAATCTAGATGGCATTTCTTCAACACCGATTTCAAATAAAAGATAATTTTTCATTATTTGTCACCGTCCTTTAAAAGAGGGAATCCCATTTCTTCTCTTTGTTTTACAAAAGTTTCTGCAACAGTCTTTGCCATATTTCTAACTCTACCTATAAATGATGCTCTTTGACTAACACCTATTGCGCCTCTTGCATCCAATGTATTAAATGCATGAGAGCATTTTAATACATAATCATATGAAGGTATTACAAGTCCTTTTTCCATAAGTCTTAATGCTTCTTTTTCATATATATCAAACAGATTAAACAGCATATCTGCATCACATAATTCAAACGCATACATTGAGTTTTCATACTCAGCTTTATTAAATACTTCACCATAAGTTATTTTATCATTCCATTTTAAATCATAAACACTATCAACTTCTTGAATGTACATAGCTAATCTTTCTAATCCATATGTAATTTCTCCTGTCTCAAGCTCACATTCAATATTACCTACTTGTTGGAAATACGTAAATTGTGTTATTTCCATACCATCTAGCCAAACTTCCCATCCAAGTCCCCATGCACCAACTGTAGCAGCTTCCCAGTTGTCTTCAACAAATCTTATATCATGCTCACTTGGGTCAATTCCAATTTCTTTTAAACTTTCCAAATACAACTCTTGTATATTATCTGGAGATGGCTTTAATATAACTTGGAACTGATGATGTTGATATAGTCTGTTTGGGTTTTCACCATATCTTCCATCTGCTGGTCTTCTTGAAGGTTCTACATAACATACTTGCCAAGGCTCAGGTCCTAGTGATCTTAAAAAAGTATTTGGATTCATAGTTCCTGCACCTTTTTCAATATCATAAGGTTGCATCATGATACAACCTTGCTTTGACCAGTATTTTTGCAACGCTAGTATCATCTCTTGAAAATTCATAAAAATCCCTCCTATAACAATAAAGCCTCTCGTCTACACGAAAGGCTATTTTAATAGTTCTTCTACAACTTTTAGAATATCAAATTCTATAAAATTTGTCAATGTTAGTGATAATTCTTATAATTATCTTCTCTTCATTTTTTAAAAGTCACTTTATATCTATTTATTTTCGTCTTCGTCTTCTTTATTCTTTTCAAATTCTTCTTTCATAAGGTCAGCAGTTACATCTTTATCATCTTCTTTTTTGTCAACCACTACATCCTTAACATCTTTAGCAGCATTAGTTATCATATTCTTCAAAACATGAAGTTTTTCTTCATTCAACTCACCTAAGTCTACGATTTCTCCATCTTCTTCATTTTGAACTTTTATACGATATTTACTTATAACAGCAGCTGATAAGCCTACTAAAGTAGCTAATGGAACAAAAGCTAATCCAACAACTCCAACTGTTAAAGGAATGTTCATCATAGTTTTTCCATCTTTCTCAACTATTACTCTTACTACACTACTTTTTCTAAGAAGCTCTTTTAGTTGAAGTTTTATATTTTCTCCATCTTTACCAAACACTTCTTCCATAGTTTCTTTAGCAGATTTTGCTTTACAATTACAAGTATTTTTTTTATTTTCTAAATATATTACTGCCTCAATTACGTCTCCATTGCATACTACTAATGCTTCTTTTGCTTCTGCATAAGTTGCTCCTGGAACTCTTTCAAAGACTGAATCAACCATTTCAATAGTTATATTACTACTCATCATTATCCACTCCCTTATTGTTTTTTACACTTTGTAATACGTGTAATGATTTAAAATTAATATTATCAACATAAACTTTCAAATACTTGTCTAGAATATTTTCAAGCTCATGTGTTATATATTTTGATACTTTAGCTTTACTACATGTTAAAATATCATTCTTTAATACATATTCCATAAGACTTATAGTTGTTAAGTCTAATTTTATGTTATTATCAAAAAGTTTACTACACTTACTACATAGTATACCACCTTCATAGATATTAAACACAGAATTTTGTAAAATTTTACATTCACAATTAATGCATTTATTTACTATAGGTTTAAATCCTATATAGTCTAAAAACTTCAACTCGAATGCTGCTGTTATAAACCTATTATCTGTATTCTCCTGTGTATACAAGTACAATGTCTGTGCAAGTAATATAAATAGCCTATTATTAGTCTGATTTTCAAGTATAGAATTCTCAACTAATTTTGTAATATATGTAGCATAAGAAAATGCTTCTATATCATAGGATATATTATAAAAACTTTTTATTATTTCACTTTGAGTAACCTTGTACATATTACCTTGTTTTTTTAAGGTAAAATTGCTATAAGAAAATAACTGTGATGATGAAAGTAAAGAGCTCTTATTTTTTTTAGCTCCTTTTGCTATTGCAGATACTTTTCCAAGCTTTCTTGTAAATAGTGTAAGTATTACGTCACTTTCCTTGTACCTTATAGCTTTAAGTACTATCCCCTGGGTGTTCAGGATTATCATCGTCTTCTTTTTTCTCCCTTACTTCTTCAATTTCTTCATGTATGTTTTTGCAATCACAGAAATATAGATATGCATCTATACTACCTGTTTTTTTAAAAACTTCCCAACTTATATTGTTCATTTTTAAAAAACCCCCTTCTTACATTTATACTTATATTTTTAGTAAGAAGAGGATAAATCATACATAAAGTTATTAAACAATTTTTGACAATAATGCCGTTGTTATTATAAAGTAAACTGCTATACCAGTTATATCAAGAGCTGTAGATATAATTGGTGATGAAACTGTAGATGGGTCTGCATCCATTTTTTTTAATAGAACAGGCATAAATGCACCTATTGTTGCACCTAAAACCATATTTATAAATAATGATATTGAAACAATTAGTACAATGTCTAATTTTCTCATAACAAAGTAAATCACAATACCAGTTATTATACTACATAAAAGACCTGTAATAATTCCTACAATACCTTCTCTTACCACATTACTAAAATTTAAATCTTTATTAGATAGTGTTATTACTGTAACAGATGATGATTGAGTTCCAATATTTCCACCCATACCTATTACTACAGGTATAAAGAACACTAATGGAGCATATACAGGATTCATTATATAATCTAAGTTAGAAAGTATTAAGGAAGCTAATAATCCTCCTATTAATGTAATAATTAACCAAGGTAATCTTCCTCTAAGTGCTGATATTGTTTGCTCTTTCAATGTAGGATTTTCTTTTTCAGCAACTTCTCTTTCATGTTCTGAACTTCCTGCAAATTTATACATATCTTCTGTTGCTTCTTCTTCCATTACATCGATTATATCATCTACTGTTATTATTCCTTTTAATTTTTCTTGTCTATCAACTACTGGAATTGCTATTAAGTTGTATTTAGATACTAATCTTACTGCTTCTTCTCTATCTTCATCTACATAAACAGAGATTATATTTTCACTCATTAATTCTTCTACTATATTTGCATCTCTTGCTATTATTAATTCTCTTAATGATAATACTCCAACTAGTTTTTCTTCATCATCAACCACATATATATAATAAATAGTTTCAGCTTCTTCAGCTTCTTCCCTCATATGGTCTATAGCTTCAAGAGCTGTCATGTCTTTATTTATAGATATATATCCAGTCGTCATTGTTCCACCAGCAGAATCTTCATCATAGAATAACAGTTCTTTTACATACTCAGCATTTTCTTGATTCAAAAGATTTATTATATGTTCTCTCTCTTCTTCTTCAAGCTCACTTAATTTATCTGCCATATCTCCAAGAGACATAAGTTCAAGTATATTTTTTGAGTGTTCTACATCAAGCTTAGATAAAATACTAACAAAAAACTCTACACTACCTTCTTCTAATATAGAAGATGCCATATCTAAAGGAAGTACTTCAAATAATTGAATTTTCATGTCTTCCTCTAAATTTTCCATTATATCGAATATATCAATTATATGATATTCCTCTATTAATTCTCTTAACTCCAATACTTTATTATTAGCAATTAATGATTTTACTTCATATAATAAATCTTGGGAAGCATCCAGTTTCCTATCCATATAACCCACCTTTATTTATCATTATATCCAAAATTATTTATATAATTTTGTAAATTTCTCCAATTTTCTTTAACCTTAACCCATAATTGAAGATTTATTTGTGACCCTAAAAGTAATTCTATATCTTGTCTTGCTGATTTTCCTATTCCTTTTAGTTTCCTACCATTCTTTCCTATTATTATTCCTTTATGTGAATCTCTTTCACAATATATCACAGCAGATACATCCACTATCTCTTTATCATTTCTTGCTTTCATTTTTTCAATTTCAACAGCTACACCATGAGGTATCTCATCATTAAGATAGTGAAGAACTTTTTCTCTTATAAGTTCTGCTATTAATACTCTCTCTGGTTGGTCTGTAATCATATAATCTGGAAAATACTTTGGACCTTCTTCTAAATAATTTTGTATAACTTTTATTAAGGTATTCGTGTTTTTTCCTTTTAATGCTGATATTGGCACTATTTCTTTAAAAATACCTTCATTATCATACATTTTGATTATATCAAATAACTCATCTTTTTGGTCTAGTTGATCTATTTTATTTACAACTAGAATTATTGGTGTTTTAACACTTCTTAAGTCCTCCATTATCTTTCTATCTCCAGGACCTATTTTTTTAGAATCATCAACTACAAATAATATCAAATCTACATTTTTGAAGGCATCTGTTGCTGCCTTCACCATAAATTCACCTAACTTATTTTTTGGTTTGTGAATGCCTGGTGTATCTAAAAATACTATTTGCATCTCTTCATCTGTATATACTGCTTGTATTGTATTTCTTGTAGTTTGAGGCTTATCACTCATTATAGCTATTTTTTCTCCAACTACATTATTCATTAAAGTAGATTTCCCTACATTTGGTCTCCCTACTATACTGACAAAACCTGATTTGAACATTAACTGTCTCCTAACTTTATTTATCTTCTTGTTTTAATTATTTATATTTTTTAAATCTATTTTAAATCATTTCTAGAGAAATAGTTTGGCAACAAATCCTTTATATCTTGCTCAAAAACCTCTCCTTTAGTATATCCTGTTATTATTTTTATATCAGAACCAAACTCTATAATTACCTGTCTGCATATTCCACAAGGATATGTTTGCTCATTATTTTCTGAGTTGTCACTTGCTATAGCTATTTTATATATATCTTTGTCTCCTTCTGATATTGCTTTAAAAATAGCTGTTCTTTCTGCGCAATTTGTTCCACCTAATGATGCACATTCAATATTACACCCAGTATAAACTTTACCACTCTTAGTTAAAAGAGCTGCACCTACTCTAAAACCAGAGTAAGGAGCATAAGAATGTTGCCTGGCATTTTCTGCCAACTTTAACAATTCTATGTTATCCACAACATCTCCTCCTGTATACAATAATTAAAAGTTATTTTTATTTAATACTCTACATTATATCATAAAAATTTAATTAGCACAGATTTGTTTTATTTTAAACATTTTATGTACATTTATTTTAATTGTAGAACATTCCAAGCTGAAACACTAGTATAGCTATTAATACACCTAACAAAGCTCCAGCTATAGTTTCCCAAAATGTATGTATTTTTCCTTCAATCCTACTTTGGGCAACTAATACAGCCATTATATATGCAAGAGTAGACGCAACTACTCTTTCAGTCATAAGTGTAATTGCAGTTGCTATAGCAAATGCTAATGCAGCATGACCACTTGGCATACCTCCTTTTAGAGGTGTTCCTGTAGAAGTCAATGCTTTTACAACCACTACAGCTATAAGAACCAATAATATACATATCAAGGTTATATGTAATTCTGATTCTCTTATCTTATAAATTAATATCCCAGATATATCTGTCAATTTATCATAAAATAAAATATATCCAACCACTACTGAATTTAGTGCTGCCACTAGAACACCACCTGCTGCAACATCTTTTGCTATCTTAGCAAGTACATGGTATTCATCAGTCACTAAATCAACAGCCTTTTCTATAGCTGTATTAAACATCTCAGCAACTACAACTAAACATATAGACATTAATAACATTATCATTTCTAATTTTGAGAAGTTAAAAAACAAACTTATTATAAGCACAGCAACTGAGCCTAAATAGTGTATTTTCATATTTCTTTCAAATTTAAATGTATACAATATCCCTTCTATAGCTGCATTAAAAGCTTTAATTATACCTTGACGAGTTTTTCCTGGTTTCATAAAAACTACTCCCTTGTTATGTTTAACTTATTCAATATATGTTCTTCTTTTTCTCTCATTTCCTTTGTATTCTCATCTGTATCATGGTCATAACCTAAAAGATGAAACATACTATGACATATTAAAAAACACACTTCTCTTTCAAAACTATGGTTATACTCTATACTCTGTTCTAAAGCTCTTTCAAGAGACACTACTATATCACCTAGAGATTCTTCTTCTAACTCAACATCCTCAAAATCATCACTTAAAAGAGGAAATGATAAAACATCAGTTGCTCTATCAACACCTCTATATTCTCTATTTAACTCATGAATCTCTTTATTATCTACAAAAGAAAGACTCACCTCATAATTATCATCATATCCTTCATAATCCAAACATTCTATGATTATATCCTTTATCTTTTCAATTAGCTCTTCATTTACTTCTAATTTATCTTGTCTATCATCTAATATCAAATCCATTAATTACACCTACTTTTTATTCATTAATAATGCTATACATCTATATTACTACACTTTTACTTTCTTTTGAAAGTCTTTTCCTGTATTTTCATTTTTTTACGTTCTTCTTTTTTAAATTCTTCTCTTTTATCATGTTTCTCATAAGCTCTTATTATCCTCTGTACTAACTCATGTCTTACAACATCTCTATCTGTTAACATTATAGACCCAATCCCTGGAACTCCTTTAAGAATCTCTGTAGCTTGTATTAGACCACTTTTCTTATTTTGTGGTAAATCTGTTTGTGTTATATCACCTGTAACTACAGCCTTAGAGCCAAATCCTAATCTAGTTAAAAACATTTTCATTTGCTCTGAAGTAGTATTTTGAGCTTCATCCAATATTATAAAAGAATTATCAAGTGTTCTACCTCTCATAAAAGCAAGTGGTGCAACTTCAATAGTGCCTCTTTCCAAATATTTATTAAATTTATCAGCACCTAACATTTCAAATAATGCATCATATAATGGTCTTAAATATGGGTCAACTTTATCCTTTAAATCCCCTGGTAAAAAACCTAGACTCTCCCCAGCTTCCACAGCTGGTCTTGTAAGTATAATTCTACTAACCTCATCTCTTTTAAAGGCTTTTACTGCCATAGCTACTGCAAGGTAAGTCTTTCCTGTTCCAGCAGGTCCAACGCCAAAAGTTATATCATTATTTTCTATAAGCTTTATATATTCTTTTTGACCTAGTGTTTTAGGTTGAACAGCTTTCCCTCTTTGTGTTATAACAATGGTTCCCTCAAGTTCTTTTATTTTTTGTTCACTACCTTCAAGTAAAAGGGATAACGAATAAGAAATACTCTGTTTATCTAAATGTTTACCATTTGATACAGTTTGATGCAATTCATTCATAAGCTTTAGTGCAGAATCTACATTTTTTTCTTCTCCAATTAAAATTATATTGCCTTCTCTAAGTATCACATCTATATTTAAAGTTTTCTCTATTAATTTTACATTTTCATCAAAATTTCCAAATAATTCTCTTTCAAAATTTCCATCTGCTATTGTAAATTTTTTTTGTATTATCAATTGAATTGTTCCTCCTCAAGTTTTAAGTTTAATTTTATTAGTTATTGTTACTATTATTATTTTGACTGTTGTTACTATTTTGATTACTATTATTTTCATTAGAGTTATTTTTATTATTATCTTTAGTATCCTCATCAAAGTCATTTCTTATATCATTTAATGGTCTTTTTTCTGGATTAGAAGGAACTTCCTCTTCTCCTTCTTTTGGTTTACTTTCTTCCTTTATAAATCTTTCTGCTTCTGATTTACTAAGAGGATAAATTTTAGCAATATTTTCACTAGTTTGAACTGTTATTAAATATTCTAACATGTTTTTATTAACCTTAAAGTTATGTTTTACATCTATTATTCTAGCCGAAGCTGGGATTATGTATTCTAACTCTTTTAAAGCTTTTTCAGATAATTCTTTTTTCAACTCTTCTTTATTTCTTTTTACCTCAACTTTTTTTGTTTCATAGAAGGTACTCGTCTTTATCTTTATTGGAAAAGTATAATCTCCTATTGCTAATTTTTTTTCTTTATTTTCAACAACATAATTTTTATATTTTATATTTTTCCTCATTGTAAATTCTTTATCATAAAAGCTTATTGTGTATATGTTTTTCTTTTCTCCTGTCTTTTTATTTACAGTGTCCACATAACTTGCCTTCTTGGCAGATTCATAAAAAGTACTTGCCCATACTTCTGGTATTGATTTTGTATTAGCTCCATTTAGCAATACATCTCCCTTTTGTACTATATCTCCAGATTTAATAACGGATTTACCACTTCTAGGGATTACCTTTTCTATTATACCATTTTTTAAAGCAATTACATTACAATAATTTGATTGGTCTGTAGATTTTAGGGATTCTGCTTTTTTCGTAACAGTAACAAATATATTTGTTCCTTTTACATTAATAGATAAATACGCCACATCATTAAATTTCGACATCATATGGTCTCTAACTTCTTTTCTATCAATACTCTTCTTATAAACTCCTGGCCTTACTCCAACCTTGTAAAGCTCACTTCTGAGAGCTTCTTTTTTTATACCTTCAGGAGATTGTATATATACATCTGTCACAAACTGCGATGTCGACATCAATAAAAATAAAGAGAGAATAGCACAAATCCACATACCTTTGTGCTTATAAATTCTTTTAATAATAAAAGGAACCCCTGTTTTTTGTTTTACCTTTATCTCAAACTTACTGCCTCTATAAATATTCTTAAATTCTTTTATATCTTGTCTATCTATATGAAACTCAATTTTAGTATTTTTTATTCTAGTTACATTGTAAACACTTATCCCATTTCTTATAAGATGATTTAAAAATTGTTCAAGTCCTACTCCTTCCACAACTATAACATAGTATCCCCTTATAAAGCTTATCAAGTGTATCTCCTCCTAATCAACATACTCCATATTGTAGATAATTCCTTTTATACCTATCTCACTATCAGTAATATACTTAAGCGAAAGTTTATCACCAGATATTTTAATCGTTTTAACTTTGGTCTTTATTCTTATTAAATCAACTTCATACTCAAGTATTGATAGATAATTTTCTATACTAATAAACGTATTACCTGTAACAGTAACAACTGGTTGATTTACCTGTAAATCAGTGGATATTTCTAACATAAGCATTACCCCCTTAATTAATTTTATGCTTGAAATAGGTATTTATGCACTTTATTGATGTTATAACAGATTAGTTCTAAAATTTTTATACAATAAATACCCTAATAATTAATATATTATTTAAACAATAAAAAGGTAATCATATTGATAAAAAATCAACATGATTACCTTTTTATTTTTCTTATATAGAATCTACAATGTATACAATTTTTTTATTAGTCTTGTTCTATTAAACCATATCCACCAGCTTTACGCTTATACACTATGTTTATTTCAAAATTATCTTGATTTCTAAACATATAGAAATTGTGTCCTACCAATTCCATTTGAAGTATTGCCTCTTCTGAACTCATAGGTTTTACATTAAATTTCTTTCTTCTTTCTATAACTATATTTTCATCTTCTTCATCATCATAATCATAATCATTAAATTCACTGCTGTTATCTATAAAGTCAACATTTTCAAATCTTATGCTCTTATTATTTTGACCTTTGTCTTTAACTTTAGTTTTATACTTGACAACTTGTCTACTTAATTTGTCACAAACAATGTCAATTGCTGCATATAAATCATCTTCTACATCTTCTGCTCTTATTATTTGCCCACTAATAGGAATTATTGTGACCTCAACTTTTTGTCTATCCTTTTTCGCACTTACTGTTACTTTCACTTCTGATTCAGGATCAAGGTATTTTTCTAACCTACTTAATTTTCCATCTACGTATCCTTTTATTCCGTCAGTTAATTTCATTTGTCTCCCAGATACTATTATTTGCATAAAAACCTCTCCCTTCAAGCCTTTCCAATTCTAATACTTTAATATGTTAATCTTTAAATACAATTTTGATAAATTTATTATATTTAAATTAATATTATTGTATATGAAAATGATTCTTTTTAATAGTCTATTCATTTTTTATTTGATATGATATTATTAAAAGTACAGGGTAATTTACAGAATCTTTACATTCTATTTATTAATAAACCATATAAAATAATTCAAGAATCCAGCATAAACAAGCCACATCAAATAAACCAAATTTATGTATCCAGCTCTCTTATCTATTTTAGAAAACTTTGAAATCATTATTACAGAAACCAAAATCATTATTATTATGTCTACTAAAGCTGTAAATCTAAGTCCAAATCCAAAAAATAATATAGTCCAAACAAAATTTAATGCAAGTTGTAACCCATAATAAAAGATTGCATCTCTTACTTTAGGTAAATTGTAACCCTTTCTTAATATTAAATATGAAGATATACCCATCAATATGTACAATATAGTCCAAACTATCGGAAAGATAAATGCTGGTGGTGCAAAGCTTGGCTTTGTGAGCTGTAAATAGTAGGTTGAGATATCTGTCCCACTAATAATCATTGTTAAAACACTACTTAAATAACCTATTATTAATGGTATCAATATGTTTATCAAAAAATTTCTAATTTCCTTTACTGATATAATCAAATTCTTCCCCTTCTTTCAAAATTTTCTTTGATTATAGATATGCTCAAATATGACTTGTTATTCTCAAAAAATATAAAAAGCCTAGAGATTTCTCTCTAGGCTATATCAATCTATTGTAAGTTTTGTTTTACCAACTTATTTATAAGTTTTCCATCAGCTCTTCCTTTAACCTTTGGTTGGATAACTGACATTATTTTTCCCATATCCTTCATAGAAGTTGCTCCTACTTCAGATATAGTAGATTTTACAATTTCTTCTAACTCTTCTTCGCTTAATTGTTGAGGTAGGTACTCTTTTAAAACTTCAATTTCAGCTTCTGTTTCTTTTATTAAGTCTTCTCTTCCAGCTTTTTCAAATTCAACTAATGCATCTCTACGTTGCTTTAATTGCTTTGCTATTACATCGATAATTCCATCTTCATCAAGTTCGACTCTATTATCAACCTCATACTGTTTAATGGAAGCTCTTATTAAAGTTACTACAGATTTTCTCACTGTATCTTTGTTTTTCATAGAAGATTTCAAATCCTCTTGTAACTTTTGCTTAAGGGACATCCCCTTCACCTCTTTATTCTTATTTACTACTATTTCTTAGCGTTTTTTCTTCTTGCTGCTTCAGCTTTTTTCTTACGCTTAACGCTTGGCTTATCATAGTGCTCTCTTTTTCTCACTTCTGACATGATGCCAGACATTGCACATTGACGCTTGAATCTTCTTAAAGCGCTGTCTAATGTTTCATTCTCTCTAACTCTTACTTCTGACATTTCTTTTTCCCTCCCTCCAATAGCGCAATTATGCTGGGACTGTAACTATGTTCTTTTTGCATAATATGCATTACAACCTAACACTTTGTTTATTATAAACTAAATTTTTACTTTTATCAAGTATTTTTATCAAGAAGGAACTCAATTTTTCAATAATTTAGTTTAGTTTTGTCCCGCTTCGTAATTAGGAAGCTTTTTACCAGCTAAAATATGATAGTGCAAATGTTTAACTTCTTGCCCTCCATCACTTCCACAATTATTTATGATTCTGAATCCAGTTTGGTCAAAACCTTTCTCCTTAGCTATTTTATTAATAACAACATGAATATGTGACACAATATCCATCTCTTTATCAGGAATATCAATTACACTATCGTAATGTTTTTTAGGTACTACCAATATATGGTATGGAGCAACTGGGTTTAAGTCGTTAAATGCTAAGACTCTATCATCTTCATAAACTTTAGTTGAAGGTATTTCTCCGTTCGCTATTTTACAAAAAATACAATCCATTTTTTCCACCTCCTATCTTATAAATATTATAATTTCTACATGTTATATCAAAATTCCTTCTACATATTCATCTTTTACATCATTTATTTTCACTTTTAATATCTGACCTTGTATATTTTTGTCACTTTCAACAACAACTCTTATATAATTTGATGTTAGTCCCTCAAATTTATTGCCTTCTGTATTTTGTTCAAATAAAACATCTAACTCACTTCCAATAAATTTATTTGCAAATTTATTAAAATTTACTTTGCTTAAATTTAAAAGTTGCTCACTTCTAAAATGTTTCATTTGAGGGTCAACCTGATTTTCCATAGTCGCAGCTGGAGTCCCTTTTCTTGGTGAGTATTTAAAAATATGCATTTGTGAAAGCTCTATTTCTTTTAAAAACTCATATGTTTCTTTAAACTCATCGTTTGTCTCTCCTGGAAATCCTACTATCACATCTGTAGTTATTGCGACATTTGGCATTTTACTTCTCAACCTATCTACAATAGTTTTGTACTCTGAAGTTGTGTATCTTCTATTCATTCTTTTTAAAGTTTCATCACATCCACTTTGAAGTGATAAATGGTAATGAGGACAAACTTTATCCATCTTTAAAACTTCATTCACAAATTCATCTGTAAATAAGATTGGTTCAACAGAACTAAGTCTAATTCTCTCTATTTTATCTATTTCATTTATTTGTTTTATTACATCAAGAAGTTTAATATCCTTATCTTTTAAATCTTTTCCATAAGAGGCAACATGTATTCCTGTTAATACGACCTCTTTATAGCCATTATTAGCCAATTTTTTTACTTCATCGACTATACTATCAATATCTCTACTTCTAACGCGTCCTCGTGCATAAGGAATTATACAGTAGGTACAAAATCTGTCACACCCATCTTGTATTTTCATAAATGCTCTAGTCTTTCCGTTAGTTTGGCTGATTTCTATTTCTTCAAATGCTTTAACCTTCATTATATCATCAACTGTACTAACTTTCTTACTTGCATCTATCTTTTTAATTTCTTCAACAATCTTTCTTCTGTCATTTGTACCCATAACTAAATTTACTTCTTCTATATCCAAAATTTCCTCTGGAGATACCTGAGAATAGCATCCCACCACGGCTATTACTGCATCTGGATTTTTCTTTTTAACTCGTCTTATATATTGACGAGATTTTCTATCACTCATATGAGTAACCGTACATGTATTTATAACATAAACATCAGCATATTCTTCACTATTAACTTGTTCATAACCATCTTTTTCAAATAGCTCTAACATAGCCTCAGTTTCATATTGATTGACTTTACACCCAAGTGTATAAAAAGCTACTTTTTTCAATTTATTTTTCTCCTCCTAAATCACTTAGCTCATACAAAGTTATTGTTGATGCTACAACAGAAGCTGTCTCAGTTCTCAATATTCTAGGCCCTAATGATACAACACTACAATTATCTTGTTGTACTTGCTCTATCTCTTCTTCAGAAAATCCACCTTCAGGACCTACAAAAATTCCAACACTATCTATATTAGAATCACACTTTTTAAGTGCATCTTTTATTGAAACTGTTCTTTCATTTTCATAAGGGCAAATATTTATATTATTTTTCTTCATATCTTCTAAAGCTTCTCTAAAACTTAAAATACCTCTTAGTTTTGGTATTTTACCTCTTTTACTTTGCTTTGCTGCTTCATAAATTATTCTTTCCCAACGTTCAAATTTTTTGTCTTCTTTTTTGTCATCAACTTTAGTAACACTTCTCTTAGTTTGAACTAATATTATTTCTTCTACACCTACTTCAGTTAACTTTTGAAGTATCATCTCCATTTTTGGGGCTTTGGGAAGCCCTTGATATAATCTTATTTTAAGTACTGATTCTCTATTTATATCAACTTTTTCTAAAATATTTAAATTAACCACACTTTTATCTATATTCGTTATCTCACAAATATACTCATTATTATTCTTGTCACATACCTCAAGCTTCTCGCCTAACTTACATCTTAAAACTTTTGAAATATGTTTTACATCTTCACCTTCTATAGTGCAAGTTTTATCTTGTAGATTTATATTATTTTTTTCAACAAAAAATCTGTCCATTATACTCCACCATACCCTCTATTTTTTAAGCTTAGAAACTATTGCTGACCATTCACCTAATTTTTGAACTTCAACTATTTCAAATCCATTTTCAATTAAACTTTCTTTAACTTCTTCTACTTTATCCAGAATTATACCTGAAGATATGAATATAGCATCTTCTTTCATAAAGTTTTGAACATCTTTTGCAAGTATTTTTATTATATCAGCTATTATATTTGCAACTATTACATCAGCTTTATCTTTTATTACATCTGTTAAATTACCATGCATTACAGATACATTTTCCTCTACCTTATTTTCAATAACATTTTCTTTTGCAACTTTTACTGCCACTTCATCTAAATCTACAGCTATAACTTCTTTTGCCCCTAATTTGGCTGCTGCTATTGCAAGTATTCCACTACCACAACCAATATCAAATACTTTAGAATCTTTATTCACATATTTTTCTAATTCTCTGATACACATACTAGTAGTCTCATGTGTCCCTGTACCAAATGCCATACCAGGGTCAAGCTCTATTATTAAGTCCCCTTCTTGCATAGTATAATCTTCCCATGTAGGTTTTACTACTACTCTTTGTCCTACTTTTGTTGGTTTGTAATATGCCTTCCATGCATTTGCCCAATCAGCTTCATTTACTTGGTCTAATGATACACTTCCTTCACCTATATCTATACCAAAATCTTTTAGACCTAAAACTTTTTGCTTTATTATTTCGACAAATTCCATCACATTTTTTTCTTCTGAAACGTAAGTTTTTATAAGTACATCATCTTCTTCATTCTTTTTAAATACTTCTTCTTCAACATAGTCCCAATCTAATTCATTTTTCTTCTGAAATAGAAAGTCTTTTGGGTCTTCTATTACAGCCCCACCAGCTCCTTGTTCATATAGTATATTTGTTATAGGTTCAACTGCTTCTGTTGTTGTTTTTATAGTTACTTCTATCCAATTATTCATAAGTTTACCTCTCTTCTTTATAGTAATCTTCCTGTTTTTCCATAACTTTTATTATATCATAAATATCATACTTTTTTGTTTTATAAATTTTTAATAGTAATATCTTAATGACATATACTTTTCATTTTTTACCAAGCTAAGTATATAAACAGTAATTTAGAAACCATATATTATTAAATTTTATTAAAAAAATAATAAATATCACTTTTAATCTCTTTTACAGATTACATAATAATCTACATTATATGTAAAAATAATAGTAATTAAACTATTAAACAAAAAAGTTTGGCTATTTTACACATTTAATAGAATAAAAAAATTTGATACTATATAATTAAAATTTAAATATTAAGGAGAACACAATGTCTGAAGTAATCTTAAAAAATATATCAAAACTTTACTCTAATGGATTTAATGCAGTAAAAAATATAAATATAGATATCAATGATAAAGAATTTATCGTTTTAGTAGGTCCATCTGGTTGTGGTAAATCAACCACACTTAGAATGATTGCTGGTCTTGAAGAAATCTCTGAAGGAGAATTATACATTGGAGATAAACTAGTCAATGATATAGAACCAAAAGATAGAGATATAGCTATGGTTTTTCAAAACTATGCTCTGTATCCACATTTATCAGTTTATGAAAATATGGCATTTGCACTTAAACTTAGAAAATTATCCAAAGATGAGATAGACAAAAAAGTTAAAGAAGCTGCTAAAATATTAGATTTAACGCCTCTTTTAAATAAAAAACCTAAAACATTATCTGGAGGACAGAGACAAAGGGTTGCATTAGGGCGTGCAATAGTTAGAAATCCTAAGGTATTCTTAATGGATGAACCCCTATCCAACTTAGATGCAAAACTTAGAACTGCCATGAGAACAGAGATAACTAAACTTCACCAACAGCTTGGAACTACATTTATCTATGTAACACATGACCAAGTTGAAGCTATGACTATGGCTGATAGAATTGTTGTAATGAAAGATGGAGTAGTTCAACAAATTGCAACTCCACAAGATGTATATGATTATCCAGCTAATATATTTGTTGCAGGATTTATTGGAGCACCACAGATGAATTTTATTGATGTAATATTAATAGAGGAGAACAATGAAATCTATGCACAAAATGAAAATATTAAACTTAAATTGAATAAGGAAAAACACTACAATTTAATAAAAGACAATTATATTAATAATGAAGTCGTTATAGGTATCAGACCAGAAGATATTCATGTAGAAGATGCTTTTATTAAATCCAACCCAGATACTTGTTTTAAATCAAAGATTGAAATAAAAGAACTTATGGGAGCAGAAACTTATGCTCACTTAAAATTAGGTGAAAATACGATAACAATTAGATTTGATAGTAAAAACAGAATTAATGTTGGTGATGACTTAACACTTTCAGTTGATAACAGTAGAATACACATATTTGACAAAGAAACTACTTTAGCTATAAGATAAGAATATAATCTTATTTTTAAGGAGACTTTATGGAAGATTTAAAAAGTTTTTTAGAAAGACAACTTAATAAAAAAATAAATATCTATCCGTATGAAAATCAAAGTTTAAGTTCTAATAGCAATTTAATTACTTTCAACAATACTATTTATGTTGTTGATTTTCTAGTTGAAAATAATCTCGACAATCTAAAAGGTAACTTTTATTTAATTTATCAGTCTCATATAGATTTTGAATATCTAAAAAATATTTTTTATAACTTATATGATAATATAAATATAATACAACACAATGGTTTTTTTATTATAAATTCTAAATACAACTTAGATATTAATATAACTACACAAAATATAATTGAAACTGAAACTTATCAAAGTACCTATATTTTTTATCTTGGTGAGTTAGATAATAAATCCGATTTTAATCTTAGATTACAATTATGTTCTGACTTACTACCTTATATTGTAAAAGATAACGCTGAAAATAAATTTTTAAATTTATTTGACCTCATTAGATATAAAACTTTTGATTTGATTAATAAAGATAATACACTCAATAAATTAATAGATTTTAATAAGATTAAATCTATTGATGAAGAACTTCTATATACCGGAATAAAGTTTATAAGTAATGATTTAAATATCTCTAAGACATCTACTAGTATGTTTTTACATAGAAACACACTGGTATATAGGTTGGAAAAAATCAATGAGATACTTGGATTTGATTTGAAAAATTTTGAAAATGCAATGATTTTTTATCTGAGTGTCAAATCTTATTTTCTATATAAAAAAATTTAAGTACTAAATTAAGCAGAACTCCAAAACATTAGTTCAAAGTTCTGCTTAATTTTAATTTATAATATTGTATACTTATTAAGTATTCTTTATTTAAAAGCTTGAAGTTTATAAATATCAATCACTCATGTTTTACAAACAATATTTTCAAGTGTGTAAAATACTAGACTTATTAAATCCATAAATCTACTATTTTACTGTTCTTAATTCTTTCTTTAAAACAAAATTCAATAAAAAACTTATTGTACCTAAAACCACCATAACATAACCTAATATTTGAAATTGAGCTGATGTTATACTTGCTTCAAATACCATTCCAAGTAAAACTGTTGCTAAAATAGAACCTAAATAACGACTAGTTTGAAATAGACCTGAAGCTGTCCCTATACTGTCAGAAGGGCTTTCTTTAAACATAGAGGATTGTAATGCCACATTCCCAACTCCATAGCTAATACCTGCCAATGATAAAATAATGCCCTTTCCTATTACTGGTATATGAACAAAAACTATTGAAAGAAGTACTGCACTAATCAACATAAAAATTGATGACATCATCAGAGGCAATCTAGTACCAGATTTGTCTATCCATCTCCCAGTTAATGGAGATATAAATATACCTATACCAGACATAAATAACATAAATAACCCAGTCGATTTTGCACTATAATGTAGTGCATCTTGAAAGTAACTAGGAAGACCAAAAAACAAAATATAATTAAAGAAATTTAATATAATAAACTGTAAATAGACCTTTGACAGCTTAGGATTATTTACAAATAACCTAATATCTATAAATGGTAATTTTGTTCTAAGCTCATGCCAAATAAAAATACACATCAATATTACACCAAATACAAGTTGTTCTAAATTAAGAGACTCCTTCATAGATAACAAGAATAGTAATAGAAAAATCATTGCAATTGAAAATATAAGTATACCAATAATATCTAATCTCGATAATACATTTTTTAAAGTCTCTTTTATACAGTTCTTCTCTTTTGTTTCTTTTGGAAATAGAAAATATCCTAGACATATAGAAACCATAACAATAGGTATGTTGACAAGAAATATAGCATGCCATCCACCTAAATCCAATAATAAACCTCCTAATGTTGGTCCTAACCCTGCTGTAGTTGAAGCAAAGATAGTTAAAACGGCTAATGCAGAAGATTGTCTTTCCTTTATATTATTTTGTATAAGAGCAACCCCAGATGGATATAGGGTACTTGTTCCAATAGCCTGAATTACTCTTATAAAAATCAATATAAAAAATGATTGAACAAATGGTACTATAGATGCTGACAAAATCACAAGTATCAAACCACTCAAAAACAAGACTTTCCTACCTATTAAATCTCCTATCTTCCCTGAAACTGGTTGTGCAATGGCACTAGCCAAATAAAACGCTGAAACAATCCACGATACAGTTGTAAAACTAATATGAAAATCATTTTGTATACTATGTAAAGCAAGTGAAATCATAGACGAATTAAGAGGATTAAGCATAGTTCCTGAACCTATTGCTATCAAAAAAAGTGTTCTTCTAGCATTTATCTTACTCATATATCATGCCTCCAGTAAGCAACTCCTTTACCTTATAAAAAAGCAGCTCCTATAATTCCTGCGTCTGAGCCTAAAGTTGCACATGTAATTGTAGCTATATCTTCTTTTTTGTACAATACAAATTTTCTTACTAAGTCCTCTATTCCATCGAGTATTATATCACTAGCTTTAGAAATACCTCCACCGATAGATATAATTTCTGGGTCTAAAGAATTTATTGTATTTGCAAAAGTTTTAGCTAAATACTCCTTAAATCGATTTATTACTTCAATTGCAACTTCATCATTTTCCCTATATGAATCAAACACCATCTTTGCATTTATATTTTCTAAATGTCCTTCTGCTAAATTTAAAATCATACTTTCTCGTCCTTCTTGTATCAACTTCTGAGAATACTTTATAATTGCAGTTGCAGAACAAAAAGTTTCTACACAACCATTATTTCCACAATTACAATCAAAATAGTTTTCTCCTATAATTTGATGACCTATTTCTGAGCCTAATCCATGTGCTCCAGAAAAAACTTTTTGATTAATTACTATTCCTCCACCTACACCAGTTCCTAAAGTATATAAAACACCAACATCAGCACCCTTCATGCTTCCAAATTTAGCTTCTCCAAGTGCTGCTACTGTTGCATCATTTTCTCCATGAATTTCAACCTCTGGAAAGATTCTTTTTAGTTCATTATTAAAATCTTTTCCATCCCATTTTAAATTTACACATGTTACTAAACCATCTTTATTTATAAATCCAGGTACTCCAAATCCAATAGATTTTATATTGCTAATAATAAGCTCATTCTCTTCTAGCAACTTATCAATCATTACTTTTATGTCATTAAGTATTCCTTCAAAACCTTTTTCAATAACAGTTTTACATTCTGACCTAAAAAGTATCTTTCCATTATTATCAACTACACCTGCTTGTATACCTGTTCCACCTATATCTACACCTATATAATACATCCTTTTCACCTTTCTCTTTTGAATCATTTAATTTTGCTCTATATTTTATTATATATATAGTATATTAAAATGTGACACTATGCAAATTTTTCATAACAACTTATACACAAAGTAAAAACATCTTCCCATAGTATATTTTTACTATGAGAAGATGCCTATTTTATTAATTATTTTAATTTGTTAAGCGTTCAAAACAAACTATATCTAAAACAAGTATTTTAAGTCTTTATATCTACTTATTTTTTATCTACAACATTATTTATAACTAAATATCAAACAAATCTTAAGTATGCCTTTTAGTAGATAGAATTTGACTTTCTACACAACATATGCATACTTCTTTACATATATCTAGCTAGATACATATTTCTTTACATACATATCTAGTACAATAAATAATAATACATACATATTTCTTTACACATATACATATTAAAATCAATTTACAACTAACTTTTCATAACTGAATCATAATCAGATAAATCTTTTGTAAAAATATTAATTTATACTATACAAAAGATTTAAAAATTAGATACCTTGTCTATAGAATATTACTATTTTACTATTAAAGGTTTAAGTCTAGGTAATTACAATAATTATCCCAGCTCGTGAGTTTTTCCAGTACTTAATATAGCACTAAAAGTATCTAATTTTATCTTACATATTATAATTGAGTTTTCTTCATCATTTGGCAGTGCCACATCCGTTCCCACTGGAATCACCCCTTTCTGTTGTTTGATTATATTATAGCATATTATATATTTGGGGACAAGTATTTTTCAGAAAATTATTTATATTCAGTTTTTATTTCCCCCCATAAAAATAGCCAATATAAAAATCATACTATCTCCATTGAAAATCTCTTAAATAGATAAGATTTCAGAAATACGATTATATATTGGCCATTTTAATTACTTTTTCTTAAACATATCTTCTATTTTCTGCCCGAATGTTTTTTTCTTTTCGTGGACGTTCGACCCACACTCCTTCGCAAATTCCTTTAACAGGTCTTTTTGCTTGTCATTTAATTTTTTAGGAATTTCAACTACAACTTTAACATACTGGTCTCCTCTTGAATTACCTCTAATTCTAGGGATTCCTTTTTCTTTAAGTCTAAATACAGTTCCAGTTTGTGTTCCTTCTGGCACGCTATATTTAACTTTTCCATCCAAAGTAGGTACTTCTATCTCATCACCTAAAGTTGCTTGAACAAATGTAATTGGCATTTCAAAGTAAATATCATTTCCATCCCTAGTAAATAGTGGATGTGACTTAACATTAACTACGATATATAAGTCTCCTCTTGGAGCACCTTTTTCTCCTACCTCACCTTGACCAGAAAGTTTTATCATTTGACCATCATCTATACCTGCAGGTATGTCTACTTCTATAGTCTTAACTTTTCTTGTATTTCCAGTTCCATGACATTTACTACATGGAGATTCAATAACTTCTCCAGTTCCATTACAAGCACTACAAGGTCTTGAACTTGCTATATTACCAAATGGAGTTCTTTGAACAGTTCTAACTTGACCAGTTCCATTACAAGTTGAACAAGTTTTCTTTGATGTACCTGGTTTTGCTCCAGTTCCACTACATTCTTCACACTCTTCACTTCTGTTTACTTTTATAGACATCTTTTTACCAAATGCAGCTTCTTCAAAAGATATAGTGACACTTTGTCTTATATCCGCACCACGTTGAGGACCTCTTCTTCTCTGTCTTCCACCTCCGAAGCCTCCTCCAAACATGTCTCCAAATATGTCTCCAAACATATCTTCAAAACCACCAAAGCCTTGACCGCCAAATCCTCCTTGACCGCCAAAACCGCCTTGACCATTTAGCCCATCATGCCCAAACTGGTCGTAAGTTTTTCTCTTTGTATCATCTGATAGTACTTCATAAGCTTCATTTATCTCTTTAAACTTTTCTTCTGCTTCTTTATCGCCAGGATTTCTATCTGGATGGTACTTCATTGCTAATTTTCTATAAGCTTTTTTTATCTCTTGAGCTTCTGCACCTTTACTGATGCCTAAGACTTCATAATAATCCCTTTTTGTACTCAAAAATTGACACCACCTTCATTTTACAAAACGATAGCTTGTAGAATAATAAACTACAAGCTATCATTAATTCTTATATTCTACTTTAAGTTATATAATCTATGATATATTATATTCTTTATGATGTATATTGTCCATATATCTTTAACATCTATATGATTTTCATAAATCATATATTATCCAGCTATCATTTAGTGTTACATATTATATATCTTATTTGTCTTCATCTACCTCTTTAAAGTCAGCATCTACTACATTGTCATCTTTAGGTCCATTGTCTTGAGCTTGTTGTTCTGCTCCTTGTGCTGCTTGTTGCTCTTGAGCTGCTTGTTGGTACATTTCTTGAGATACTTTTTGGAACTTAGTCATTACTTCATCTGTAGCTTTTTTAAGTTCTTCTGCTGTAGCATCTTGTTTGTCTTTTACAGATTTCAAGTTTTCTATAGCTTTTTCTATATCTTCTTTATCACTTGAACTTATTTTATCTCCAAGTTCATTTAAAGTCTTTTCAGTTTGATATATAGTAGATTCAGCTTGGTTAAATGCTTCTATTTTTTCTTTCTTTTGTTTGTCAGCTTCTGCATTCATTTCTGCTTCTTTTATCTTTTGCTCTATCTCTGATTCTGATAGATTAGTGTTTGATGTTATAGTTATTTTTTGTTCTTTTCCTGTACCTAAGTCTTTAGCTGAAACATTAACTATACCATTTGCATCTATATCAAATGTAACTTCTATTTGAGGTATTCCTCTTTGTGCTGGTGGTATATCTGTTAATTGGAATCTTCCTAAAGTTGTATTGTCATAAGCCATACTTCTTTCACCTTGAAGAACATGTATATCAACAGCTGTTTGATTATCAGCAGCAGTTGAGAATACTTGAGATTTCTTAGTTGGTATTGTAGTGTTTCTTTCTATTATCTTAGTCATTACATTACCCATAGTTTCTATACCAAGAGATAATGGAGTAACGTCTAGTAATAATAAATCTTTAACATCTCCTGCTAAAACTCCTGCTTGTATAGAAGCTCCTGCTGCAACACACTCATCTGGGTTTATACCTTTATGAGGGTCTTTTCCTATAAATTTCTTAACAGCTTCTTGTACTGCTGGTATTCTTGTAGAACCACCTACTAATAATACATCATCTATATCACCTGTAGAAAGTCCAGCATCTTGTAAAGCTCTCTTAGTTGGTTCCATAGTTTTTTCAACTAAACCTCTAGTTAATTCTTCAAATTTAGCTCTTGATAAGTCTATATTTAAGTGTTTTGGTCCTTCTGCTGTAGCAGTTATGAAAGGTAAGTTTATGTTTGAATTCATTGTTGATGATAATTCTTTCTTAGCCTTTTCTGCTGCTTCTTTTAATCTTTGAAGAGCCATATTATCATTTCTTAAGTCTACACCTTCAGCTTTTTTGAATTCATCCGCTAAATAGTCTATTACTATTTGGTCAAAATCATCTCCACCTAATCTATTGTTACCAGCTGTAGCTAAAACTTCGAAAGTTCCATCTCCTATTTCAAGTATAGATACGTCAAAAGTTCCTCCACCTAAGTCAAATACTAATATTTTCTTTTCTTGGTCTAATTTATCCATACCATAAGCAAGAGCAGCTGCTGTTGGTTCGTTTATTATTCTCTTAACATCAAGTCCTGCTATTCTACCAGCATCTTTAGTAGCTTGTCTTTGAGCATCTGTAAAGTAAGCTGGTACTGTTATAACTGCCTCTGTTACTGTTTGTCCTAAGTAACTTTCTGCATCTGATTTTAATTTTTGTAATATTATTGCTGATATTTCTTGTGGAGTATATGATTTTCCATCTATATTTACTTTGTAATCAGTTCCCATATGAGTTTTTATAGAAGTTATTGTTTTATCTGCATTTGTAACTGCTTGTCTTTTTGCAGGCTCTCCAACTATTCTTTCACCATCTTTTGTAAATGCTACTACTGATGGAGTAGTTCTCATACCTTCACTATTTGCTATTATTTGTGCTTCTCCACCTTCTAATACTGCAACACATGAATTTGTTGTTCCTAAATCTATTCCTATTATTTTTCCCATGACTAAAATCCTCCTCGAGTAATTATATAATTAAGTTTTACTTATTTGAATATTTTATATTAGGTTAAATAATCAACCTTTAATTTATACTTAGCAAGAAACTTTAACCATTGAAGGTCTTATAACTTTAGTTCCTAGCTTATATCCTTTTTGAAGTACCATTACTATTTGATTTGCTTCAACTCCATCTACACTTTCTTGCATAACTGCTAGGTGTAAATTAGGGTCAAATTCCTTAGATTCTGCTTCTATTTCTTCTACTCCAAATTTTACTAGAGTGTCCATTAACTGTTTATGTACAAGGCTTATACCCTTATACATAGTATCTTCCTTATCTTCACATGCATCTAAGGCTCTTTCCATACTATCTATAACTGGTATCAACTCAGTTATTATCTTTTCATTTGCAAACACACCTATCGTCTCTTTTTCTTGTTGAGTTCTTCTTCTGTAGTTTGCATATTCGGCTTGAAGTCTTTGATATTTATCATTTGATTCATCTAATTCGTCTTGCAATTTTTTTTCTGCTAATTTAGAATTTATATCTGTTACATTTTCATCATCAACTTCTTTTTCATCACTTGTTTCACTTGATTCCTTACATTCTTCATTAACAATTTCCTCTTCTAACTCTACTTGAGTTTCAGATTCTTGGTTAATAGAAGTATCATTTTCTTCTTTTACTTCCTGTTGCTCATTTTTTTTATCCAAGACTTTACACCTCTCAATTTAAAATTTCTTTACTTTCTATTAATTAATAAACTCATATAATTTATTATAGAGTAAATTCTAGCATAATCCATTCTTGTAGGGCCTATAAAACTTATTCGCCCAACCAAGTCTCTATCTACATTATAAGTTGCTGTAACTATACTACAATCCTGTGCCAATTCACAATCATTATCACTACCAATTATTATATTTAGATTGTCCTTTTGTATTCCCTTTGATTTAATTATGTCAGCTATTGTCTCTTTTTTCTCCAACATATTTAAAAATGACTTTGCTTTTAATACATCATTAAATTCTGGATAGCTAAATATGTTAGTAGCTCCATTTAATGATAGAGAAAAATCTTCTTCTTTCATATTTGAATTCAAAGCATTTAAAAGCTCATCTATAAGCCCAGAATACTCACTTATTTCGTATTTAATAAAAGCAATTAGATTATCATCCAAATCTGTTATACTTTTACCTAAGAGCTTCCTTGTAAGATTATCAGAAATCAAGTTTAACTTAGATTGATCTAAATATACATTAGTTGTAAGGTTAGCTTTTTTTAAATCTCCTTTATCTGTTACAACTATAAGTAAAATATTATTGTCATTCATAGCAACCAATTGTATGTGCTTTATAACACTTTGATTTATTAAACTCTTAGTAACTGCTACAGTTGTATAGTTTGTTAGTTGAGATAATAGCTTTGAAGTTTCATGAATCAATTCTTTTATATGATTTATATTATGATTCATACATTGTTCAATAAGAATTTTATCATTATCATCCAATTCGCTTTTACTCATAAGAGAGTTTACATATAACTTATAGCCTTTTTCAGACGGAACTCTACCCGCAGAAGTATGAGGCTGAATCAAGTACCCTAATTCTTCAAGGTCAGCCATTTCATTTCTTATGGTAGCAGCACTAACACCTAAATCATGTCTTTTAGATATTGTTCTAGAACCTATAGCTTCAGCTGTTTCTATATAATCTTTAACTATAGCTTTGAGGATATTTAATTTTCTTTCATTTAATTCCATCTTATTATGCCTCCTAGCTGTTAGCACTCACCAAGTTCGAGTGCTAAAAAGATTATATATATTATATACCATTATAAATTTATTTTGTCAACACCTTAAAAATTATTCCATAAATTCTATAAAGATACTATTAGATATTTCTCTTCCTTTTTGAGTTAGTTGTATTCCCTCAAAGCTCTGATTTATAAGCTTTCTATCTAATAGCATTTCTATTTGCTTATTATATTTTTCTCTAAAATCTAGCCCAAAAATTTTTTTAAAATCTTCAAATTCTATACCTTTATTCATTCTAAGCCCCATAAATATCTTCTCTTCTATCATATCTTTTTCAGAAAGAATCTCATTTTCTTGTATTGGTTTCTCTCTTTTTGTTAAACTCAAATGATAGTCATCTAAAGATTCTAAATTATTATATCTATTCTTATTAATATAACCAGAAGCTCCTGCTCCTAGACCTATGTAATGTTCACATTCCCAATATAAGATATTATGCTCACAATTATAACCATCTTTTGAGTAATTTGATATTTCGTATTGATTATACCCTTTTGATTTTAGATAGTTTATTGTATACTCATACATTTCTATATCCATATTTTCATCTATGAGCTCAAACTTATTATTCTCATACATATTATATAACTCTGTTCCTTCTTCTAATATAAGAGAATAGGCTGATATATGTGTTGGATTTAGGTCTGAAACTTTTTGAAGGGTTTCCTTCCAATCACATAGAGTTTGATTTGGAAGACTGTACATTAAATCTATATTAATATTTTTAAAGCCTACACTTAATGCATCTTTATAGTTTTTCTCAAATTCTTCATAAGTATGTATTCTTCCTATAAAGTTCAAATGTTGTTCTTGAACAGCTTGTAAACCAATACTAAGTCTATTTATACCAATATCTTTCATAGTTTTTAATTTTTCTAGTGTCAGTGTACCAGGATTACACTCTATAGTTATTTCTGCATTCTTATCTATATTAAACATCGCTCTTACACTTGTAAATATTTCTCTTATTTCATCAGATGTCAATATACTAGGTGTACCTCCTCCTACAAATATACTCGTTATTGTATCGTCACTATTTAGATGGTAATCTTCTTTCTTCTTGTATTTGTTATCCTTATATAATTTATTACTGTACAATTCCATTTCAATTTTTAAATCTTCTATATATCTTTTTTTTGCATCTATGTCCATTTTGTAAGAGTTAAAATCACAATACTTACATTTTTTTACACAAAATGGAATATGTATATAAAGTCCCAACATTTTTTATTCCTCGTTTCTTTAATTATCTTAAAACATCAATTACTAAATTATAAATCAAACAAGATAGCACATCAAGTAACATATAAAATACTTATATTATGTAATATTATAAAAAATTTGGATAAAAGTTAATTTTTACTCTTATCCAAATTCATCTAACTTAAATTAAGTACTTATCTTTTCTTCATATAATAATAAACTGGCAAACCTAATAGTGTTATAAATATTCCACCTAAAGATATTACTGTTGAAGTCAACAATTGATTTATTATTACAAACATACCTCCCAGTATAGCTATGATTGGTATTATTGGATATAAAGGAACTCTATATGGTCTGTGTAAATCAGGTTTTTCTCTTCTAAGCCTCATAACTCCTATAAAAGTCAGTACATAAAATACCCATATTGAAAATATAGTTAAATCTGTAAGAAGATTAAATTGGCCAGATAAGGCATATACACAGGCTAATACAGTTATAAGTAATATTGAATTTACAGGAGAACCTCCAGAATTTACTTTTAAAAGAGCTTTAGATGCTGGTAAAGTTCCCATTTCAGCTAATGTATATGGTATTCTTGAACCTGTCAATAAGTACCCATTCAATGTACCAAATACTGATATTAATATACCAACAGTTATTACTTTTCCACCCAAGTTTCCAAATAATCTTGTTGCTACTAATGTAGCTGGGGAAGTAACTGTTGCTAATTCACTTGCTGGCACTACCCAAAGGTAAGCTATATTTATTATAATATAAACTGCCATAACTAACGATAATCCACCAACTATTGCTCTTGGCAAATCTTTCTCTGGAGACTTCATTTCTCCTGATATAGCCCCAACATTTATCCATCCATCATATGCAAATAAAGTTGCTATTAGGACTTGTCCAAGTGCGTTTGATACACTAACACCATCACCTACAAATGGACTTAACACTTCACTACTTTGACCTTTAATAAACCCAAAAATTATTATTAAAATTAAAGGTATCATTTTTCCAACAGTTGCTACTGTCTGAACTTTCCCTCCTAAGGATGAGCCTATTATATTTAGTACTGCTAAAAATAGTATAACTCCAATTGCTATAGGAAGTACATTAGCCATATTATTTGGACTCATGCCCAAAAGTTCAGATGCTTGTTGAGCAAAGATTACTCCTAGCGCCGCTGATGTTCCTGGGAAAAATAATACAGTTTGCATCCATCCAGTTAAAAAACCTAACTTTTCTCCATATATCTCTTCAATATAAATCATCATACCACCAGTTTTTGGTATAGCAGCTGAGATTTCTGTAGCTGTAAGACCTGCAGTTATTGTTATAAAGCCACCTAAAAGCCATGCTATAATACCTAGACCTGGAGCTCCATTAGTTGTAGTGTATATTGCTTGTGGCTTAAAAAAAACTCCCGAACCTATAACCATACCTACAACAGTAGAAAGAGCTGCTGAAAGACCAATAGTCTTTTGTAGTTGAGTACGCATACTGTCCCTCCTCACTGTTTTATAGTGCATAAAATATTAATTTTATAAATTATGGTTTTAGTATTCCCAAAGTTTTTTTTTATATTAATCTGCTAATTTTAGATTAAGTTTCTATACATTTAAAAAAGATACAATCTCAATGTTTAAAACAATCTCTAAAAATCATTTATTTTTCTAAAAAAGTACTCTATTTTCAGCTTTTTAAATTAATTAAACTAAAATTTTTATACTCTATTCTAAAATGTATATATATTTAATACTTCTTCTTTCAGTATTTCTTTTTCATTTAGTTCTGGATTATTTATAACTATTTCAAGCATCTTATTTAATATATGTCCCATATCTTTACCTGGTTTTACACCTATAGATATCAAATCTCTTCCATTAATAGCTAAATCCTTAATATTGAAGCATTCATTTTGATTTATTATATGTCTAAATTCTTTTTCACACTCAATAAGGTTTAATATCTTTCTTTTTGCATATTTTGGATTTTTAGCAAGTGTATCTGCCCAATTAACCTTTATTAAATCTTCAAATAGTTCAACATCTTCAAGTTTATTTAATAACTTTTTAATTATTTTCCGTTTTGGCTCTATTCTATAATCATGATATTGTATTAATAACAAAACTTTATTAATAGTATAATTATCGTACTTGAGTCTCTTTAAAATCCTCTTTGCAATCTTCACAGACTCTCTACTATGATTATAAAAATGGTCAATTCCATTTTTATCAGTCGTTTTAGTTACTTTTTTTCCTAAATCATGAAACAACATTGTAAGTTTTAAATATAATTCATCCTCAATTACTTCTGTGGCCATTAAAGTATGTTTTTGTACATCATAAATATGATATGGATTATGTTGTGTAACCTCTTCTAGTTCACATATTTCAGGGATTATAAATTTCAACAAACCTGTTGAATTTAATAATTCTAATTTAGATGAATCAGATACTAGTATTTTGTTTAATTCTGTTTGGATTCTTTCTATAGAAACATTTTTAATCAAGTCTGCTTTTTTGTAGATACTTTGCTTAGTCCCTTCAGCTATTTTAAAACTTAGTTGTGCTGAAAACCTAACTGCCCTAAGCATTCTAAGTGCATCTTCTTCAAATCTATCTACTGGATTTCCAACACAACGTATATACTTATTTCGTATATCTTCATACCCATTAAATGGGTCAACCAATCCATTCTTTGCATTGTATGCAATTGCATTGATAGTAAAATCTCTTCTCGATAGGTCCTTAATTATGTTATTTGTAAATTCTATTGAATCTGGATGTCTACCATCACTATAATTTCCATCTATTCTGTAAGTTGTCACTTCAAATGGTTCATGCTCAATCATAACTGTTACAGTGCCATGTTGTATACCAGTTGGAATTGTTTTTTTAAATAGCTCTACTACTTCTTCTGGTCTAGCACTAGTTGTTATGTCCCAGTCATTTGGAATCCTTTCTAACAAACAATCTCTGACACATCCTCCAACTACATATGCTTCATGACCATGTTTTTCTAATTCTTTAATTATACACTCTACTTTTTTAGGAATTTCTATATTAATCATAAATATCACCTTTTTATTTTTCTTTAATATACTCTTGTTTATATTTTCTATGAGTTTACTTAAAATATACCACAAAAAAGCTAGATTAATTTAGAAATAATTCTAAAATCACTCTAGCTTATAAATATCCTTATCTAAATTTATAAAAATTTACTCATCTAATTTAAGTACAGACATAAATGCTTTTTGAGGAACTTCAACAGAACCAATTTGTCTCATACGCTTCTTACCTTCTTTTTGTTTTTCAAGAAGTTTCTTCTTACGAGATATATCCCCACCATAACATTTAGCAAGTACATCTTTTCTTAACGCACTTATTGTCTCTCTTGCTATAACCTTATTACCAACAGCGGCTTGTATAGGTATAGCAAATTGATGTCTTGGAATTTCACCTTTTAGTTTCTCACACATTGCCTTTCCTCTAGGGAATGCTCGAGTTTCATGAACAATAAAACTAAGTGCGTCAACTTGCTCTTTATTAATTAATACGTCAAGTTTTACAAGTGTAGATGCCACATAACCTTTAACTTCATAATCAAGAGAACCATAACCTCTAGTTCTTGATTTCAAAGCATCAAAGAAATCGTAAACAACCTCATTAAGAGGAAGGTCATAGTGAAGCATTACTCTTCTCTCATCTATATATTCCATATTTAACATGTTTCCACGTCTCTCTTGACAAAGTTCCATAACTACACCTACATAGTCTTTAGGAACTATTATATCTCCTTTTACTATAGGTTCTTCTATCATCTTTATCTCAGATGGCTCTGGCAGGTTTGCAGGATTTTGTATCATTACAACTTCTCCATCAATTTTTGTAACTCTGTATATAACTGATGGTGCTGTCGTAATTATATCAAGATTAAATTCTCTCTCAAGTCTTTCTTGCATTATCTCCATATGTAAAAGACCTAAGAAACCACATCTAAAACCAAATCCTAATGCTGCTGAAGTCTCAGCTTCATACTCAAGTGCAGCATCATTTACTTGAAGCTTTTCAAGAGCATCTCTTACATTTTCATATTTTTCTCCTTCTCCTGGATATATACCACAGTATACCATTGGAGTAGCTTTTTTATATCCTGGTAAAGGTTCATCTGTAGGATTATTTGAATCTGTTATTGTATCTCCCACACGACAACTTCTTATATCTTTTATACTGGCTGCAATATAACCAACATCACCTGCTGATAATTCACTAAGCTCAGTTTGACCTGGAGCCATAACACCAACTTCAGTTACTTCAAACTTTTTATTAGTGTTCATCATTTTTATTGTCATGCCTTTTTTTGCAGTTCCTTCAAATACCCTAACATAAGCTACAACACCTTTATAAGCATCATAGTAAGAATCGAATATCAATGCCTTTAATGGTGCTTCATTATCTCCTTTAGGTGGCGGAACATTTTTTACAATATCTTCTAAGACATCTTCTATGTTTAAACCAGTCTTAGCAGAAATAAGAGGTGCTTCACTTGAGTCAAGTCCTATTAAATCTTCTATTTCATGTTTTACTTCCTCTGGTCTTGCACTTGGTAAATCTATTTTATTTATTATTGGTAATATTTCTAAATCTTGGTCTATAGCAAGATAGACATTAGCTAAGGTTTGTGCCTCAACACCTTGAGCTGCATCAACTACCAGTAATGCCCCTTCGCATGCAGCCAAACTTCTTGATACCTCATAGTTAAAGTCTACATGTCCAGGAGTATCTATAAGATTTAAATAATATTCATTTCCATCCTTCGCTTTATACATTAATCTTATGTTTTGAAGCTTTATAGTAATTCCTCTTTCTCTTTCAAGGTCCATATTGTCAAGCAATTGACTTTTCATGTCCCTTTCACTAACAAGCCCCGTTTGTTGTATTAATCTATCAGCTAAGGTAGACTTTCCATGGTCTATATGTGCAATTATACTAAAATTTCTAGTTCTACTTTGTTTATTGTCCACCTTAAAATTCCCTCCTCTTAATTATTCTTATAGTTATTATTTTACATTATATAAAAACTCTTTATATCTGAACCTCACATGACTAAAGTCACATGGTTCCTGTTTCATAGAATTTTGCATACTAAAATATGTCTTACAAACTCTCCACAGGCTATCCCCGTAGTTCCTACGGTTCTTACATAAGTTATCTATTTTAAACTCTTATTAGTCTTAATCCTTCTTTTAGTATATTTATACTTGCATTTATATCTCTATCATGAGTTTCATTACAACAAGGACAAATCCATTCTCTTATACTTAAATTCTTCACTTCCTTGTTTTTGTACCCACATTTATTGCATATTTGTGAACTTGCAAAGAATTTACCTACCTTTACAACTTGTCTACCATACCAATTAGCCTTGTATTCTAATTGACGAACAAATTCTGACCATGACACATCAGAAATTAAGCGAGATAGTTTGCGATTTC